>JAQBUE010000064.1 GCA_027624045.1 Acidobacteriota bacterium
GCATCTCTCGCCCCAAGGGGATCGTTCTACTTTGCTCAGTAGGGGATCTTTTCACATTGCGCCGACACGCCCACACGCCTCGTTGACGAAACCGGCAACCGGGCGTAACATGACAGTTATGGGACGCTTAGTAGCAATGGTTGCGTGCCTTGCCCTGGTGGCGGGAGTGTTGCCGTGTCCGCTGATGCTCGCGAACCTCGTGCCGGGCGCTCACGACTGCTGCGAGAAGCCGGATCAACATTCAGACGAGGACTCGACCGGCTGCAAGACGCGATGCGCGCAAGCGGCTGAGCGCGCGGCCTTGCAGGATGGACTCAGGAGCCCGGACCTGCAATCGTTCGAATCCGTTCCGGCGGCCGCTGGATTAGCCACTCCTGTTCAAGATTACCCCGCGAGGGCCCCGCTTCGGCTCGCTCACGCTTATCCCCAACCATCGCTGTACATCCTTAACGCCAGCTTCCTGATCTAGAGCCTCGCCTCCCGGCGCGGTTCTTGCGACAAGCCCACGGTGCGTCTGATGGCGCTACTACGGGCCGCATCGCGGGATGTCTCTCCAGTTGAGACAACCCGGTGTAACTAGCCGGAGGCAGTTTGCCTCTCGGGCTAATGGCTTTCCACGGATCTTAAGGAGGTTGGTGATGCTGCTTCGCCTTTGCGCGCTGCTGCTGCTCGTGGTTGGAGCATCGGCGCAAACGTATTCCACGAACAACGACGCTCGGCTGCGAGGGTTGATCGAGGAAGCGCTGGACCGCAACCCTCGCGTGCGCGAATCGTTCTTGCGCTACCAATCCGGTCTTCAGCGCATTCCTCAGGTCACATCGCTGCCCGACCCGATGCTCGGTGTGACCCAGTTCGCCCGTACGCCCGAGACGCGGGTCGGTCCGCAGACAACGGTCCTGTCGCTCTCTCAGAAATTTCCATGGTTTGGCAAACTCTCCGACCAAGGCGAGGTGGCCGCGAAGGGAGCTGCGGTACTGAGCGAACTTCACCAAGCTTATCGAGCCGCGGTGATTCAGCAAGTGAAGCTCGCCTACTATGACCTTGCCTACATCGACCGCGCCATCGTCATCACAAACGAAGACGAACAACTGCTGGGGCACTATGAGACTCTCGCTCAGGCCCGTTACTCGCAGGGGGTTGGGTTGCAGCAGGCCGTCATCAAGCTGCAAGCGGAGATCACCCGCGACCGCAATCGGTTGCAGGTGCTGAAACGACAGCGTGTCGACTCAGAAGCCGCTCTGAATACTGTTCGCGATCAGCCTGCCGGAACGCCGATCGCGACGATCGAGAGATTGAGCCCTCTTGATGTCGAGATCGACCTTGATGCGCTCTATGCGCTTGGGCGCGACGCGCGGCCCGAGGTTAAGGCAGCGTTTCTGGAAATTGAGAAGAACGAAAAGCGAATCCATTTGGCCAAACGGCAATACTGGCCCGATCTCACGCTCGGCGCTTCGTGGGGTAACGTCAATGGCCGGCACGATCTAGCTGGTCGATTGAGCCCGCCCGAGGACAACGGCAAAGATGTCTACAGCGTTGCCGTCGGCGTCAATCTTCCTATTTTCCGGCGCAAGTATGACGCCGGCGTCCAGGAGGCTACGGAAACCTTCGGGGCCGCGCGCGAAGCGTATCGAGAAGCCGTGAACGAAGTCGGCTTTTCGGTGCGCGCTGTCGGTTTTCGCATCCAAACCATCGAAGAACAACTCGCGCTTTTCGAGAAGGCGCTCTTGCCGCAGGCCGAGCAAGCGCTGCAATCTACTGAAACGGCGTATGCCACCGGAACGACGGGGGTGCTCGACCTGCTTGATGGCGAGCGCACGCTTCTTGAAGTTCGGCTCGGACTTGCACGTCTCGAAACCGACTACCTAAAGGCGCTGGCTGACATGGAACGGGCCATCGGTTCCGCCTTTCCGGAGGAGAAACCATGAACGCAAAGCTGAAAGGAACCGCACTACTCGTCGCGGGCATGGTGGTGGGACTGGGCCTTGCCGCGGCCTTCATCTGGAATCCTTCGGACTCGATGTGGATCGACCATTTTCTAGGCCGGACTCATGAGATGGGCGACACAACAGGCGCATCCGAAAAAGGCCTCTACACCTGCGGCATGCATCCACAGGTCGTTCAGGAAGGGCCCGGTGACTGTCCGATTTGCGGTATGAGGCTCATGTCGGTTGGTATGCAAGCAGGAGGCGGGGAGCCTTCGCTGCCTGCCGCGGAGCGCAAGATTCTCCACTGGCGCGCCCCGATGAATCCCAATTACGTTTCCGATAAACCCGGCAAATCTCCCATGAGGATGGACCTGGTTCCGGTCTACGAAGACGAGGCGCCCACCGAGGGGGGAATCCGCGTCAGCCGGAGCTTCCTGCAAAACTTCGCTGTTCGGACGACCGAGGTCCAACGAGGTTCTCTGCCGATGGAGATTCGCACTGTCGGCGTCCTCGCGCACAACGAGGAAAAGGTCGTGTCGGTCAGTACGAAGTTTGAAGGCTGGATCGAGAAGGCCAATTTCAACAACGTAGGAGAACCGGTTAACAAGGGCGATGTGCTCTTTGAAATCTACTCCCCTCAGCTCGTAACCACCGAGCGGGAATACCTCGCCGCGATGGCCTACGTCGAGCGGCTCACCGCGAATGGGGCCTACCCGGATGCGATCGAGCGCGCCAAGTCCCTGCTGAAATCGGCTCGCGAGCGGCTCCGTTACTGGGACATGACCGAAGAGCAGATCGAGGCTCTCGAAGAGAGAAAGGAGGCAGGCCGGACCATACGTTTCCTATCACCCGCATCAGGGTCGATCGTCGCCAAGATGGGCGACTCGTTTGAAGGGATGAAGCTCAGCCCCGGAATGACCATATTGAAGCTCGCTCACCATGCAACCCTTTGGGCCGAGGTTGAGTTTTTCGAACAGGACATCCGGCATGTTCGAGAAGGACAAACGGTCAGCGTTGAAGTTGACGCCTATCCCGGGCGGCGCTGGAGCGGCAAGATCCTCCTGTTGCGCCCCGCGATGAATCCCAAAACACGAACCTTAACCGCCCTTGTCGAGGTCGCCAACAAAGACCTCAAACTCAGGCCGCAGATGTTCGCAAACGTCTCATTACGCGCCGGCGGAGTCTCGAACTCCATCTTGGTTCCCGATCAGGCGGTCCTGCATAGCGGGGAGCGTGCGATTGTCGTGGTGGTCAAGGCGGCAGGCCTGTTTGAGCCCCGCGAAGTGCAACTGGGGATCGAGAGTAACGGCATGCAGGAAATCACTCAAGGCCTGTCGGCGGGCGAAACGATTGTGACCTCTTCGCAGTTTCTCATCGACTCCGAGAGCAACCTGAAAGCAGCCATCAGCCAACTGCTGAGTGAGCGAGCAGGCACGGGAACCAGTGGGCCGCCGATGTCGCCCGCGCACCAGCACTAAGGACGAGCCATGTTTGAACGCATCATCGATTGGTCGATCAAGAACAGGTTCCTGGTTGTGCTGGGGACGCTGTTCATCGTGGCGGCGGGCCTCTACTCTGTGTCGCGGACACCGCTCGACGCCATCCCGGATCTATCCGACGTACAGGTCATTATCTACACCAAGTATGCGGGCCAAGCGCCACGCATCGTTGAAGATCAAGTCACCTACCCGCTCACGACGCAGATGCTTGCCGTGCCCTATTCCAAGGTCGTGCGCGGCTACTCGTTCTTCGGTTTTTCGCTGGTTTACATCATCTTCGAAGACGGTACGGACATGTATTGGGCGCGCAGCCGTGTTCTTGAATACCTCAACTACGTGTCTGGGAATCTCCCCGAGGGCGTCAACCCGACGCTGGGACCTGACGCCACAGGCGTTGGCTGGGCGTTCATGTACGCGCTCAAATCTGATCGCCACGACTTGAGCGAACTTCGCTCGATACAGGATTGGTTTCTCAAATATGAGCTAACAAGCGTACCCGGCGTCTCCGAGGTGGCCGCCATCGGCGGTTTCGTGCGCCAGTACCAAATCACCGTTGACCCGGACAAGCTTCGCGCCTACAACATCCCCATCTCGAAGATTCGCATGGCCGTCGAGAACAGCAACAGCGACGTGGGCGGCCGCTTGCTTGAGGTTGCGGAAAAGGAGTTCATGATTCGAGGACTGGGCTACATTCAGTCACTCGACGACATACGCAAGATCGTGCTCGCTGTCGATGCGAACGGCACGCCTGTTCTGGTCAAAGATGTGGCCCGCGTCGGCATTGGACCTGAGATCCGCCGGGGATTAGCCGACTGGAACGGTGAAGGAGAGACTGTCGGCGGGATTATTGTTGTCCGCTATGGCGCGGACACTCTGCAGGTCATCAAGGACGTCAAAGCAAAGCTCGAGCAGGTTAAGGCGGGGCTTCCCGAAGGCGTGGAAATCGAGATTGCCTACGACCGCTCGGCACTGATCGGGCGCGCGGTCGAGAGTCTCGAGTCAAGCCTGAGCCAGCAGTTCCTCATCGTCGGCCTTGTCTGTTTGGTGTTTTTGTTTCACGTTAGAAGCGGGCTCGTCGCGGTTATCACGCTCCCGGTAGGGATTCTGATGGCGTTTATCGCGATTTACTTGCAGGGCCTCAACGTCAACATCATGTCGCTCGGGGGGATCGCTGTCGCCATCGGCACGATGGTCGATGCAGGCATCGTGATGGTTGAGAACGCGCACAAACACCTCGCGCGCGACGGCGGCAAGAAACCCCACTGGGAGATCATCGCGGCATCGTCGAAGGAGGTCGGCCCGTCGCTTTTCTTCGCGCTGTTGGTTATCACCGTGTCGTTCATGCCGGTGTTTGCGTTGGAGGCCCAAGAGGGGCGCCTTTTCAAGCCGCTGGCGTTCACGAAGACGTACTCGATGGCCGCCGCCGCGTTGCTGGCGGTCACGCTCGTTCCCGTTCTGGTGGGTTACTGGGTGCGCGGACGCATCAGACCCGAGGAGAAGAACCCGATCAGCCGGCTGCTGATTTTTCTCTACGAGCCCATTCTCGCTTTTGTATTTCGCTTCAAGATCCCGGTTCTTGTTCTTGTTGTACTCGCACTGGCGGTGACGGCGGCGCCGTTTGCGCGGCTTGGTTCGGAGTTCATGCCTCCACTTTGGGAGGGCGACCTGCTCTACATGCCGACCACTCTTCCCGGACTATCGATTACGAAGGCGCGAGAGATTCTTCAGCAGACCGACAAGATCATCAAGACCTTCCCCGAGGTTCATCACGTTTTCGGAAAGATCGGCCGCGCCGACACCGCGACTGATCCGGCACCGCTATCGATGATTGAGACCACCATCATGCTCAAACCAGAGAGCGAGTGGCGGCCGGGCATGACGCCCGAAAAACTGACGGACGAGATGAACGCCGCCATTCAAATCCCGGGTCTCACCAACGCCTGGACCATGCCTATCAAGACCCGCATCGACATGCTCTCGACCGGCATCAAGACTCCGGTCGGCATCAAGATCGCCGGAGCCGACCTGGCGGAACTGGAACGCCTGGGCAAGGAGATTGAGCGCGTTATGCGGAACGTCCCCGGCACGCTGAGCGTGTACGCCGAGCGCGTCATGGGTGGAAACTATCTCGACTTCACGATCGATCGCGAAGCCATTGCCCGCTACGGCCTCACCATACGCGACGTCCAAAACGTGATTCAGACCGCGATCGGCGGCATGAACATCACGAACACGGTTGAGGGCCTTGAACGCTACCCGGTGAACCTGCGCTACAGCCGCGAGCTTCGAGACGACCTTCCCGGTCTGCGTTCCGTGCTGGTGCCGACTCCGAGCGGGCAGCACATCCCGCTTGGCCAGCTCGCTGACCTCAAGTTCGTCGTCGGCCCGCCTGGGATCAAGAGCGAGAACGCCAAGCCGAATGCCTGGGTCTATGTGGATATTCGCAACATAGATGTCGGTACCTACGTGGAGCGTGCAAAGACGGCAGTCGCCGAGAACGTCAATATCCCGCCCGGCTACACCATCTCGTGGAGCGGGCAGTACGAACACATGCTGAGAGCCCAACAGCGGCTGCTATACGTGGTTCCGCTGACGATCCTGCTGATCTTCGTGATCCTTTACCTCAACACAGGCTCGGTGACCGAGGCCGTGCTTGTGCTACTAGGAGTCCCCTTCGCGCTGATTGGGTCGGTCTGGTTGCTCTACGCTCTTGACTTCAACCTGAGCATTGCCGTCTGGGTCGGCGTGATTGCCCTCGCGGGGCTCTACGCCGAGACGGCCATCGTGCTGCTGCTTTATCTCAACGTCTCGTACAACGACTACAAGGAACGCGGACTGCTCACGAATCGCGCGGCGCTCATAGAGGCTATCTACGATGGCTCGGTCAAACGCGTGCGCCCCATCTTGATGACCATTGCCACGGATGTGATCGGGCTGCTTCCCATCATGTGGAGCACCGGCACCGGGGCTGATGTGATGAAGCGTATCGCGACGCCGCTTGTTGGAGGCGTCATCACGTCAGGCATTGTGGTGCTCGTGATCTACCCGGTCATCTATTACCTCTGGAAAGCCCGAGGACTACCCAAAGGCGAGCCGTTTCGCGGCTTTCGAAGACTCAAGGAGGCTCAGACATGAAAACGCTGATCTTGCTGCTGCTGACAACCGGACTTGTGAGCGCACAGACCAATTTCGAAGTTATTCACAAGAAAAGTCTCTGGTTCGACCAGAAGGGCGCTGTTCGAATCGACGACTCCGGAATCTCGTTCGTGCCGGCCGGCAAGGATGACGAGAGCCGCACTTGGACGTACGAAGATATCCAGTTTCTCGACCGCGTGAGCCCGACTGAATTTCGGCTGCTCAGCTACGAAGACGTGGCCTGGCAGCTTGGCCAGGATCGGCGCTACCGCTTCGTTCTCACATCCGGGGAGTTCACGGACGCGGTCTTAGAGTACGTCGCGACTCGCATGGCCAGACCGATCACGAATCGAGTTGTAAGCCGGCCCGTCTTCCCTGAAAAGGACGCCGAGCAGCCTGCCGAGCTTGAGCTTCCGGCCAAGTATCTGACGACGTTAGGCGGGTCGCAGGGAACTTTGTACTTCTCTCCCGAGCGAATCGTTTACGTAACGGATACCGAGAAGAAATCTCGCGAATGGCTTGTTGCAAGGGATGTTCAGTCGGTGTGGTCCGCGGACCCCTACCGCCTGGAGATTCACGTCTATGAGGACGGCCGAGGCGCGTTTCGAATGACGAAGGTATATAAGTTCGCCCTCAAGAGGCCCGTTGACCCTGAATTCTACCGGCGCTTCAAGCTCAAGCTGTACGAGGTGGAGCGCCGCGGAGACTGGAAGCCGTGAGCGATGATCCCGGCGGATTCAACGATAGGAATCCTGCAACTCGGCCAACGTCTGGACGGCTCCACCATTCTCGGCGCGGAATCGCGTGGCGGCCGTTTGGCTGCCGAACGCCAGAACGCTGGGCGAGCAGCGATCGAACTCCATGGTGCTCGCTTCCTTGTGGGCGTCCATATGCACATGCTCGCGCATGCAAAGATTGATCTGGCTTCCCACCACGAAGTAGGCGGCTGCCGGGGCGAGGGCTTGGCCTAACTCGTAGTCACGCACGCTGCTGATCTTGACGTCCGCGCCCGTCTGCTCACGCGCTCGTAGCGCGCATGCGGCACAACAAAACGTTTGCTCCCGGCCATCGACCACACCGTCGGCACGGGATTCCGCGTGAACCGGACGGCCGCACACCGAACAGGTTGCTTCTGCTCCCGACGACATGGTGTGCCAGCCGACGTAGAGGAGCCCAGTCCCAACAATGGCCAGCAGCAGAATCCCGACTAAAGTGGACGACCTAACCATGCAAGCTCATCTTAACTTCTCGCAAGCTGACTCCGGCCTGTTGGCTTTCCATCGCACTCAGCGATCCGCCTACCGATAGCGGCTTCAACGGCGGATGGTGGGGTGGCCGTTGCGGCCTTTGAGAGCGCCTTCCCGGTCGCCGAGCAGGCGTCCGTACTTGTAACCACCAACATCACCAACGCAGCCACGGCCACCGCTGACGGGCTGCCCTTGATTTGTAGCCGGTAGCCTAAAGATCAACCAGCCGCTTATCCGTATCGCCGAAACGGTCAAGCTTCACGCCCATGCGGTCCATCAGCGACAGGTAGAGGCTGCAAGCTCGGCGGCTGTCGTCGCCCTTGTCGAGGTAGTCGAGGACACGGCCCGGCTGCAATCCGCCGCCGCGGCCGGCCAATAAGATTGGCATCTGATCGGCCCCGTGGGCATCGCCGTCGAACAGGTTCGAGCAGCACATGAGCATCGAACTGTCGAGCAGCGACCGGCCGCCTTCGTCGATTTCCTTCATACGCTTGAGCAAGTAGGCGAATTGCTGGATGTGGAACTGGTTCGTCTTGAGATACATCGCTTCCAGTTCCGGAGCCTTGCCGTTGTGCGTGAGGTCAAGATGCAGCGCACCTTGCACGCCGGGGATAAACCCGAAGTTCATCTGCGAGAGATCGTTGTTGAGCATGCAGGTGGCGACCCGCGTTTTGTCCATCTGGAAAGCGAGCACGACCAGATCCAGCATCAGCTTCATGTGCTCGGGGATATCCTGAGGCAGGTTATCGTCCGGGCGCGGCATGTCCGGTTCGCTGAGCGTCGGCCTCCAACCTTCGAGCCGCTCCTCGCGTGAAGCCCGCTCGATGCGTGTCTCGATATCGCGGATCGACTCCATATACTCGTCGATCTTGCGCCGGTCGCCGCTGCTGACCTTCCCGCGCACGTCGTGCGCTTGCTCGAGTACGGCGTCGAGAACGCTGCGGTCGAGTTCACGTCCCTTACCGTCACCGACGAGACGATCGAAAGCACGCGCGGGGTAAATCTCCTTCGTGGCGGGTTTCGCGTCGGCCGCCCACGAGATACAGGAGCCGTAAATCATCGAGACGCCGTCTTCGAGACGAAGTTCGTTGGGCTCGATGCCCAGCACCAGACTCGGTACCGCCGTGTTGTAGCCGATCTGCTGGGATAGCACCTGATCCATTGTCTTACCGACGCGGATATCACTCGGGTCGAGACTGACGGTCGCGCCCGAGAGCATGTTCGGCATGCGCCCAAGGTGAGGGCTTGAGGAAGCAACGGCGGATTGGTTGTAGAGCCCGCGAATGAAGCTGATGTCCTCGCGGTACGGCTGCATCGGTTTGAGACCGGGTCCGATTTCCATCGAAGCACCGCTGCCTTTGGCCCACCAGTGGGCCGGTTCGACGCCGTTCGAAAAGTAGAGGACGCCGAAGCGCGTCGGCGGTTGATCAAGCCCCACCTGCGCGGCCGTCTTCGCTGTTTGCGAGCCCCACAACGGCAGCGACTCCATCCAGGGCAACGCCAGTGCCACACCCGTGCCGCGCAAGAAACGCCTGCGTGAACGTTGTTGCCGCGTCAGCCCTTGTTCTATCTGCTGTTGCATGCGCTTCCTCATTCCGGCACCCGCTTCCTAGTCCTCCGCCGCTCCGCTGTGCACCGCTGCGGGGTCGGCGTCATTGCGACCACGCCGATAGCGGAACTGGTGGCTCGTCGCGATCTCGGCTGCCAAATCAGCGAAGGCGGTCTTGCCTCCAGCCGCGGTCAATCGATCAATGAGTGGCTGGTCCGATAGCAATATCGTACGCCCCAGAGCGTATCCGATCAACCTTGAGGAGAGCGTGCGAACGACCTGCTGCTCCTGGGTTTCGAGGTAGTCGAGCAGTCCGTCTACACCGTCAATGCGCGTATCCTCACCGAGCGTCGTCGTGGCGTCGATCGGCTGACCCTCAGCGTATTCGCTACGCCAACGGCCGACCGCGTCGTAATGCTCCAGGGGAAACCCGAGCGGGTCGATGCGAGTATGGCAACTTGCACAAGAAGCATTGCGGCGATGTGCATCGAGCTTCTCACGCACGGTGAGCCCTCCGAATAACTTCTCGTCGGCGGGGATCGACCCGGCGTCGGCAGGGGGAGGCGGCGTAGGCGTGCCCAAAATCCGGCGCAGCACCCAATCACCGCGCTTCACGGGACTCGTGCGCAGCGGGGCGGATGTCGCCGTCAGCACAGCTCCCAAGCGAAGCAAACCGCCGCGCCGGAATGCGTCGGCGCCATCCACCTTTTCGGCCGCGCCAGCGGCAGTGATTTCCTTCTCGATACCGTAATGCTTTGCCAGCTTCTGATTCAGGAAAGTATAGTCCGCCGAAACGATCTCGCGAACCGGGCGGTCCTCGCGAATCACGTACTCGAAAAATGAGACCGCTTCGTCATACATGGCCGCCTTCACTTCGTCCGTAAATTCCGGGAAGCGCATTGTGTCGACTCCGCGGTGCTGATCGAAGCGGTAGAAGCCGAGCCATTGACCGAAGAACTCCGTTGCCAGGCGGCGCGCCTTCGGGTCGGCAAGCATACGCTTGACTTGCCGCCGGATTTTCGCGGGATCGCTCAATTCGCCCGCCTGTGCCGCACGCCGCAGTTCGACATCGGGAGTCGACGACCACAAGAAGTAGCTCAACCGGCCGGCCATCTCCCAGTCAGAGAGTGGCGTCACGCCCGAGAGTTCCTCGGGTTGCTCCAGCCGATAGAGGAAATCTGGGGCGACCAGAATGCGCGTCAACAGGGCGCGGATCGCCTTGCGGTGATCGAGTCCGCCGTCTTCCCGCGCTGTTGTGTAGAACGAGCGAAGGCTGTCCTTTTCCCGCGCGGTGAGCGGACGCCGCCAGGCACGGCTCGCGAACTCGATCGCTTCTTCGATGTGACGGGGATGAGCCGCCATCTGCGCGGCAACCGTCTCTTGCTGCCCTGCCCGCATGGCCTTTATATAAGGACGCGATTCGGCGGGCAGCGCCTCGATCGCGCTCTCGGTCAACGCGGCGATACCCTTGCCGTCGAGGTTAAAGCCGTACTTAACCCCGAGAAGATTGGCAAATGCATCGTGGTACTCGAAGGATGCGTAAAGATCGGACCAAGCCTGTTCGAGCTGCTGTCTGGTGGCGTCATCAAGCATCTTGTCCACCAGAAACTGATCGTTGCGGAAATACTTGACGCGGTAATGGAAGCTGTCACGTTCGGGCTGGTTGTAGGTATTGTCGAACGGCTCGGGGACCGGATCGCGGTCGGAAGGTGTCGGTTCCCCGTGGGAAGTCTGCGGCAGATTCGCGGCGTATTCGAGGACATGACTCTTCCAGGTCAGGAAACCCTCGCTCTTGGGGTCCGCCAGCAGCGCCCAGACCGGCGTTCTCGCGGCGGCGCCTTTGCGATCGGCGATGGTGCAGCGCAGAACGGCGTCGTTCGACCGCTCCAGGCCGACCTCGACAGTGACATCCAATTGAAATCCCAACGTGCCTTCCCTTGGCTTCATCGGGAGAAACAGCAGCGTCTCTCCTTCCGTTGCAAAGTCATCGGGGCCGATCGCTCCGCCGTCGGGCCTGCGACCGAAGGCGAGTTTCTGGGCGCTGGTTTCATCGAGCACCGACTGCAAAGTCTGCTCGGGCTCGCGGCTTCGATCCCCCCGCAGTACGCGGATCGTGGGGTTTCGCCAGACGACGACCGGCTTCTCGCTTGACGCGGGATTGACCGGAACGATCGAAAGGTAAAAGCCCGACTTCTCAT
The DNA here is from genome assembly GCA_027624045.1 of Acidobacteriota bacterium. Taxonomy (GTDB): domain Bacteria; phylum Acidobacteriota; class Terriglobia; order Bryobacterales; family UBA6623; genus JAPPLB01. The sequence goes on from JAQBUE010000064.1 coordinate 11,554, forward strand.
CCGTATCGCGTGAAGTGAAGCTCAGTTTATGCTTGACGGCGGGGGCCAAGGATTCATCGGTGATAACGAGAGCCCGCTCGTCGCCGGCACCCCCGGCGGCCAGTTCACCCGCTGCGAACAGCTCCCGCGGCCAATTGATAACGAAGGCCTGGATCTCCGCGCAATTGGCCCGCATGGCGTCCACGTCCGCCGAGCTGCCGGCGCCACTGGGGGCGGGCAAGCTCTTCCATTGCGAGACGACTTCGGATGTCGGATAGCTGGGCGAAGATTGCTGGAGCACCGACCAGATGTGCCGGATGAAGCGCGGGCTGAGGTTTTCACGCGCCGCGATCTCGTCAAGCGAAACACCGCTCTCTCCCAAGGCGTCGCGGTACTGGTAGCGCCACGCGGCATAGAAAGCCTTGCCATAGCGTTCCAGCCCGAACGCCCGGCCGCCCTCCGCCGCCACGGCTCGGAAACCGTGCTTGCGATAGATGTCATGGATGCGGTGGATCGCCGACAGCTCGAAACCACTCATGCCGGGGTCTTCGTAGAACGACAGAGGCCCCGCCCCGATCACCGCGTGATCCGCGATCCGCTTGGCCGCTTCCAGGTAGCTCTCAATATTGGCGTCGGCCATGAACTGCACGTCGCCAAAGTTCGTGAAGCCCTCGCCACCAACCGCATCGCCGGCGAAATCCCGATCGACGTTCAGATCAAGACCCGTCAGGTCGCGCACCGTATAGGCATACTCGCCGCTCGTCAACCGGCGGATCGTCACCCGCCCCGGCTCACCGGCGTGCTTCGCCGCATATCCGTCGAGTTCGGTACGAACCCACTCGGCGGCTTGATTCCGCTCGGCCTCGCTCGGTTGGGGCAAGCCCGCCGGCGGCATTGTCTTCAACTCGAGAACGCCCTGAACTTTGCGCCACTGCTTATAGCTTTCGGCAATCGAATCGCGCGAAGTCAGCTTCTTGAGGTCGATCCCCGCCGCAGCCGCCGCTTCGCTGTGGCACTGCACGCAATACGCGCGAAAAGTGGCAACCGCCCCGGCCGCGGATTCGTCTGCTGCATTGACGGCAGTGATACAGGCCGTGACGGCGAAGAGCAGTCGCAGCGTAACCGAACAGAAGCCGGGGCGAAGTTTGTGGGTGAAGCTAGGTTTTTGCAACCTTTTCGTCACGTCAGGGAAGGCCTCCCCTATTCTATGTTGTGGCGGTTATGGCCGTCTAGACCGCCGGACCGCGGCCCGGCGGCCTAACGACGCGATGCCCCGGGAATACTTCAGCGAGTTTTTGCGTTTCAAGAGTAACAACCCGCGCACGTGTTACGAATGAAGAGACAGATACGATGGAGGCAAGCGAATGAAACCGACACGTCGACAGTTCACATGGGGGACCACCGCAGCCCTGTTTCTCGGGGCCGCCGCACGGGCGGAGAAAGGTAAGAATTTCGAAGTGACACGCACGGACGAAGAATGGCGCCAGATACTCACACCGGAACAGTACCAGGTACTGCGCAAAGAGGGGACCGAGCGCCCCGGAGCCAGCCCGCTCAATCACGAAAAGCGCCGCGGCACGTTCCTTTGCGCGGGCTGCGATCTGCCTCTGTATTCGTCCGAGACGAAGTATGAAAGCGGAACCGGATGGCCGAGCTTTTGGCAGCCGCTCGAAAATGCTGTCGGCAAGACCGAAGACCGCTCCTGGTTCATGACGCGCACCGAAGTCCATTGCCGCCGCTGCGGCGGTCACCTGGGCCACGTATTCAACGACGGCCCGCGTCCCACCGGCTTGCGCTACTGCATGAACGGTGCGGCGATGAAGTTCGAACCCGCCGGCGGCGAATCGTCCGGCAAATAGTTATCACTACTCAAGGGAGGCATCTGACAATGCGTTACAGCGGCTTACTCATCACGCTCGCGGTCATTACGGTTCTGGCGGCACCCGCCGCCGCTGCTCCGAAGCGGGACGACACGGCGATAGCTATTTTTGCCGGCGGCTGCTTCTGGTGCATGGAGCCTCCGTTCGACAAACTCGACGGCGTGATCTCGACGACATCAGGCTATATAGGCGGTGCTGAAAAGAATCCGACGTATGAGCAGGTCTCATCCGGAAGGACCAAACACCGCGAGGCTGTCCAAATCGAATACGACCCCAAACGTGTCAGCTACGACAAACTGCTTGAGGTGTTCTGGCACAACATCGACCCACTCGATGGACGCGGGCAGTTCTGCGACAAGGGCCGGCATTACACATCGGCGATCTTCGCGTTGGACGACGTGCAACACGCCGCGGCCGAACAGTCGAAGGCGACTATCGAATCGGAAGGCAAGCTGGATGGAAAAATGCGCACTGAAATCCTAGCCGCGGAACCGTTCTATGCGGCCGAAGACTACCATCAGGACTACTACGTGAAGAATCCCGTTCGGTACAAATACTACCGTTGGGGCTGCGGCCGCGACGCACGCTTACAGAAGCTGTGGGGCGACGCGGCGGGACACTAGCTTCCATTCACCCACTTGGGCGGCCGATCGATCGTCCTGGTTGCCGGCACGCTCAACGATCGAATCGAGCTTCCTGATGCTTTGGACGCGCGCGCCGGATGGGTTCGAGGGTGTGAGCGAGATTGACTTCGCGAACGAGGAAGTGCGGATTCAAGATCGCAGATTGGGAAAGATGATACGGCTTCGGGCTTCGAGGGGTTCATCAGCAGCGTGGTTCGTGCAGTGGGCCGAGAGCGGCTAGCGCCGATCTTCAAGGCTTCGAAAAATGATCTCCGGAGCGTATAATCTGGTGGTCATGTCAAATCTCAACAGGTCTAATCTTCGGCGTTTCGTCCTCGGGTTGGTGACTACCGCGGTCGCAGGGATGGTGTTATGGGCGGCTCCGCCCGACAGCGTTCAAGACGGCGAGTTTCACGGACAGCCGGCCTTCGTGATGGCCAACGACAAGATCGAGCTCAAGGTGCTGCCCTTCGGCGGCGCGATGGTCAGTCTCACTCTCAACGATGACCCGGAAAAGATGAATCCCATGTGGGATTCGTTTCGCGCCGACATCGAGGCGGGCAAGCCGATTCGCGCGGGTGGATCGGCAGGGCACTTCGTATGCGTCGATGGCTTTGGGCCGGTATCGAAAGAAGAGGGCCAAGCGGGACTGCCCGGGCATGGCGAGGCCCACACGCTTCCCTGGGTAACGCAGGCCGCCGCCAAGCAAGGGAAAGTATCGAGCTTGACGCAGGCCGTCCAGCTTCCGCGTGTTCACGAAGTCTTGACGCGCACAATCGAGATGGTCGACGGGGAGAACGTCGTGTATGTCAACAGCCGCCTGCGGAACCTGCTGGCGTTTGACCGGCCGATCTGCTGGGCCGAACACGCCACAATCGGCTCACCGTTTCTTGAGCGCGGCGTGACCGTGGTTGACATGTCGAAGAATCGCGCGATGACCCGGCCGCATGAGGGCCAGCGGCCCCGCTCGCACCGCCTGCCCTCGGGTGTCGAATTCGAGTGGCCGATGGCGCCGCTGATCGCCGGCGGCAAGGCGGATCTGCGGGCGGCACCGAAACCTTCCGATTCACTCGACCATACGACACATTTGATGACGGGCCGCGAGCACGCCTTCGTGACGGCCCTGCACCCGGAGAAGCGGCTGCTGCTGGGTTATGTCTTTAAGACCTCGGAGTCGCCTTGGCTGCAAACCTGGGAGCACTTTCCGCCGGAAGGGATGATGGCGCGGGGGCTGGAGTTCGGAACGCAGGCTTTTGATCTTTCGCGGCGGACCGTGATTACCGATAACAAGCTGTTTGGCGAATTGCTATACCGCTGGCTGCCGGCGCGTTCGGAAATCAAGACCAGCTTCCTGATGTTCTGGACAAGGACGCCGGATGGGTTTCGCGGCGTTAGTGATGTTGAAGTGAAGGGCGGGAAGATTCGCATTCAGGATGCCGGCTCGGGTCAGTCGATAACGCTGGCTGCTTCACGGAGTTTGTAAGCCGGGACCGGGCGAGCTCGCGGACCTTGAGCGGGCCTGCCTGGGGTCAGATTGGCCTCCTGCCTGTTGCTGCTTCGGGAAAGGTGTCTTTACGCGACTTGGTATGGTGGCAAGAGAAGTTCGCTAAGGAGATCCGAAGTTGATCAAAAACGCAATAGTGCCCGTAGCGGGCCTAGGCACGCGGCTGTTACCGGCGACCAAGTCACAGCCAAAAGAAATGCTGCCCGTGGCGAAGAAGCCGATTGTGCAGTACGTTGTCGAAGAATTGGCCGCATCGGGGGTGCGGGAGATTCTGTTCATCACGGGCCGCGGTAAATCATCGATTGAAAACCATTTCGACCATGACCCCAATCTGCTCGCTTCGCTGAACTCCACCTCGAAAGAGGAGTTGATTGAAGAGCTGGAGTTCGAAAAGCTCAAGACGCACTTTCTCTACACGCGGCAGAGTGTCCAGCGAGGCTTGGGGGACGCGATTCTGTGCGGCGAGCCGTTCGTCGGGCACGATCCGTTTACGGTCGCGCTCGGTGACTCGATCATCGGACTCCAAGGGCAGTCACGGATCTGTGCCCGGATGAGCGAGGTCTACGAACAGCATCAGGCCGCGGCGGTGATTGCGGTTGAGCCGGTATCGGACGAGCAGGTGTCGCTCTACGGTGTGGTCAAACCAGAGACGGATGGCGATGTTTTCACGATCGGCGACCTTGTCGAGAAACCGCCAGCCGGCAAGGCTCCGAGTAACCTGGCGATCGTCGGCCGCTATGTTTTTGCGCCCGTGATCTTCGACATGATCCGCCACGTGAAGCCTGACAAACGCGGCGAGATTCAGTTGACGGAAGCAATCCGAATGCTGTGTGAGACGGGACGGCGCGTGATGGGCGTGAAGCTGGCGCCCGGCGAGCATCGCTACGACATTGGCAACTACCAGAGTTATTTCGAGACGTTTATCGAATTCGCGCTTGCTGACCCACAGCATGGTCCGCGGTTGCGCGAACGGTTGAAGAAGTTGCTGGAACGCGACTAGTCCCCACAGCGGCGAGATGCGAGTGTTCGGTAAACTTGGCGGGGATAGTTCGAGGATCAGTCGTATGAGTCAGGGTACCCAGCAAGCACAAGCCAGCCAGAGATTCGTTCTACAACTACTGGATCCGGCTCGCGGCCACGCAATCCAAACATGGCAGTTCGACGACCGGGCGATGATCCGCATTGGGCGTTCCGACGACAACGACATTGCGCTCGGCGATCCACAGGTCTCCCGCTATCACGCGGAGGTGCGGTCCCACGGGAATGCCTGGGAGCTCATATCCATGGGCCGGCACGGGACATTTATTGCAGATGACGTTGTCGAGACAGCAACGCTCGAAGACGGCGCGATCCTGCAGTTGGGTCCGACCGGCCCGAAACTGCGCTTCCTGCTGGCCCGGCCGCAACACGAAGAAGAGACAACGATCATCCGCAACGGGCCGGCCCTCAGCGAGATGCTGCAACTCGACCGCGGCCGAGTTGAGCAGGAAGCGCGGGAGATCGTTGACAGCCCATCGTTCCGGCGTGTTCAAGATCTCGCGGGCGAGCTTCGGAAAAAGAAATCATCATCGAAAGACCCAACAGAATTCTAGACGGGCGCGAACGACGCCAGCCGCTTCGGCGTTGCCCTCCAGGGAATGCTAAAGTTTCGTAGTTAGATCACACTAACCTGGGGCGGAAGGGTAGCAATGAGCAAAATAATCTCGGTTCATTCGTTTCGAGGAGGAACCGGCAAGTCGAACCTCACGGCCAATCTGGCGGTAGCCGTGGCGCGAACGGGGCGCCGCGTGGGCGTCATCGACACCGATATCCAGTCGCCCGGCATCCACGTCATCTTTGGGCTCACAGAGGACGAGATTAAGTATTCTCTGAACGACTTTCTTTGGGGCAAATGCTCGATCGAGCAGGCGGCGTACGATGTGGCGCCCAAGATTCAGCGCGAGTCCGCCGGCAAGGCTCTTGTGGTTCCGCCCTTTCATTTGATCCCCGCCAGTCTCAAGCAAAGGGAAATCGTTCGCATCGTTGACGAAGGGTACGATGTTTCGCTGCTCAACAGCGGCTTCCACGATGCGATCGAACGCCTTGAACTGGACTACCTTTTTATCGACACGCATCCAGGCGTCAACGATGAGACGCTGCTCTCGATAGCCGTCTGCGATCTGCTGCTCGTCGTTATCCGGCCCGACAATCAGGATTTCCAGGGAACGGCCGTGACGGTCGAACTCGCCCGCCAGCTAAAAGTCCGGGACATGATGATGCTGGTCAACAAAGTGCCCCCTGATTTGGAGACGCGGGCGCTGCGCGGACATCTGGAAAGAACTTACGGGATGCCGGTGCCGGGCGTATTCACTTTGAATTTCGAAGTCGTACAACTTGCCAGCAGCGGCTTGTTCTCCTTGCGCTTTCCCGAACACCCCTTCTCGCGACAGATTGACATCGTCGCGGAGCGCATTACGGCCGCGCCCGCCGTTTGACGCATATCGTGAAGATCTGCGTCAGGCCCTGGGAACGCCGCGGATCTCGACTTCTTCTGGCTCAATACCCCGCAGGAACGGCTCGGGAAGACGTCCTTTGTGGTTCGCCCAGCCCCAGCCGACAGCGGTTAGCGAACTCACGAATCCGGCGCACAGCCCGATGATCCTGGGATCCACCGTCTCGGACGCAACGCCGGCCGCCGTCACCGAAAACATGACCATGGCCCAAGTCAGCGTCTCGATCGTTGAGAAAACTCTCCCGCGGTACGCGTCGCCGACATGGATCAGAAGCTGTGTCTGATTGAGAATTTGGCTCACCGCCAGCCCGACTCGCGACAGAGCCACAAAAATCAGGGCCGTCCAGAGGTTCGGCGCCTGGCTGAAAAGCATGTAGGAGACGCCGTGGAGCAGATGGCAGATGATGATCGTTTTCTTATAGCGCTCGAAACTAATGTGGCGTCCGAACATGTGGGTTAGGATGCCGCCCGCCAGCAGACCCAGGCCCGCCGCGCCCCACAACAGGCCGATGCCTCCCGGCCCCCGTTCGAAAACCTGGCCACCGAATAGCGCGAATAGAACCTGCGCCGAGCCGCCGCCGGTTGCCCAACCCATGTGGACCAGTGCGATGCCGAGCATCAGCGGCGTCGACGCGAGATAACGTAACCCTTCGCGGTAATCGCGCCAGGGACGCGCCACGTCGGTCTCATTGAGTGCTCGCGGGGCTGGCGGCTCTTTCTCTTTTGGCACGCGAACCCGCGATACGAGCCACGCCGAGGCGGCCAGCAGAAACGCGTTCGCGACGAACGCCGCCTTGTACCCCAACGCCGAGATCACAAATCCGCCGAAGAACATCCCGATCGTGACGGCACCGAAACTTGTGAGCTGCGTGAGTGAGTTGGCGGTGTGCAACTCATCGTGATCGGTGATGCTCGGAAGGATCGCCGTCCGCCCACTCGTGAAAAATGGTGCCGCGAACATCAGCGCGCTGCTCAGCGGGTAAAGAAGCCAAGTTCGCTCTTCAGAGGCGGCAGCCACAAAGCAGAGCGCCACGGCCGCCCGCGCCAGATTGCTGCCCATCAGAACGCTTTTGCGCGGCCAGCGGTCGAGCGCAATGCCGGCCAGCGGACCGGCGAGAATCATCGGGATCGCACGGGCCAGCATCAGGTTGCCGATCACCATGCCCGAGCCCGTGAACTCCAGCGCCAAGCTGAAGACCGTCAACATGTTGAAGTTGTCGGCGCATTCGCTCAGGAACTGGCTCATCCAGGCGTAGCGGTAGTTGCGGTTCCGCCGCAACAGGGCCGGGAGAGAAACGTGCGGCACTGCCGAAGAAGCGGTTGTATTCACTGCGAACGATGGGGGGGGGCGCGCCGGCTCAAGTCCGGCCGGTCGGAGTCGTCAGCGTTTAGAATCGCAGATTTTTAACAACTGGGCAGGGCCTCATCCGTGTTTACGAACGGACCCTGCCGGACGAACTCCGCTGCATAGACTCAACGGCTCAAGTTTATTCGGGCTTGCCGGTTTCCCTAAGCGACTTGAAATGCTTATCCCAGGGCTCTTTGTGATAGTCGGTGCGCTCGCCTCGAGGACGTTTCTTGAATTCGCGGACGAGTTTGACGAAGTGCTCAACGGCGGCTTCAAAAAACTTTTCACCCTTGTCGGCCGTGGCGATGGTCGCATCGCCGTAGACGCCGCTCTTTGAGAAAGTTGTCCACCAGTCCATGTGCCGCACCGGGGAGCCTTGCAGCAGGTCCATCCAGATGAAGTCGGACTCAGGCATGTTGATGTCCTTGACGGCCTTATCCATTTGAACGCGCTCAGGGGCAAGGTGCAGGTAGACGGAGGTTTCGAGCTCGGCGGCATGCGCCATGCCCTGCTTATCAGATTCACGATACTTGCGAATGCCTTCGATGTTGAGCGACGGCCAGATGAAGGTGGCGCACAGGGCGTTTGATTCGAGGACGGTGCGGCGCGCGACGAGCTCAAGAACGGGCATGTTCGAGCCATGTCCGTCGGCGATCAGGATGCGCTCGAAACCGTGGTGGGCGACGCTCAGCGTGACATCAAGCACGAAGTTGAGCAGATGCTCCTGCTTGATGTCGATCGTGCCGGGGAAATCCATATGATGGGTCTCAAACCCGTAGGGAATGATGGGCATCAGCAGGATGTCGCCATCGGCGCGCTTGGCGGCCTCTTCGGCGATTGAGCCGATCAGGAAGTTATCGACGTCGAGCGGCATGTGGTAGCCGTGGTCCTCAACCGAGCCGATCGGAAGCACGACGACGGGTTGTTCGGCGACGCGCGCCTTGAGTTCGGGCCAGGTGTGGTGGTGATAGAGATAGGATTTCTTTTCGCGGTCTGACATGGTTGGTTTCTTCTTGAGTGGTCTCGGGACGGCAAGCCGGCGCATCACAAAATCGAGATCCGCGCTATTGGTGCTGCGTCGAACTTGCTACGTCTCGGCGTGTTCCTCTTCTTGGTCATGGATAGTGTTGCTGGGATCTAGGATCATCCACATAACGGAAGCTATGAGATAGATCACGATACACGATGAGAACATCACAGTGAAAGAGCCGTAGGTCTTGCGAAGCCAGGCGGCGGCGATCGGCGAGATCATGGCGGACATACTGGAGGCCGTGTTCATGAAGCCGGTGGCGGTGCCGCCGAGGCGCCCGCCGACGTCAACGCAGGTAGCCCAGGCGACCGGGAGCGCGAGATCCTGAACACCTTGGGCGAATGAGAGCCACAGGATGGCGCTCCAGGCGTCGCGTGACTGAGCAGCGATGCCGAAGCCCACGGCGGCCAGGCCGTAACCGCCGATACCGACAATGCGGCGTCCCCATTTGATGCTCCCCGTGCGGCGGATCAGCCAGTCCGAGAAGGTGCCGCCCACTACGCAGGCGATCGCGCCGATCCCCATGGGCAAACCCGACAGCAGGCCCGAGCGCTCCAGCGTCATACCGTGCTCTTCCATCAAGTAGGTAGGCATCCAGGTGACGAAGAAAAACGAGCCGTAGGCCGAGCAGAAGTACATCACAAATAAGGCCCAGAGCGTTCCGCTTTGGAAGACCTTCGTCCAGGGAAGCTTGGCCTGGGGTCTGCTCTGAACAGTGTTGCTCTGAACAGTGCCGCTCTGAATGTATTCGAGTTCGGCCTTGTTTACGGCGGGGTGGTCGGCGGGATCGTCGCGGTACCAACGCCAGAAGGCGATGCACCACAAGCTGCCGACGCTGCCAAACAAGTAGAAAGTTTCGCGCCAGCCGATGGCCCCGATGCACCAGGCCGCAATCGGTGGCGCGAGGGCGGCGCCGGCGCGGGCGCCCATCCACATGAAGCCATTCACGCGGCCACGTTCGGTTCGCGGAAACCAGCGGGCGAGCGCGCGAGCGAGCGTTGGGAACGCACCGGCCTCGGCGGCTCCGAAGGCGAAGCGGGTGAGCAGCAGCAGAAAGTAACTCTTCACCATCCCGGTCAGTACGGTGAACACGGACCAGCCGGCCACGATGCGCGTGAGGAGTTTACGCTGGCCGAAGCGGTCGCCAAGCCAGCCCATGGGTATCTCGAACAGGCCGTACGCCAGGGCGAAGGCACTGAACACATAGCTCATCTCCATCCCCGACAGACCCAGGTCGCCGCTCATGGCCGGTGCAGCTTGGGAGATGCAGACGCGATCGAGGTAGGTGATGAACGAGACGAGAAAAGCCAGGAAAAGGAAGATATAACGGGCCCGCGTGGGCGTTTCCTGGGCGGGACTAGTGGGAACGGTTGACAAGCTGGAATACCGCTGCAAGGCCGATAGGCGCTACAGTGTAGCACCTATCGAAGCGGAGTTAGGTTTGATGAAAAACCAGACGACCATACTCAGCATGACCACGAAGCTGGCAAAGTGCAAGCTGCCTTCCCAGCCCACATACCCGGCGATGATGGGCGTCAGTGTGGGTGAAAGGATGCCCCCAATATTGCCGCCGCAATTCATGATCCCGCCGGCAACACCCGCGTTCTTGCCGCCAGTTTCGATCGCCGTCGCCCAAAAGGGACCCTCCGCCATCGAGTTGCAACCCGCGGCAAGTGAGAGAAACACAACGGTCGGCACAATGTCCAGGCCGCTCGAGCCCACGTAAAGCAGCACAGCGCTCAGACTCAACCCCGTCACCGACACAAGTCGGCGAGCCCCGTGGCTCCCCAGGCGCGGACTGAAAGCATCCGCGACCCATCCGCCGAGCGGTGTCATGACCGTGATGGTCAGCATCAGGAATGTGACGTAGGTGGCGCTATCGCCCCGGCTCATCCCTCGAATCTCCCCGAAGTAGTAATAGATCCAGTAGTAGAAAATGTACTGGAAGTAGTTCATACAGAAGTAACCCGCCGTCAGCAGCAGTAGATTGCGATCCCCCAGCAGCGTCCCCCAGGGAAAACGCCCCTCCCGCACCGGACCGGGCGCGCTGACTCCAGGAATCTCCACCCCATACTCGCGAGGGTCGTCGCGTGCATACCAGTACCAGACGCCACCGAGCAGCGCGGTGGCGATCGCCGCCCAGCCAAATGACCAGCGCCAACCGAACGCTCCGATCAGGGCGGCAAACATGACCGGTGAAATCGCTCCACCCAGCGGCGCTCCGGTGATGACGATGGCCTGGACTCGCGCCACCTGCGCCGCCGGAAACCAGGCGGCCGTCATTCGGCCCAGTGCCGGGTAAAGCGGCGCGGTGCAGATGCCGAACAGAAACCGGATGATCAGCAGTGACGCCACCACACCGAACGATGCGCCGAGCCATGCGCCGCCGGTCAGTCCCGTCAATCCGGTGAAGAGCGCGGCCCCCATACCGCCGAGGAACAAAACCTTGCGCGGGCCGAAGCGGTCGGCTAATCGTCCGCCCGGCGCCATGAAGATCGCGTAGCTGATCAGGAACGCCGAAAACACTGTCCCCATCCCGGTTTCCGAGATGCCGAAATCCTTCATGATCTCCGGTCCCGCGATCGACATGATCGTGCGGTCGAAATAACTCATCGTGCTCAGACCGAACATCAGCGCAACGGCGCCGACTTGCAAACGGACGATGGGAACCTTTGCCTGAGTCTTGGACACAGTGTTGCCCATTCTATCCCGACCGGCCCTTGAGGTAAGTCATTTCTTCCGGACGGTTTGAGTCCGTGGACCATAGTGCGGTTCAGGCGCGCCCACTTCGAGCGCTCCCAGGTCGGGCGCGCCGCCGTCGTAGCCGTCGTTCACGTTCGGGATGGCAACACCCGCATCAACAGCCCTACTGCCCACCTTGAGACGAAAGTTCAGGTCCCCCGCGTAATAGACGGCGTAAGGGTTGCCCGGGTCGGGCGGCGTCAATTTCTCAAAGATGTCGAAGTCGACCTCAATGCCGTGCTCTTCGTGCCCGGTGGCTGCGTGAAACTCAGCGAGGGAGTCGAATGTCTGGTCGTCGTTCCGGCTCAACTCGTAGTCACGCGCCACACCCTTCGCCGGCGCTCGCCACTCGAACTGCCGCCGTGCGTTTCGATTCAGACGATAGCCGTCGTAGTCGAGGCTGGAATACGACGTAGCGGTCGCCAGGCCGAAGATGCCGCGCCCCGGGGCGTCGTTCGCCAGAAACAGGTTGTTGCGAAAATGAACGTTCGATGACATGTCGCCGCTGCGCGCCTCGGCGATGAACGTGTTGTGATAGACGATCAGTCCCGATGGCTTCACCTGGAACTTCAGCCCCCGCCCGGTCGCGACGTGATACAGCACGTTGCGGATGTAATAGGCCGGTCCGCCGTACACCGGCTGCGCGCTCAGGCCGCACTGCCCCGCGTTGACGCCGCGGTTCCGCATGATACGGATGTTGTGGACCCCGCCGTCGGCTTCAAAGAAATCGTCGGCCATGAGGTGAATGTCGTTGTTGTAGAAATCGATGGCGACGGCTTTGCGGTCCTGCTCTTCCTCCGGCTTGCCATAGGTCGAGATCGTCACGCCGTCGTGGAAGTAGGCAATGTAGTTATAAGCGACGACGTGCCCGGATCCGTACACCTTCACGCCGTAGAAGCTTGTCAATTGGTTCGCGCCGTAGATGCCGGGGTTATACCAGCCAAGCAGCCGATGCGGGTCGTCGCGCCCAAGCATGACGTTGTCGGCGATATAGAAATCATGTGAGCCGGCGTACTCACTCGTGATTCCGATGCCGACGTCTTCGATGCGGCAGTTACGAACAGTCAGGCCCACAGCGCCGTCAACCTCCTTGCGTCCGGCATAGAACGCGACGTTCGTGTTGCGAATCGTGATGTTCTCGAAAATGTTGTAAGCCGTTCCCATCACATCGAATAGCTGATGGGCGCCGTTGCCGTCGAAGATCGCCTCGCCGTCGCCCGCTCCACGAATGACGATGGGCCTGTCGGGCGTGCCTTTGAGACTGAGAACGTAGGTGCCGTCGAACGGGATTCCAAGCGGGTCGGAGTAGTTGAGCCGGTCGGATTTGTAGAGTCCGGCGTGGATCAGAATGATATCGCCGGGCTGCGCCTTGCGCTCGCTGACCACCGACCAGTCGCCGCGCCCCGAGCCATAGTAGGCGTCTTTCAGTCCTGTGAACGACGGTTCCTCTTTCTTGCCGTCAAAGCCAGGCGGATAGACATGAAGCACCCGTCCGTCGGGGGCAGCTTTGGGTTCGCCGCGCGTCCGGACCTTCGCGGTCTTCACGGTTTCGCCGCTCGCGCCGTCCGGGTCGCGCAACTCGAAGCGCGTTTCATACTCCGTGTCGGGCTCAAGGTCGAGAATACTGCCCGCGAAGCCGTGCGGAACCGTGTATTCGAGGCCCAGATCGGGCCGGAAGATCCGCTCGTCTCCCATTCGCAGCAGCGGCATCCCTTTGTGCCACTCGGATTCACCGGCTTTGCGATAGCTGACGTCAACCGACGAATTGCGGTTGTCATCACCTGAAATCCGCCACTCAAAACCGAGGCAGATCAGCGTCGGCGGCTCAACGATGAATGCGCCTGCTGCCACGCCGTCGGCCGCGTTCAGTTGAACGACGAAAAGAAAAGGGAGAAGAGCGCACACCCGCAAGATTCGCATCATACCGGCCACCTATTGTCAGCCGACCAGTATAGCTCCGCCTACGCTTCTACCTCGATGGCTTGACGGCGATCAGGCTAGCAGCGCACCGCAGTGTTTCGGCGGCGCAGGGGAGATCGAAACCGCCAGGAAAGCGTACAGCTATGATTCAGTTAACTTGGTGCTGGAGGAGGGGGTCGAACCCCTTACCTTCTTTTGGCACATGTAAGTTACTGATTCTACAAAGAGGCAGAAAGGAGGAAAAGGGCAGAAAAGCATACCCGTGGCACATTTCTGGCACAGTGCTTTTAAGCTGCGCCGAACGCCTACCCCGAAGTCCTTGCCGACGCCGATCGCAACGTTCAGCGAGTGTTTGCAACCCACTTCTTGTGAAACGCACCTGCCGTCATAGGAAAAGCCGGGAAGTGGAAGGGGGGGCCAGAAAGGGACACACAGCCAGGGAGAGGGCTGACTCCGCAGAAGCGTACGAGTAGATCGTGGGGTTTCTTAACGCCAAAGACCCCTCAGGACACCGCGTTTCCTACGCAAACCCGGCACGGGGAAGGGCGCAAAAAAAGCTCAAAAAGGTAGGGTCCACATACGCCCACCTTGCAAAAAAAGTCGCCCTTGTCGAGTTCGCAGAGCGTGTGAAACCAGATCCTGAGTCATTCCCGAAGCGAGAACCAGCTCGCGATTCATCTGAGCGAAACCTCCATCCTCGTCAGCCTCAGACACCGTGGTTTCTGCCAGGTCCCGGCTGAACCAGAAACGGGGCAAGCCGCCGCTTTGCGCTGTTTTCAGTTCGTTGGTTTCCCTCTACGGCCCCACCACTCTCACATACGTTAGAACGGCAACAGCACGCCACGAAAGAGAGTAAAAA
>JAQBUE010000300.1 GCA_027624045.1 Acidobacteriota bacterium
CACGTCGCGCCTGGGTTCCTGGCGTTTTCGTTGAAGTAGGGAGCGAGGCCCTGTACCGCTTCCGGAACGTGGACGCCCGTAGAATTGAGTACATGCAGGAAGCAGTCTGAGCAGCGGTTCCCGTCTTTCACGCTCGATGCGATTCGTTCTTGAATATCTGCAGACACTTGATCGGTAGATCTAGCCACAGGTTCACCTCCTTCTGTCCGGCTGTTGCGGTTTGCGATTTCACTTTGATCTTACAGTTCCGATTGTACTAACACCTCCCCAAAGAGACCCCCGTTCCTCTGCTAAAACGCCTAGCCCAATTCGCCATGCTACCTCTCAGCAACTGTGTTGAAAGTCAAGAGGGATGTGGATTGGGTTAAGCAGTTTGGGCCACCGTCTCTTCCCATTTGGAGCCGCTCTTTACCATACTATTCAATATGATCAACAGCTTGTGCATGCAGGCGACCATCGCTACCTTGAAAGGCTTGCCTTTGGCAATGAGCCGTTCATAGAACGCCTTGATAACCTTGTTGTGCTTTATGGCTGATAGGCAGCCCATGTAGAGAGCGGACCGGACGCTCGCCCGCCCTCCCCATATTCCTCGCTTGCCTTTCCTCTTGCCGCTGTCCCGATTCAGGGGGGCGAGGCCGACCAGGGCCGCTATCTGTTGTCGGTTCAACTTGCCAAGCTCGGGAAGCTGGGAGACCAGTGTGAAGGAGACGACACGGCCCACACCTGTTACACTCCGAAGTATCTCGTCTTTGGCCTTCCAAGCAGGACTGTCCTTGATCGCTTCGGATAGCTCTTTGTCTATGCCATCGAGTTCTTTCTCAAGAAAGGAAATGTGGGCCTTTATCCTCTTCCCAACTGCTCGTGTGCTGGTCCTGAGCCGGTTTTTCTCGGCGACGATCATATCGAGAACCTGGAGCCTTCGGGTGACAATGGCGTCGAGCTCTTGGGCCTGTTCATCCGGCAACAGCCTGACCTCGGGTCTTACTGCTTCTGCAAAGTGAGCAAGGGCATGAGCGTCGATGGCATCGGTTTTGGCCAGTTTGCCGGTGGACTTGGCAAAGTCCCTGGCTTGTCTTGGGTTGACTACGGCGACCGGCAGTTTTGCGAGCTGGAGTGCTGCCGCCGCCGGCATCTCCATGCTGCCTGTGGCCTCCATGACAATCAGGGTGGGGTCAAGCTTGCTCAAATCAGTCGTCATCTTGGCAATACCCGCTTTGTTGTTATCGAATCTCGATAGATCTCCTTTCGGTCTGAGGGCAACATCGAGATAGTCTTTGGAGACATCGATGCCGACAAATAGAACTTCGCTAGTCATACGCACCTTCCTTGCCCATCCTTGCAAAATCGAGCTGTCACACGGGACGCTCAAGCAACTGTTCGGGCTTTTGTGAACTTATGCGCGGCGGCCCCGCTGAAAGACGGTCTCCTCGATTGGGACCAAGGGCTTATCGGCCTGCCGCGCTCCAGTTCAATTCTACTGACTAGCAACACACTTGTTAACTTACAAGGGCCAAAGGGCAAGTACCTACTTGACTTGCTACTGTACAATTGACGTAGGCAATATTGCCTAGTCCCATCGTTTGGCACTATCAAAGGCATTGGAGGCAACGAGTAGCGGCAATCGGAGTCTGGAGATTGACTGTTCTCGCAAGGAGAGCAGGGGCACAAGGAGGTCCAAGATGGCAAGCGGATACAGCAAGGTGTTTGTGTGGCAGGTCGGCCTGGCGGCCGTCGTCGGGTTGGTGCTGGCGCTGATTTGGGAATTGCCGGCGGGTGAGTCGGGCTTCTTCTTCGATCTACCATGGGGATTCGTGGTCGGATTTGCGGTGGGGTTGCTCGTGATTGCGGCGATTGCCGTTCTCGGCGGGCTGATTTGGGCTGGTGTCGGCATGGCGCGTGGCGCGACCGGTGGAATGGGCGGCGCGATGTCCGGCAACATGGACAAGCTGGCGGCGGCGTCCTTCACCACGGGGCTTGCCGATTCCTCGGACTCCATGAAGCAGTCTGCGCCTATGATGGGCGCGACCTGGGCAGTCGTTGTTTTGGTTGGCGGCCTCCTTGCCGCCGGCGTGATCTTCGGCATGGGCATCGACGCGTTCGCGGTGCGGCTCATCGTTCTGATCGTCCTGGGCCTCGGCGGCGCGCTCCTCGTGACCGGCCTGTACACGCCTATGGCGAACGGCATCGCAACAGCTTCCGGCGGGGGCTATAGCTGGATTGAGTCTCCGCTGAACAGCCTGCAGGCAGTTTGGGACGGCATCGGCCTGAAGGGCAACGAGGTGTGGGTATTCCTTGGTGCGGTCGCCTGGGGAGTCGGCGCACTGATGATTGCGGGTGGACTCGGCACAGGTGGTATCGTCGTAGCGATCGTTCTGGCGGCGGCGACATTTGTTGCAGCGCTTGCCGGGGGGTATATCGGCATCCAGCTTCGGCGAAGTATGGAGAAGCCCGCGACGGCGCCGCAGCCGACCGGGTCGTCGCATTCGTCGCCGGCGACACGCGCGACGCCTTAGCGGGAAGAGTATCGGAGGACCGGACAGCCCACCCGTGGCGCACGCTGCGGGTGGGCTGTTTTTACGATGCGGAATCGCGTCGATGGTACAATGGGGGGCAAGAGGAGGGAGGAGCGATGGAGATTCAGCTAATTCGAAACGAGAGTGACTATGAGCAGGCTCTAAAGGAAATCGAGACCCTCTTTGACGCGGAACCCGCTACACCTGAAGGTGACCGGCTCACTACCCTGGTTACGCTCGTGGAAGCATATGAGGAGCGTCATTACCCGATTGAGCCTCCAGATCCCGTCGAAGCTATCCTATACTTTGTGGAGAGCCGGGGTCTTACACGGAGGGACCTGGGCCTTTATATCGGCAGCAGAGCGCGTGTGTCCGAAGTACTCAATCGGAAGCGTTCCCTGACTCTCGAAATGATTCGCCGCCTTCATGAGGGCCTTGGAATTCCTGTCGACATACTGATCCAACCGTACGAGATTGGAAAGACAGCTGCGTAGGTAGAACCACATGCTTCAATACAAGGCATATACAGGTCACGCGGATTACGACGAGGAAGCAGGGCTGCTTCACGGGGAAGTGCTAGGCTTGCGCGATGTAGTAACGTTTCAAGGGACGAGTGTGAAAGAGTTGAAACGTGCTTTCCAAGAGTCTATTGACGACTATCTTGAGTTCTGCCCTGAGCGTGGGGAGGAGCCGGATGATCCGTTCTCAGACTGGTGAGAGAATGCAGCCGGATTCCGCGAAGGAGGTCTATGATGACTATTATTGACAGCTTGAGGGAACTGAGTGTCGCTGAGCGGATTCAACTGGTCCAGGACTTGTGGGACAGTATTGAGGCCGACCAGCATTCAATGGAACTCACCGATGCGCAACGCGCTGAACTTGACCGCAGACTCCAACTTCACGCTGAAGACCCGGATGACGTTGCGACATGGGAAGACGTCAAGGCACGGGTGACTTCATCCAGGAACCGACCTCGGTGAAGCCGGTTTCCATTCGCGCCCAAGCCGAGACAGATATCGACGATGTGTACAAATGGTACGAGCACAATCGGCCGGGTCTCGGCGATGATTTCATGCTCAAGGTGGAAGCGGTAGTTGAGCAACTGCGACGTGACCCGAAAATGTATGCAATCGTCTATCACGGAGTCCGCCGAGCCTTCTTGAGACGATTCCCGTACGGGGTCTATTGCTTTGAAGACGACTCGCGCATCGTAATTATTGCGGTGATGCATGGTCGCCGGGATCCGTCAGCGTGGCGAAATCGAATCTAACAATCGTCCAATGCTTCTCGCCGCCCGAACTAAAACCCCTCCAGTCCCGTAACCTCCCGCCCCACGATGAGGGTGTGGATATCGTGCGTGCCTTCGTAGGTGTCCACGGTTTCGAGGTTGAGCATGTGGCGGATGGAGTGGTAGTCGAGGGTTATGCCGCTACCGCCGAGGATTTCGCGGGCGGAGCGGGCGGCGTCGAGGGCGGCGCGAACGTTTTCTCGCTTGGCGAGGGAGACTTGCGAAAAGTGGAGCCTGCCTTCGTCCTTGAGCTTCGCCAATCGCCAGGCGCGCAGGAGGCCGCTCGTGTGGTCGGCTACCATGTTTACGAGCTTGTCCTGGACGAGCTGGCGGGATGCGATGGG
>JAQBUE010000065.1 GCA_027624045.1 Acidobacteriota bacterium
TTAAACGCCTGGCCTCGTGGAAACCATGGCCCGTGAACGGGCCTAAGAGTGGTCGGATAAGGGAGATGGCGAGGAGAATTGGAGAGTCTGAAAGCGCGGGATCAGTTGGCGGGCAAGTTGGCGGGCGAGTCGTCGGGAACGGCGGGGCCGGCTTTGCGGACGACGGTGCGATCGTCTCAGAGCTCGTCCGCGGAGCCTGCTTTCACACGAACAACCCGCTGAAAAAGTAAGGTTGACACCAGGCCTACGGCGGCAAAGGCGGCAACGACGCCGAAAACATGTTGATGGCCCAATGCGCCCGTTGAACGGTCGAGCAGGTAGCCCGTCAGCGGTCCCATGAAGATGTCGGGCGTATAGCCGATCACCGACACGAGCCCAACCGCGCTGCCAGTGAAAATCAGGGGCACACGGGCTTCCTCGAACAACGCATAGTAGATGCCTCGCACGGCGTAGATGCCGACGCTGGTTCCCGCGACGGTGGCAACAAGCATCCAGTGAATCCCAGGCTGCAGCGCACCGAGGGCGATGGCGAGACTGCCCGCGATCAATACGCCAAAGCTCAGAGCGGTTACCCGAGCCGCACGGCTGCGATCGGCAAGCAGACCCGCTCCGATGGCAGCGAACGGCCGCACCCAAAACGAGACCGTGCCGACCTGAGCGGCCACTACATCGTCGTAGCCGAAAGCATCGCGGGCAAACAGAGAGAAATCGTCGGTACTTTTAAAGCCGACGTAAGCGCAGACAACGATCGTGGCTTGCAGCCACACTGCCGGCATGCGCGACACGCGGCGAACTCCCTCCAGCGTCAACTTCCGCGTGGCGCCTGACTCGCGGTCCGGACTGGTCTCAGGCAGGGAAAACCACACCAGCGCGGCGACCGCTGCCACCAGCCCGGTGAAGATCCATATGATTTGGCCCAACGCAGCGGCTCGTTGCTCAAGCGTAGCGGCTGCTACGTCCGCCGGCAGTAAGGCGCCGAAGATGACGACCGAAATCGAAGCGAGGATCGCCGATAGGAAACCACGCCCGCCATCAAGTATCCCGTAGGCCCGCCCCTGACTGGTCATTCCTCCCCATTCCCGCGTCGCCCGGATGAGCGCCGCCCAGAACAGCAGAATGGTAGTCAGCCCCCAGAAACCATACAGCAGCGTCAGCACGCCCAGCGCGGGTATGGTGGTGAAAATCACGCCCCCCAGGGATGTGGCAACCAGCGCGGCTGTGATGAGCCGCCGGGCGGAAAAGCGATCCGCCAGCGGTCCGCCGGCAAAGTACGACAACATGGCGACGACACCGTAGAGCGAGAACGCTGTACCCAGTTGCAGGTTGGTCAGCGCGAAAACATCGAGAAAGGTGGGACGAAAAATCCGGGCCACCACGAATGGCAAGAAGAAGATGGCCTCGCCCGACGCGATCAACGCCATCATAACGATCAGGCGGGCGGGGGCAGGCCGGGTTTGCGTCCTCATAGATCTCTTGTTCCCGGCAAGAGACCTTGCGGCGGAGCGATGGCAACGTCACGCTCGGCGCCGGGGAAAACCGGTTACGTTTTGCGGAGTATAGCTCGCGGGGTAGCACTGCTGCTGGATCGGCAACGGTCCGGCAAAACGATCGTCGAGGCAGAGCAGGCTACGAGACTTCGCGGGCGAGCAGTTCACTTGAGGCTGAGCCGGTTCCGAGAGGCCTGATCGCCTGTGTGTGAATCCGGTGAGCCTCGACGACACTCGCGAGGATTTCATCGAGGCAGCGCCGCGGCGTCCAACCCAGCAGCTGATGAATGCGGGACGTGTCGGGTACGCGGCGCTGCATGTCTTCGAAGCCGGGCGAGTAAGCCTGATCGTAGGGGATGCGTGTGATGGGGGACGAACTCTCAGCCAATGTTCGAATACGCTCAGCGAGCGAGAAAATGCTGGTCTCTTCGGTCGATCCGACATTAAAGACACGGCCGACGGCCTGGCGATGTTCCGAGAGACCGATGATCGCTTCAACAACATCACGCACGTCGCAGAAGCACCGCTGCTGCTCGCCCGTCCCGTAAACCGTCATCGCTTCGCCCGCCAGCGCTTGGGCGATCAATCGCGGAATCACCATGCCGTAGCGGCCGCGCTGTCGCGGGCCGACCGTATTGAAAAGGCGAAGAATCGTTACCGGCAGCCCGAACTCCCTGTGGTAGGCGAGAGCCAGGAACTCGTCGATCATCTTGCTCGCGGCATATGACCAGCGGCTTTTCATCGTCGATCCGAGAAGCACATCATCGTCCTCGGCGAACGGTATCCGGCTGCCTTTCCCGTACACCTCAGAGGTGCTCGCAATCAGGACACGGCACTCGTAGTGAAGCGCCGCCTTCAGGACCGCCTCCGTCCCGTTGACATTGATCTCGATCGTTTCCACGGGATGGTCAACGATCAACTTTACACCGACGGCCGCCGCCAGATGAATCACTACGTCCGACTGCGACGCCAGCCGGTCAAGCACAACCGAGTCGGTGACTTTGGCGCGGGCGAAGTGAAAGTTCGGGTGCCGCCGCACGGCGTCCAAATTGGCTGCGCGCCCCGTTGACAGATCGTCGAGTGCAAACACGCGATGTCCCGCCGCTAGTAGAGACTCGATCAGATGAGAACCGATGAAACCCGCCCCTCCGGTCACTAGATACGTCTTGGCTTGTTGTGTCACTCGCAAATCTCCTCAGGCTGCTTTGGCAATCGACAGATCCACGAGGGATTCATATACTTCCGCCAAGGCCGTGACACTTTTCTCGACAGTAAACGGACTCGCTTGCATGAGTTGCAGAGCCCGCAGGGGGTCGACCTGAGTCCGCAAGCAAGCGGCATCGAGTACAGCCCGCGCCCAATGAAAGACCGGTTCATCGAGGTCTAACCGGCGCGTGAGCCATGGCACGACGACCCCTTCCTCGGGTACCGCCAGCGAGCCGACAAACGGCAAACTGGCGGCCTGGCTCTCGATCAATGTCATCGGCAGGCCTTCCCACAGCGACGGAAAAAGGAGCACATCCATCGCACCGAGCATCAGCCGGGCGACATCGTCGCGGGTCCCAGCAAGGATGAATCGCGATGACAGACCCGACGCCTGAATTTTCTGTTCGATGAACGGGCGCAACGGTCCATCGCCAACCAGCAGAAAGCGCGAACGCGGTTCCAGCCGCGCAACCTCGGCGGCAACATCGATGAAGAAGCCGTGGTTCTTGGGCTCACAGAAGCGGCCTACGTGGCCGACGACAATCTCTCCGGGCTCGATTCCGAACTCAGCACGAACATCGTTCGCGCGTATGTCGCCGCGGAACACCTCCAGGTCGCAGCCGTAATAGAGAAGCTTGCGCCGGGGATGCTCACTCCATTGCGGCCCAAAGAGCGCTTCCGCCGCCTGTGGGCCCGCCGCAAGGCCGAGCGTGGCATAGCGCCGGATGGCTTCGTCGGTAACTTTGAGGTAGACGCGGCGGGCCGTGTGCGCCACTTTCCTCTGGCGCATCGTGTTGCTGTGGCTGTGAGCGATGCGTTGAGCGACGCCGGCACGCTGAGCCAGCATCAAAACGTAGCCGCTGAAAGCGTCAACGTGACTGTGAACGATATCGTAGGGCCCGTACGCCGCAATTTGCCGCATGAAGTTTGCCGCGTAGGTCCAAGGCCGTCTGGCGCCGAGGCAAGGGATGACGCGCGACCCGAGGCTTTCGATTTCTTCGTCGTAAGCGCCCGGCCGCGCTGTGTGAACCAGAAAATCCATCTGAAAGCGGCTGCGATCGATGTGGCGCAATATCTGCATCAGCCACGTCTCGACCCCGCCGCGGTCCATGCACCCGAGGACATGCAGAATCCGGATCGGCCGGTTAGCGCGATTCTGTTCGTCAGAGGAGGGCATCGTACGTCCATCGACAGCGAAACGGGCGCACTTTAAGCCTCGCTCGCGGTCACTTGAACCACGTACGCCAGAAACTTCCGTTGGCCTATGAGGAACCTAGCCCGCATTTTTCACCACCTGACGGTCGAAGCACGCTAAGACGTTGAGGTGGGCCTTGGGAGCCGAGGGGGTGATACAGCCGCCTTCGCATGAGCACGGCGAATCGGGAATTACGAATCGGGAGTTTCGAGCGCAACGTTGTATCGCTTGCCGACTTCGACAATCGACGCCCAGGTGTCGGCGTGAACAGGGATTCCTTCTTTCTCACGCTTCGCCGCGCTTCGTAGCTCCGGCTCTCCGGCAACCAGGATTTCCGAAACACCCTCGGCCTTGCGGCTGCTCTTGACCCACTCGACAAGGTTGCGAACATCCTCGTCGAAGGCCGCCCGGCCGCGCACCCTATCGGGGTCGATGATCGTCACCCAGAAGGAATTGCCGACCCGTGTGACGCCTTCGCGGGTGCAGCCTGCCCCTGAGAGGGCACCGGCAAGAATGTCGGACGCCAGCCCCAAGGCGAAGCCCTTGTGCCCAGCGATCGGAAGAATTGCGCCTTCGGGTGGCCCGTAAAACTTCGACGCATCGGTTGTGGGGCGGCCCTCCGCATCGATGATCGACCCCTCGGGTGCGGGCTGGCCGGCCGTTCGAAAATTGCGCAGCTTGCCTTCCGCGACGACGCAGGTCGAAATGTCGACGATGATGTGGTCACCGCCGGGACGCGGAATTCCAATCGCGATCGGATTCGCGGAAAGACGCCGGTCGATACCACCGAACGGAGCGACCAAGCTGCCCGCGCCGTGTGTATTCAGAAAAAGTGTCGAGGCAAACCCCGCCTCCGCCGCCATGATCGGATAGTCGCCCGCACGTCCGATGTGAGCGCAGCCGCGCGCCGAGATACTCGCGACACCCGCCTTAGCCGCTTTGGCAATACCGAGTTCCATCGCCTTGCGGGCCATCACTTGCCCAAAACCCCAGTCGCCATCGACAACGGCGAACGCATCGGTCTCCGACACCACTCGAAACTCAGCCGCCACGTTGATGTCGCCGCTCTCCATCCAGCGGATATAGCTCGGGATGCGCATGATGCCATGCGAATCGTGACCCGCGAGATTGGCGTCAACAAGAGCGTCGGCCGTGATCCGTGCGTCGTCCGGGCGGGCACCCGCGGCGATGAAGATGTCTCGTGAAGCGGACTTCAGGTTTTGAGCGGAGAATGTCGGCATGTTCTAGGGTACCAATCGATTTGGAGGGCACGGCATGCGGTGCCCCTACGCCGGCTACGCAGCGTTTTCACAGAGACTCGCCCTCTGCCCGGACTTTAGTTCATGCAAACCGCATGACGATCATACAACTCGTCGAGCGCGCCGCGAAGCAACTCACACATCGTCTCGCAGGCCTCGGCAGCGATCGATTGATCCTCGGCGCTCAGGGCCGACATGCGCCGCAGCAACAAACGAGGCTCATCATCGTCATCCTTGTGAACGTCGAAGTAGGTTTCCGCCTTGGCCGCCAGCGTGTAGTGCGCCCGCAGTCCTTCGAGTTTTGAACGCGAAGTCGCCGGCTGCTGCGCTTCGAAAGCATACAGCGCCCCTAGGGACGAAGCCTTCTCGCTAAACAACACGTCGGCCGTTTCCCGCAGCTTGCGGACGGCTTGTGTCTTAGGCGCACCGATCGTCGTGCCAAGACTCGCGGCAAAATCACTCCACAGCTCGACATGCTCACGCTCGACAGCAGCCGTCGCATGGTCGCCGTGTGCGTCCCATCCTTTGGCGATCAGCGAAATAAACGCGCCGTATTCATGGGCGTAATCGCGCAGCGCCTCCACGGGCAGCGTGCCGGCGCTCCATGCCTGATAAAACTTGCTGTCAAGCAGGTTCCAGCGGGTAATCGATTCGTGCAAACGTGCTTCCATCTGTAGCGGTTCTCCTTGGCGTATTCAGAACAAACAATCAGGGTACTACGAAGCCGGAGGATTGCGTAGCGCCCGCCGCAGAGATGCCCCGGAGAACAGCAGCGTGCCTGGGAACCCCGATACGCTGCTAAGATGGTCTGCGATGTCACGCACGCTTACGCTTCTTCTCGTTCTTTGCCTCGCCTCCCTCACTGCCAGCGCCGCCAAGATCAGCACCATCGCCGGCACAGGCACAGCAGGCCATTCAGGGGACGGCGGGCCGGGCGTTCGCGCCCAGGTCGCTAACGTCTACGGCCTCGAAATCGGGCCGGATGGCGCGCTCTACTTCTGCGAGATCGACAATCACGTGATTCGCCGCCTCGACCTCTCCAAGGGTACGATCTCGACGGTCGCGGGAAACGGAACGAAGGGCTACTCCGGCGATGGCGGGCCGGCCCTAAAAGCTTCACTGAACGAGCCGTATGAGATTCGATTCGACCGCGCGGGGAATATGTTCTTCGTGGAAATGAGCAATAACATCGTACGGCGCGTTGACGCCAAGAGCGGCGTCATTTCCACCGTGGCCGGTACCGGCTCTGCCGGATTCGGAGGCGACGACGGCCCCGCTACCAAGGCTCAGCTCAAAACACCGCACAGCATCGCACTCGACCTGAAGGGCTCGCTCTACATCGCAGACATCGGCAATCATCGCGTTCGGCGGGTGGATCTGGGATCAGGAAAGATTGAAACATTCGGCGGCACCGGCGAGAAAGCGCCCACGCCCGACGGCGCCTCTGTGGCCGGCACGCCTCTGAACGGACCCCGCACGATGGCCTTCGATAAACAGGGCGACATGTTTCTCGCGCTGCGCGAGGGCAACGCGGTCTACCGTGTCGACATGAAGGCTCACACGCTGCACCACATTGCGGGGACAGGCGAGAAAGGCTATACGGGCGACGGCGGACCGGCCAAGTCCGCAAAGTTATCCGGGCCTAAGGGGATCGCGATTGGCGCCGGGGGCGTCTACATCGCCGATACCGAGAGCCACACCATTCGCCGTATCGATTCGAAAAGCGGTGTCATCACGACCGTCGCCGGTGACGGCACGGTCCACGACGGGCCCGACGGCGATCCGCTCAAGTGCGGACTCGCTCGCCCGCACGGTGTCTTTGTTGGCGACGATGGGACCGTATATATCGGTGATAGCGAGAATCACCGCGTGCGACTTCTTAAGTAGCCGGCGCTAACGGAAAGCGGTCGGGACGGAACGCGTCCGCCGGCAACTCCGTTGAGCCCTTGGTGACGAGGTCCGCGACAATCTTCCCGGTTACGGGGCTCTGCATGATCCCTTTGCGGTAGTGGCCGGCGGCGACGAACATGCGCTCGCGCCCCGGTACCTTACCGATGACAGGTTTCATGCCGTCGCAGTAGGGCCGGAACCCTGACCAGGCGCAAAAGGTCGCGAGTTCGCTAGTGGCGGGGATCAACTCTGTCATCTCGGCGCGGATACGGGCGGTGGTATTAGGATCGACGCCTCGCCGGAAACCAACGTCGTCGAGCGAACCGCCGCCCACAATGTAGCCGGAAGCGAGTTGCGTGAAGTAGAACTGTCTCGCGGTAATGGTGTGCGTCAGCATCTTCTCCAGCGGACCGACAGCCAGCAAGGTTCCTCGAATCGGCCGGATCGGCGGCTCCCAACCCAGCGTGCGAGTGAGAAGCGGCGTCCACGAGCCCGCGGTGACGATGATCGTTTGCGTCGCGATGGGACCTTGGGACGTGACAACGCCGGCACTGATGTCATCAACCTCAACGCCGCTGCAAACCCGCACGCCCCGCCCACGCAGCGATTGGATCAACGCGGACGCCAGCTTCGCGGGATGCAGATGCCCTTCATCGGGGTAGTGCAAAGCCGCGTCCGCCGCGGCGCCAAGGGTAGGTTCGAGAGCGCGCATCTGATCGCGGTCCAGCTGTTCGGCACGAAAGCCGGCCGCGCGGACACGTTCGACGCGGCTCGGCGCTTTCTCGATGTCGTCCTGAGAGTAGAGCAGTTCCAGCATGCCAGGCCTTCGCAGATCGAACGCGAACTCCTCCCCGAGCCGGTCGTAGAGTTGGCTGGCGACCTTGTTCAGCTCTGCGACTGGACCGGGCTCGATGCTCTCTTGCGCGAACCAGAGTCCGCCTGCATTCGCGCCACTTGCTTCACCGAGCGCCGTGCCGCGATCGACGATACAGATGTCCTTCAGTCCTGCTTGGGCCAGGTAGTAGGCCGTGGCAAGCCCGACCATGCCTGCGCCCACGATGACGACCTCGCTGGAGCGCGGCAGTTCGTCGGTGCGTTCGAAGGGTTTTCGTTCGTCGTCGGTAAGAGTTCGAAACCAGATTGAGTCTTGCATTGCTTATTTGTTGTCCTGAAACGCCCGCACCTTATAGACAGTCCCGACCTTCCACTTCGTGCAGATTGAACGTATCGATCAAGGCTTCGATACGCAGCCCTGTGCCGTTCGGTTCAGAACTTGGAAGAAGCCCGATCTCGACCAAGAGCCGACCCAAGTCGTCTATCATCTTCGATCGGTCATGCTCGTCTAGCACGACTGCCAAGCGCCCTGACTGACCTCCGATCGGATCTGCATCGGCGAGCTTTTGCTTTACGACTTCGTTTCGGACATGCTCCGTCAGAAAAGCGATGTCACTGGAATAGAGTTCGAATCTGGACATGCCTATTACCTGGTCACGCCTGGAGGGAAGACTGGGAGAACCTCGATTATGCCGCATTTGACGGCGTGGGCGCGGGCATTCAACGCAGGCTGACGCCCGCGGCAGTTCGTCGGTTCGCTGGAAGGGTTTGCGTTCGTCGTCGGTAAGAGTTCGAAACCAGATTGAGTCTTGCATTGCTTATTCTATTCCCCAAAAAACGACGGTACTATAGCCGGGCCCCGGGCGGATTGCCTTCATCACGTCGCACTATTCCGGAGGGTCTCAGAAGCAAGGTTGGCATTGCGGGTTTGCCCACTTGGTGGACACACTGTCCGCGTCGTTTACGTCACAGCCGGAATGGCTCGCCAAGGGCGCTGAGCCGGGGTCGTTGATCCGATTGAACTTAGCAACGGCCACTGGGTTTGGCCCCCCCCCTTGCTGTAGTCTAGGAGCGTGACAAACGGCCGCCGTTCCTTTGTGAGATTTTACAGAGCGTTGGCCCAACGCAATCAACGCCGCAAATCCAGCCAATGAACTATGGGGATCATCGAAAATGTCTGAAGATACGCAAAAGAACCAAGCAAACATCGAGCCCGCGACGGAACTCACCGACGACCAACTCCAGGGTACATCCGGTGGCACAGGGTTCCATAACGTCACCCTGAAGAGAGGTCTCATCAACAGCGCCGACATCGGCGACGCGTATAAAGGTACAGATCCAGAACCAGCCCCGCCATCAGAGACGGCCGAACTGAAGCAAGACGACTAACCGGGCCCGCCGGGCATTCTAGCCGGCCAAACCCACATCAGCCAACAGCTTCGCAAAGCGGGGATCGCCGCGTAAAGGATCAAACACCGGTTCGACTTTGAGCCATAACAGGAAGCTCGATCGCTCTTTCAGAGCCTCGTCAAGCAGGGCAAACGCTTGATCGCGTTCACCAAGGCCGATCCGTATCATCGCCAGAGTGATCGGCGAAACATATCTCTCCGCCGCTTGCTTTTCGATGTCCGCAAGCAGTCGCCGCGCTTCGGCCTCGTCGCCGGACCTGGCGTAGCCGTAGGCCAGGGCGCCGACGACGAACGGGTTGTGCCCCGAAAGGTCACTTGCTTTCCGCAGCGACTTGATGGCCGCGTCGAATTTGCCCTGCTCCAGTCGACTACGTCCCAACGTCATGTAGGTGCGATAGTTCGTGTCAGACAACTCTAGATTCGTTTCGAGATGGCTCACCGCCTCGTCGTAACGGCGGGCCATGGAGTAGATCACGCCGACGGTGTGATTGATCACGAGCGAGAGCGGATCGAGATCACGTGCGCTCTGGATCTCTTCGATGGCCTCATCGTGGCGGCCGATACGAGACAGATAGATCGCGCGGCGCTGGCGCGCAATCGCGTTACCGGGGTGAAGGTCGATGGCCGTATCGAACTCTTTGCCCGCCCCAGCCCAGTCCCAATCGTAGAAAGACCGAATGAGGCCAAGACTCGAGTGGGCCTCGGCGAGATCACTGTCAAGCTCTACAGCCCGCAGCGCGGCGGCCTCCGCCTTGGGCCAAATCTCCGAAGGAGGAACCTCCCCGCGAAGAGCGGTCAGCGTAAGGGCGTCAGCGAGGCCGGCATAGCCGAGGCCGGAAGCGGGCTCCTGATCGATGACTTGCTGGAACAGGTCCTGAGCATGCGCGAGATCATCGTTGGCCCGGCGGTTGATGAAGAATCGGGCGCGCAGATAGTTCTCATACGCTTGCGGATTGATGGCCGGCGGGCGTCCCAGGCGCGCCTGCTCTTGCGGTGAAATCTGAACCCGGATTTCCCTGGCGATTGTCTTCGCCGCGTCGTTCTGCAGTGACAATACATCCTTGAGATCGTAATCGTAGTTTTCCGCCCAGACGCTGCGGTCCTGAGCGGTGTCGATCAACTGCGCGTTGATCCGGACACGATCGCCGGCTCGCAGCACCGAACCCTCGAGCACGTACTCCACCCTGAGCTGTTGTGCGATCTCGGGCATGGTCTTCCGCGTCCCTTTGAACTGCATCGCCGATGTTCGAGAGATCACGCGCAGCCCGCGGATCTTCGCCAGGCTGGTGATCAGTTCATCCGTCATGCCGTCGACAAAGTAGTCCTCTTCGTCATTACCGGAGAGGCTTTGCAGAGGCAGCACGACGAGCGACGGACGCTGCTCTTGACTGCCCGCAATTGATCCCGCCGTACCCGAGGGTGGCCGAAACGGCCCCCAGACTCCCCACGCGACTACAAGCAGCAGTAGAATCATCGCGGCGACGCCCATCGTCGCGAAGCGGGCACGCCTCGGCGCGTCCGCACCCGCCGAGTCAACCGCGGCCCCGCGCTGCGTGGTTGCATCGCCGGCCCGAAGAGCCCGTAAATCGGCCGCCAGGGCGTCGGTCGTCGGATAACGTTGGGACGGATTCTTTTGCAGGCATTTCCTGACAATCTCGATCAACTTCGCAGGGACATCCGGGGAGTCGATCGGCTCAGGTTCCTCATTCAAGACTGAATAGAGAACCGCCGCCTCGTACTCGCCGCGAAACGGCAAGTGGCCCGTGAGAAGCTCGTACATCACCACGCCGAACGACCAGATATCCGTCCGCGCATCAACGGCTTCGCCACTGGTCTGCTCGGGCGACATGTAGGACGCCGTTCCCACCACCTCCCGTGGCCCCCCATCGCTCGCGAACTGGGCGACACCGAAGTCCATAATCTTGATCTGGCCCTTGGGCGTGAGCATCACATTCGCGCTTTTGATGTCGCGATGAACGATCGCCGCTTCGTGAGCCGCGCACAGCCCTTCGGCGATCTGAGCGGCGTAATCAAGCACCTGCTTGGCGGGCAGCGGCTGGCCGTCGATCTTGCTCGCCAGCGTCTCCCCTTGCACGTAAGCCATCGCCAAGTACGGTTGGCCGGCGGCTTCGCCAACCTCGTAGATGGCGCAAACGTTGGGGTGGTCGAGCGCCGCAACCGCGCGGGCTTCTTGCAGGAAGCGGGCGCGCTCTTCCTCATCGGAATGAATCCGCGGCGCGAGGAACTTCAGAGAGACGACACGGCGCAGTTTCGTGTCTTCGGCCTTATACACGACGCCCATGCCACCCTCGCCTAACTTCTCGAGGATCTTGTAATGGAGGATCGTCTGGCCGATGGCGGGCAGGGTCCCTGGGTATGCTTTTTCCACGGAACTACGCCCATTCTATCGCGAAGGGGTTTATCAATCCTTACGCGCCTGGCGTACACGAAGTTCACTTTTGCACACAGCGTCCTGGACTCTGCCTATTGCCGTTCCGAGGGCATGACGGCTGGTAGAATACTGCCAGACGCGGGCCGCGTCCGGCTCTGTCACGAGGAGTTTCCACAATGTCCATCGATCGTCGAACGTTTCTTCGCACGTCCGCCCTAGCAGGCGCCACGCTGGCCGCACCGGCCTTCCGCAAACTTTCCGGCAGCCCCAACGAACGTTTTCGAGTCGCCTGCATGGGCGTTCGCGGACGCGGCCGGGGCTTGCTTTACGGATTCGCCGAACTGCCCGAAGTCGAGGTCGTGACGGTCTGTGACGTCGATTCCCGCTTGTTCGAGGAACGGGTCAAGCGGGTCGAAGAGCTACAAGGGAAACGCCCCGCCGTTGAAACTGATTTTCGGCGGCTGCTTGACGACAAATCGATCGATGCCATCGTGATGGGCACGCCGACCCACTGGCATGCCATCCCGACGATCCTGGCTTGCCAGGCCGGCAAGCATGTCTACGTCGAGAAACCCGCTTCCCACAACATCCGCGAAGGTCAGGCCATGCTCAAGGCGGCCCGCAAGTACAACAAGATTGTGCAAGTCGGCATTCAGTCTCGAAGCGGCAGCAACTACGAAGAAGCGTGTGACTACATTCGCAGCGGCGTTCTCGGTAAGGCGATGTTCGCGAAAGGCTGGGAGAGCGCTCGCCAGGGCAGTATCGGCCACCCGGCGGACGAGCCGACACCGAAGGGCGTCGATTACGATATGTGGCTCGGACCGGCGCCGAAGCGGCCCTTCAACCCAGTGCGCTTTCATAGCAATTGGCGTTGGTTCTTCGACTACGGTTGCGGCGATCTCGGCAACGACGGCGTCCACCGCACCGACTATGCGCGGCGCGGCCTCGCCGCCGCTTTCGAGGCGCAAGGCAAGACACTGCCCGATTGGCCGACGGCCGTCTCGACCAGCGGCGGTAAGTATTTTTTTGACGATGCACAACAGTGGCCTGACACGTTGATCGTCAACTGGGACTACCCCGGCGCGACTCTGATGTACGAGATGCGGCTGTGGTCGAATCCGCCGATCGAGGGATTCGCGGAAGGCGCCGCCGTCTACGGCGAAAACGGCTACGTCATCATCGGGAACGGTGGCTGGCGCGCCCATGGCCCGAAGGGCGAGCTGGTCAAGGAAGGTTCCGGCTTGAAGTCCGACGATGACGTGAAGCACAAGCGCGACTTCCTGAAATGTATTCGCGATGGCGGCACCCCGGCTTGTGACATGCAAATCGGGCACGTCGCTTCGGGGCTGATTCATCTCGGCAATGCGGCTTGGCGAATGGACCAGAAGCTTCACTTCGACGCCAAGACCGAGCAGTTCAAAGAGCCGGAAGCGAACAAGTATCTGGGCCGCACGTATCGCGAACCTTGGGTTCTGCCGAAGGTCTGACAACCGAGGGAGCCGTTGCCGACGTGGCCGGTTTTCGCATGCTCAAGCGCAAGTTCCGTTTTCGGGACGGCAGCGATGGCGCCATCAACGGCAATGAGCGGCTGTTCTGCGAGCTGACCCTGCGCGAAGGCCGCGTCGTGTGGGACTGGAATTCGCTGACCGGCGTGGACTACGAGACGCTAGGTCCGGAATACGGCTTTCGTCCCGCCGTAGACCAGATTATTTGGCCGCCGCACTGAGGCGAGCTGGTTGGACGGGGTGGGTTCGTTTGGTAAAAAATGCGACTGGGGTTTCGGATGTCGCCGCGGCGGGAGCGGGGATGCCACACTTTGCATCATTTTGCAACATGCTGGAGTTGTTCGGATCTCTCGGGAAATTGGGCAACTGGCTTGTTTGTAACGACTTGAGGTCGAGGGGCGGTTTGTGGCCGCCTTTGCTGTGTTGCACTTGCTTTTCATGTCGAATTTGCCTCCCTCGAATGCCGTTGCCCAAGTCGTGAACGGCTCAAGCCTGTTGGCGTCAGCCCGTTGAAACGGGCTGGGGTCGCGCTGGGGCTTTGACCCGGCGGTAAACCACCGGGAAAAAATCGGGTACAGTCCACGGCGCGCCGCTTGTGACTGAAGCAAACAAAGGAGTTTCGTGGGCGGCGCTTGGTACAGTCCCCATTTTTTCCGCGGGCTGAAACCGATCCCTTGTGGTCACGGCTCGGTTTGGTTGTGCGACATGCGTCATTTTGCGTCACTTGGTGTCAGGGGCGCATTGTCGTTTGGCCAGATGGTCCCCAGTACCCTTGTACACCATGTTTGGTGGGCTGCGGGGTGCTTGAAAATGGATGTTGTTGATTTGTTGGGAGATATAGATGGTTTTGGCTCGTGACTCGTGTTTCGTGTCTCGCGAGTCGTGGGCGGGGTTGCGTTGTGGTCCCTGCTGTGCGCTGCTCGCGGGAAGAATTGGACGATCCGCGGCATTGAAGGGCTCCGTCCTGCTCCGTCCCCTTTTCTAGTCACTCCTGCTATCCTGGCTGCGGAACGTAATTCTGGCTGCGGAACGTATGGCAAGGGGTTTCATTGGCAAAGCGGTCGACCGGTTGACAGGGAAACCGGAGCGATCCGCGTTAGCCGCCATCGAAGAAGCGGCTCGAACGGGCGCAACTGGACTCGACCTATCCGACCGAAAACTGACGGCTCTACCGCCCGAGATCGGGCAACTGCGCAACCTCCAGTCGCTCGACCTCCGAAGCAATCAGCTGACCACGCTGCCGCCCGAGATCGGCCAACTGGTCAACCTCCAGTCGCTCAACCTCCAGTCGCTCAACCTCCAAAGCAATCAGCTGACCACTCTGCCGCCCGAGATCGGCCAACTGGTCAACCTGCAGTCGCTCGACCTCATGAGCAATCAGCTGGCCACGCTGCCGCCCGAGATCGGCCAACTCCTCAGTCTCCAATCCCTCTACCTCTACGGCAATCAGCTGAGCACTCTGCCGCCCGAGATCGGCCAACTGGTCAACCTCCAGTCGCTCAACCTCCAAAGCAATCAGCTGACCACGCTGCCGCCCGAGTTCGGCCAACTGGTCAACCTCAAGTCGCTCGACCTCTCCGGCAACCCGCTCCCCCAACCCTACATCAGCGCCATCGAGGGTGGCATCGAGAGCCTTTTTACCTACCTCCGCACGCTAAACCGCGCTGTTCCCCAATATGAAGCGAAGCTACTGCTGGTCGGCGAGGGCAATGTCGGCAAGACCTCGCTCGTCGAGGCCATGCTTGGGCACGAATTTGTGGAGAACCGCAAAACCACCCACGGCATCAACCTCAAACCTCTTGGCATCGCGCATCCCGACCCCAAAATCAGCGACGGCATCTCGCTCAACACCTGGGACTTCGGCGGCCAGGAAGTCTACCGCGTTACACACCAGTTTTTCTTCAGCCGGCGTTCGCTGTACGTACTCGTGTGGTGGCCGCGCGAAGGGCCCGAGGCGGGCGACATCGAGGGTTGGCTGCAACGCATCAAGCTGCGTGTTCCCGACGCCCGCGTGATGATCGTCGCCACACACGCCGACCAGCCGCGCCACGGGGAACTCGATTATCCGGACCTCAAATCCCGCTTCGGTGACATGCTGTGCGGTAACTTCGCGGTGGATAGCGAGAGCGGCAAGGGTGTCGGAGAGCTGATCGAGGCGATCGCGCGAGAGGCCGCCGCGCTGCCGCAGATGGGCGAGCAGATCGCCCCCGACTGGATTGCCGCGCGCGATGCCGCGCTCGAGCTGGCCGAGAAAGAGCCGCAAATCACGCGCTCCCGGTTCGAGGCGATCGCCCACGAGAGCGGCATCTCAAAGGAAGCGCCAAAAGAAATCGATGTGCTTCTCGATCTGCTCCACGACTTGGGCCGCATCGTCTACTACGGCGACGACGACGGCTTGCGCGACACGGTCGTCATCAAACCCGAGTGGCTCACCAAGGCGATCGGCTACGTCCTTGAGGACGGCCCGACCCGCGAGGGTTCCGGCGAGTTACAGCATCAAGACCTCAAGCGAATCTGGCATGGCCACGGGAGAGAGGAATGGGAGATCTACGATCCCCAGTGCCACCCGTTCTTCCTGCGGCTGATGGAGAAGTTCGACATCTCGTTCCGCTTTCCCGACCGCGACGCAAGCCTGGTCGGCCAACTCGTGCCATTCGAGAGGCCCAGCGATCTTCCCTGGTCGGCGCCGACCGCCGTCCCCGAAGATTTGCGAGAGCTATCGCTGATCTGCGCGATGGATCAGGAACCGCCGGGTCTCGTCCCCTGGACGATCGTGCGGAGTCAGCGCTTTTCGAACGAGTTTCCCCGCATGCATTGGCGCAAGGGGGTTTTACTGTCGCATCAAGGGCAGCAAGCCCTGGTTGAGCTAACGAGTCCGACTGAGCTTTCGATTCGCGTGCGGGGTGATGCGCCGGGACACTTTTTTAGTCTGCTCCGCGACGGTCTCGAACACTTGATTGACCTTCGCTGGAAAGGGCTGAGCTATCGCCTGGAGGTCCCGTGCCGGGGCCTGACGGAGGAGGGTAAGCCGTGTGACAGACGCTTTCGCTTGGGCGATCTCACGAAGGCGCGGTCAAGAAAGATCTACAAGATGCCGTGCGTGGGCTGCTGGAATAAGCAAAACGTGTTCGAGCTTCTTACCGGCTTCGCGGCGGGTGACGCCGATATAAGCGGGAAGCTCGACGATGTCCTCACCAATACCGCCGATGCGTCCGGCAGGCTCCGCGCCGTCATGAAAGCCCTGGCGGCCGAGAATCGCGACTGCCCGCGGCTCTTTACACTCGTGCCGCTATCGGGCGGCCCCTTGCGCGATACATACGAACTCGCCCTGTGGTGCGAGCACCCCGACAACGAGCACCCCTGCGAAAACGGGGTCTATGAGATCAAGCAGACAAAGGAGTGGCTTGCGAACCTCGGCCCTTATATGTCTCTGACCGCCAAGGCCCTCAAGGTCGTCGCTGCCGTCGCGGGTCTGTCAGGCGTAGTGCAGGCTGCCCTTGGCGACGGGGCCGACAAGCTTGAGGGTATGGAGACGCTCATCGGCGAGCTGGAGCCGCCTGGCCGTTCCATGTCCGGTGAGATGGAGCGAGACGGTGGTGGGTTGACCCGAGCGCAAGGCGCGGGCTTCCGGGAGCTGTTCTCGGTGTTGCATGAGCTTGACCCCAAACATCGTTGGGGTGAGATGCGGCGTTTTTTGACGCCGCAGGGCGATTATCTGTGGATTTGCCCTGAGCATCATCGGGAATACGATCCGGGCCTGCCGATTCTGCCTGATTGAACCATGCGCTGGTGCGCGTCGCCTCCCCCGAGGGAAAGGCCGCGGACCTCAAGACCGGGGACCGCGCTACGGGTGTTGCGGCGAATGGGGGTTGTTCGGTAGTTGCGGTCCGTGGCTCAAGCCGGTTTGGGTAAGGCCCCTCAAAGGGGCCTGATTCATTCTGTGGGGGCGGGTGTACCAGGCGTAAAACGCCTGGCCTAGTTGAAACCAAGGCCCGTAAACGGGCCTGTCTGTCGGATGCGGAGTTTTCCCTGGGTCGGTTGGGTTGCATCGGTTGACAGTCAGCCATTTTTCGCAGGTGCTGTGATCGTGTCGGTGCGGTTGATTGGTTGTGTCGGGGAAAGGCCGCGGACCCCAAAACCGGGGACCGCGTTACGGGTGGGGAAAGGCCGCGGACCCCAAACCCGGGGACCGCGCTACGGGTGGGGAAAGGCCGCGGACCCCAAAACCGGGGACCGCGCTACGGGTGGGGAAAGGCCGCGGACCTCAAAACCGGGGACCGCGCTCCGGGGCTTGCTGCTTCTTGGCGACGCCTGCTGTGCGTTTCCGCCCTGTATCATTGACCAATGCGGCTCTCCGCCGCAAAATGCTCTAAGCAAGGAGACACGCATGTCTAACGAAGACTCATCGAGACGTCATTTCATGAAAACCACGGCCGTTGCCGCCGCTGCTGTTTCGGCCCAAAGTAGCTCTGCCGCGCAATCCCCCGGAGGTGTGGAGTCGGGAGGTATGCGGGCGGGGCAATGGCCGGCGTCACGGCCGCTGGGCAAGAAAGTTCTTTGGAACGAACTGGCCCGCAGTGAATTTCCGGCGCTGCTCGAGAACGATCCTGTCGTGATCCTGCCGATCGGGTCGCTCGAACAGCACGGTCCGCACTGCCCGGTCGACATGGATATCAGTATTCCGTATCACCTCGCCGCCGCGACGGCCGAGGGTATCGACGACTTCCCCGTTGTTGTCGGGCCGCCGGTGTGGACCGGGTTCACGCACTACAACATGGGCGGCTACGGGACGATCACTGTGCGCCTGGAAACGTTCATCGCCGTGGTGAGCGACATCTGCCGCAGCATTAAAGCGAATGGGTTCGACCGCATCATCATGGTGAATGGACACGGCGGCAACGTCGCCCCGGTGACGGCGATCGCCAACAAGCTGGCGCAAGAAGACATCATGACGTTGAGCCTGCCCTACTGGAATCTCGTCGATCAGGAAATGAAGGACTGGTCCACGGCCGACCTGCGCGGCCCCGGACATGGCGGCGAATGGGAAACGTCGTTCCAAATGTATCTGCGCCCGCACCTGGTTCACATGGACCGCCGCGAGGCCGGACAGGTGCGCTGGCCGTACAGTCCGGCGGTTCGTAAGTACGCGCACGTCCCGGAGCGGCGGCGTGAAAGCGCGAATGGGTCAATGGGCGATCCGTTCTCGGCGAGCGCTGAGAAAGGCGAACGGATTTTCGGGTTGGCGGTGGAGCGGCTGACGGCGATTGTGAAGGAGTTTCACGCTACGCCGCTGATGCATTATGAGGAGTTTGGGAGCGACACCAAGGTGTTGCCATCGCTGTTCTGAGGTGCGGCGGGGCTTTTCGCGGCGTTGTCAGCGGGGGACCGGCAGCGGCCGCCTCTTGAGGCATGGGTGCCGGTCACTGCCTGGAAGGTGGCTGCCGAGGCCTTGGGTTGGTGGCGGGCTGGACGGCTTGCCGCGCGGCTGGTGAATTGAAGTTTCGGGTTAGAATAGGACCATGATTCGTTATCGATTCGCAGCAGCCGCGATGGCCATCGCAATGGCCGCGATGCTTGTATTTACGGCGAGCCCAGCCGCCGGCCAAGAGGGCGGACTGTTCGACAAAGAGGCTGGAGCCGAGGCGCAGGGCAGCGGGCCTACAAACGCGCTCGACAAGGCGGATCTCGAGTTTTTCTTGCGCCACCTGTATGTCATGAGCCCGGATATTGACGTCGAGATCCTCGGGTCGAAGCCGTCATCCATAGACGGGCTGCTGGAAGTCAGGATGAAGGCGAGTAAGGGCGGACGCTCGCAGGAACGGATCTACTACGTGTCGAAGGATGGCAAGTCGATCATCGAGGGACATTCTTATGAGATTGCCGAGAATCCTTTCAAGGAGAGTATCGACAAGATCGAGAATCTTGGCCGGCCGGCGTTTGGGAAAGAGGGAGCGTCGGTTGTTGTCGCTGTCTTCAGTGATTTTCAATGCCCATATTGCGCCAAGGAAGCCACGGTCCTACGCACGCAGCTCGCGGAAAGCTATTCGGACACGGTGCGAGTTTATTTCCATGACTATCCGTTGACGATGCACCCGTGGGCGCTGCCGGCGGCGGTGGCTGGGCAGTGTATTCAACAGTTGGATCCGCAGGCGTTTTGGAAGTATCACGACTGGATCTTTGAGAATCAGAAGTCGATCACTCCGCAGAACCTCAACGATAAGGTAGCGGAGTTCGCGTCGGCGAATGGATTAGATTCGATGAAGCTGTCGCCCTGCATCGCTGAGCAGAAAACGAAACCGCTGATTGAAAAGTCGATCGAAATGGGCAGGGAGTTGGCGGTGACTTCGACTCCTACGTTGTTTGTGAACGGCCGCAAGCTTACCGGCAACGTTGCCTGGGAACAGCTCAAAGGGATCATCGACTACGAGATTGAATACCAAAAGACGGCGAAGAACGCGAGCGACGACTGCGGTTGCGAGATCGAGTTCGACATCCCCGGTCAGAAATAGAGAAAACCCTTGAAGATGAA
The DNA here is from genome assembly GCA_027624045.1 of Acidobacteriota bacterium. Taxonomy (GTDB): domain Bacteria; phylum Acidobacteriota; class Terriglobia; order Bryobacterales; family UBA6623; genus JAPPLB01. The sequence goes on from JAQBUE010000065.1 coordinate 19,707, forward strand.
GAACGCGGTGACGGCGCGGCTTTGCGCCCTTCTACTGGCGCTGGTCCTGTGTGGACTGCCGTCGAGCGGGGCCGAACTGGGGCACTCCGACCCGGGGCGGTATATCGAGCATGTGAAGTGGTTGGCGGCTCCGGAGCGCAAAGGGCGCGGCGCCGGCATGCCCGAACTCGAAGAGGCGGGCCGCTACATCGCCGACGAATTTCGGGCCTACGGCCTGCGGCCCGGAGTGGACGGAACGTCGTTTCTACAGCCATTCCAGGTGACGACCGGCGGACGGATGGGGCCGGATAATCGCTTCATCGTCACGACGGCGGCCGGCGAGATGGCACTGAAGCCGAGTACGGACTACTTGCCGATTAACTTTTCTTCGGCAGGTTCGTTCGCGGGGGAAGTCGTATTCGCCGGTTATGGAATCAGCGCCGAGGAGTTCGACTATGACGACTACACACACTTTGACGTCACTGACAAGATCGTCATGGTGCTGCGCTATGAGCCGGGTAGTTTCAAGCAGAAGCGGCGGGGCGCGCGGCGAGAATACTCCCATCACTCACACTTGATTTCGAAAGCGATCAATGCGCGGGATCGCGGCGCGAAGGCGGTGATCATCGTCAACGGAGAGCTTAGCGGCGATGACGGCGATGAGCTCGTGAAGTTCGGCGGCATTTCGGGGCCGGAGGACGCCGGCATCGCGGTGCTTCACGTCAAGAACAGCGTCGCCGATGGCTGGCTGCAACGGGCCGGTACGTCACTTGCCGAACTGCAGGAGAAGATGAATGCCGAGGGAGCCCCGCACTCGATGGCGCTGCTGGATGTCAGGCTCTCGGTTGACATCGACATTGAGCGCGAAAAGGCGACGCTGCACAACGTTGTCGGGTATCTGCCAGGCAAGTCGGATGAATATGTGATTCTCGGAGCGCACTACGATCATCTCGGGCTCGGTGACCAGAGTTCGTTGGCGCCCTCGCAAATCGGCACGCCCCACCTGGGTGCGGACGACAATGCTTCCGGCACGGCGGGATTGCTGGAGTTGGCTAGGGTTTTCTCGGAGCGGCGTGACACGCTCGAACGCGGCGTCCTGTTTCTCGCATTCAGCGGTGAGGAGATCGGACTGTTAGGTTCGGCGTACTGGGTCGAGAATCCGACGCTGCCGGTTGACAAGGCCGTGGCGATGCTCAACATGGACATGATCGGTCGCATGAAATCGAAATTGTATATTGGCGGGACCGGCACGGGTAGCACGTTCAAAGACTTGTTGAACAAGATGAACGGGAGCCATCCGTTTGAGCTGTCGTTCTCCGAGAGCGGCTACACGGCGAGCGACCACACATCGTTTCTTCCGAAGGAGATTCCCGTGCTGTTCTTCTTCTCGGGCCTGCACGGCGATTATCACAAGCCGTCCGATAGCTGGGAGAAGATCGATGCCGCTCGGGCGGCCAAGGCGGTGGATCTGATCAGCCGTGTCGCCTCGGAGTTGATCGCGACTGAAAACGAGCCGGAGTACCGAAAAGTCACAAGCAGCGAGGGACATGGCGAGAGCCCTTCGGGCGGTGGTGGCGGCGGCTATGGACCGTACTTCGGGTCGGTGCCGGATTTCGCCCCGGTCGAGAGCGGTGTGAAGTTCGCCGACGTTCGCGCGGGCTCCCCGGCGGGGAAGGCGGGGCTGCTGGCGGGCGATATCCTGACGCAGTTCGGCGACAAACCGATCAAGAACCTGTACGACTTCACGTATGCGCTGCGGGCGAGCGAAGTGGGGGATGTTGTCGAGGTGCGGGTATTGCGCGGGGATGCAACGGTGACCGCGACTGTAACGCTCGAACCGCGACGGTAAGGGCGTTCGGCCTCTAGCCGATGATCTCGTTCAGGCCTTCAACAACTTGAGCCATTTCTTCCTCGGATGCGCGGCCGACTCGCCGGCCGATTCGTTCAACCGCCAAAGTACGGATCTGACTGATCTTGATCCACGATCGCTTTGGCAACCGCGTGGCGCTGCTTTCGAGTGTAAGAGGAAATCCTGCTCGTGGCTGTTGGCTGGTTAACGCGACGGCGATCACAGTGCCGGAACGCTCGTTGAAGACGTCTTGACTCAGGATCAGAACGGGCCGCAAGCCGGCCTGCTCGTGGCCGCGGACCGGATTCAGATCGGCCCAGCGGACTTCGCCTCTCAGTATTCGGGCCATGTGTCGCCGCTTCCGGCCAGCCCCTCTTCCGCGAACGTTTTCTCCTCTTGGGGATCGAGATTGGCGCATTCTCGCGCGAGACGGACACGGGCGAGTCGTGCGAGCTTTTCGGCCAGCGCGGTTTCAACGGCGTGGCTTCGGTTCTTAAAGCGCCGCTTCCCAACGAGTTCGTCAACTCGCTTAAGCAAGTCGGCTTCCAGCGTCACAGCCACCTTGGTTTTTGGCATGGCAAATTAGTATGATGATGTATCATACTACAGCATGACGAAAATGCTCTGGTCTGCCTGCCAGCTCGACAAGAGCCCATTGACATCATATGCATAGATGATGCATCATGATGCATATGCGAACGACGTTGAACATCGATGATGAACTGCTTGAAAAAGCGGCCAAGCTGACCGGCACAACCGAAAAGACGTCATTGGTTCGGCAAGGGTTGGAGGCACTGATTGCGCGACAGAGTGCACGGCGTCTGGCGGCGCTCGGCGGTACCGAAAAGAAACTTCGTCCGATTCCCCGGCGGCGGTCGTGCGCGGCATGATGACGCTGGTCGACACATCGGTGTGGATTGACCACTTGAGGCAGGGCAGCGACCGGCTTGCCAACCTACTCAGCGAAGAAGGAGTCTATTGCCATCGGTTTGTGATCGGCGAGTTGGCCTGCGGCACTCTTCGTAACCGTGACGAGTTGTTAGGCCTGCTGAGGGCACTGCCCGCGGCACCGATTGCTGAACATGACGAGGTCTTACGCTGCATCGCTGAACGGAAACTTGCCGGTCGCGGTCTGGGGTGGGTTGACATGCACCTGCTGGCCTCCGCGCTCCTTGCCAACTGCTCGCTATGGACCTTTGACAAGGCATTACAGAAAGCGGCAACCGATCTGAGGCTCGTCTCCTAGCGTGCGCTCGCGCGTGTCGCTGGTGTATGATGCTGAGGTTTCAGTATGAGATTAACGGAGACGAAAATGACGCGATTGATTCGGGTAACGGTTACTCTGCTATTGGCTATTGGCGCCGCCTCATTGTTGGCCGGGGCTGGCCCCGACGATGAGATCGTGAACGCCGAGAAGGGCTGGGCCGCGGCGGTGGTTGCGCTTGATTTCGCGGCGCTCGACAAGATCTACCACGACGACCTGATCTACGCGCATTCCACGGGCACCATCGAAACGAAGTCGCAGTATCTGGCCAAGCTGAGAAGCGGCAAGCAAAAGTACACTGCGATTGGGCATCACGAGACGATCGTGCGGCGGCAAGGCGACGCGGCGGTGGCTCATTCGATTGTCACGATGAAGGGCACGAGCGTAAGTGGGCCCTTCGACAACCGCCTGATGATGATCCACACCTGGTTCAAGAGCGGCGGGAGCTGGCGTCTCGTGGCTCACCAGACGACTGGGCTTCCTAAGTAGGTCGGCTGATCGGCCGCGCTCGTGTCAGAAGACGAGATGATCGGGTTTCATGCCGCCACATCCGTTCTTGTGGAAGGCGCGACCGCAGCCGCCGCGGTAGCAGGTGTCTCCGCTATAGCCATCCGGGTTGATGAACGTCACCCATTCCTTGACTTTGGTTTGAATTTCGTTCACGCTCGCGTTCTGTTCAGCGATCATGTAGTTCGTCAAGCCCCAGGTTGAGCGCGAGATATTGCAAGGGCAGCAGCAGGTATAGGCGCTGTTATCGCTGCAACAAGGAGCCGGCATCGCGCCAAGAGCCTCCTTCTTGACGGCCTCTTGGGCGGACGTGAGCTTGATGGTTTGTTCCCATTCAATGAACTGCCGCGTTTGCGTCTGGACGTCGTTAAACTCCAGCGCCGAGACGGTTGAGCAAGCCGTTGCGGCAAGCGTGACGGCAAGCAGAAGGGCGATCAGATATCGTTGCATCACAGTAGTTTCTCCGCCAAGGCTCAGCGAGCCTCCACTCCATCTCAGGCTAACATGCGTGGGCGCCTAGTCCGCTTTCCCGAAGCAGTAGAGCGCCGCTGAGGTCCGCACGTACATGCGGCCGTCGGCGAGCGCCGGAGTGGCGAAAATCTCTTCGCCCAGATCACTCGTCGCGATGATTTCCCATTCGCCGGCAGCGCTTAGGACCGTTATTTTTCCCAGCATGCTCGCCATGTAGACCTTGCCATCGGCCGCTACGGGCGAGGCGTAGTAATCGTCGAGCGCCTCCATGAGGCGTCCCATCTTGATGACTGCCCCTGTTTTCGGATTGAGCGTTGTCGCTATGCCGCCCTTCTTGATCTCGTAGAGAACGTCGCGATAGAGCAGCACCGAGGGAACGTCCGGCAGCGATTTATCGTGCCGCCATAAGACATGCGTCGCGGTGATGTCGCCGCGGCCGCCGAGCTTGATCGCCATCGTCGCGTTTGTTGACGTACGCCGACTCTGATAGTACTTCCAGTCACGGGCGTCGAACACCGTGTCTTTGTTCAGGTCCTGCATATCCCAGTTGCCGGGATGCCATTCGGTAGGGATTTCGGTTTTTGACAAGTGGCTGTCTTTGTCAGCGTCGAAGCGTTTGAGCATCTCGGGGAAATTCGGCAGTTCGAGATGCACGGCGGGTTCGCCCCCAGGGGCCCAGCCGTTGAAGTACAGGATGTCGTCTTCGATGACGGGGACGGATTTGACTTGATAGGTCAGTCCCTTGACTCGCCAGACTTCCTTCCCGGTGGCGACCTCGTAGCTGACCATCTGATAGGAACCGGGGACGATCAGTTCCGCGCCGCCGTTTTTCGGCCGATGGATGACCGGGGTCGAGAAGCTGTGGATCATGTCGGGGCGTTCGACCCGCCAGGCGGTGGCGCCGTCCTCGACGTTGAGCGCGATGACGAAAGCATTGATGTCCTGGTCGACGACCATGAGCAGCTTGCCGTCGGCGAGCACCGGAGACGCCCCCATGCCATGGAAATTCGTGAAGGGCCCCATTGGTTTGCGCCAGCGCTCATTGCCGTCAGGACCGTAGGAGAGCATGCCGTACCCACCAAAGAACACGTAGACGTTCTCGCCGTCGGTGGCCGGGCTCGCGGACGCTTCGTCGTTGAGCTGGTGCATCTTTTCGAGACGCCGGCCGGGGGCTTCGCGGCGCCAGAGGATTTTTCCAGTCGCACGATCGAGGCAAACCGTGTAGAGCTTGCCGTCCTCATGGCCGGTGAGGAAGATACGATTCGCTGTCAGGATCGGCGAAGATTTACCCATCGGGAGAGCGGTCTTCCAGACGACGTTCTTGTCGGGCCCGAACTCGATCGGGAGACCGGACGTCTCGAACACGCCGGCGCCATTGGGGCCACGGAAGCGTGACCAGTCGGCGGCTTGGGATGGAATGGCAGCGGCGGATAGCAGCGTGACCGCGAAGACGAAAGAGAAGGTCCGTCTATTTCTCATAGCGAATCAATTTTAGCGCGCCTATGTGCCTGTCGCTGAAGAAAGCAGAAAGCATAGACATTCGTGCCGTCGGTTGCGGGCGTTGACGAGGCGGGACTGTTAAGCTGATGCAACCGTTCAGAGCGGCCCGGGTGAACGGCCTGCCGCCACAAGACCTTGCCGGTCTTGCGGTCGATGGCGATTGTCAGCAGGTCGTCTTCTTGCCCGGCGGTCAGAAAGATGTGGCGATCGGCGAGCACCGAAGATGACTTACCGGCAGGCAGCGGACTCTTCCAGACAACATTTTTGGTGGAACTGAACTTGACCGGCAGAGCACTCGTGGCAGCCACCCCAGAGCCATTTCGGCCCCGGAAACCGGGCCGATCGGCCGCAGTCAATACCACCGTCAGCAGTGCGGTGAGGACGACGCTGACAACCGCTCTGAAAAATAGTACGTGCATTTTGACGCCCCTAACAGCCTGTGGCAGAATACCCTGTTTTCAGGCGGCGAGAAGCAGCGGGGTGGCCAGCGGCGCG
>JAQBUE010000066.1 GCA_027624045.1 Acidobacteriota bacterium
CGCGCCGCTGGCCACCCCGCTGCTTCTCGCCGCCTGAAAACAGGGTATTCTGCCACAGGCTGTTAGCCAAGAGTGCTGACCCTGACTACATGAAGTTCACGACATATGTCCGCAAAACCACTCACCTCAGCGTCAAGACACGGCTGGTGAGCAAGGAGAGAGAACTCAGTGATTTGGTCGAGGACCTCCTTTTTAATTGGCTGAAACAGAACGATAACTTCACGTGAGGCGGCCGTTGCGGAGCGTAGGCGAGTCCAAGAAAAACTGAGGGCACAATGAAAAAGAATGTCGGAGCACTCCCGCTCGAAGTACCGACCGGAGGCTATCGGCGCATCGAGCTGGAAAAGCTCATGCTCGATCCTCACAACCCACGTTTAGTCGAGATCGGCATCCCAAAGAACGCTTCTCCGTTCGATCTCCTGAAAGCCTTATGGGAAGAGATGGCCGTCGAAGAAGTGGCCATGTCAATAGCTTTCAGCGGCTACTTCGACCATGAGCCACTTTTTTGTCGAGCCCGCGAAAGACGGCACATTCGTCGTCATTGAGGGAAACAGAAGGCTTGCGGCTGTCAAGCTGCTGGTCGACGCCTCGTTGCGGCAAAAGGTTAAGGCGACAAAGCTCCCTAAGATAGACAAGGCCCGTGCCGCTGATCTTGCCACGCTTCCTGTCATTGTCACGACGCGTAAAGATTCCTGGCGGTATTTGGGATTCAAACACGTCAACGGCCCGGCGATGTGGGGTTCGTACTCAAAGGCTCAGTACATCGCGCATGTTCACAACGACTATGGCGTGTCCCTGGAGGACATCGCACTGCAAATCGGCGATTACAATTCCACTATCCTGCGCATGTATCGTGGCCTGATGATAGTGGAGCAGGCTGAACAAGCAGAGGTCTTCACCCGCTCAGATATCGCCAAGAACAAATTTTACTTCAACTATATTTATACGGGCATTGATTACCCGGGAATTGTGGAGTTCCTCGGGCTCCGAGCGAGAGGAACAACCGCTCGGAAACCCGTACCGCCCGCAAAAATAAAGAACCTCGGTGACCTTCTGGTATGGCTCTATGGTCGCGAAAGCACGGATACCGCTTCGCTAATCCGTTCTCAGAACCCCGACCTTAAAACGCTCGATAGCGTTCTCTTGACCGATGCCGGCGTCAAAGCGTTGCGCGATGGCTTACCTTTGAGCGTCGCGCACGATATCAGCCAGGGCGACGAGCGAATTTTCAGGCAAGCGCTACAGCACGCGAAGCAGGCTCTTCAGAAGGCGCATGGAACCCTCACGACCGGGTTCAGCGCAGGTGATACCGACATGCTCACGCTTGCGGGGGATGTCGAAAGCCTAGCGCACGACTTGGTCGACGCGATGGCAACCAAGAAGGCTCGGGATCGCCGCGGGGCGAAACGACCCGGGCGCTAGCGATGACCAATCTCCTCAACGTGCCGTCACCCTACGCTGACGACAAGTTAGTCAGCCTGGCGGATTGGGTAGAAATGAAAGCGCTTCTCGAAAGCGATGGAAACGCATCTCGGGAGGATCTTGCCCGCGTCCTTGAGCGCGCGCATTCGATGAATAACGGAGCGGCAAGGGGGCTGGCCGAAGACGTGTTCAAGGAATTGGCAGATCGCCAGGCGTCTTGCATTCCCCTTTTCGGGAAAGAGACGTCCATGGGAGTACCCGTTTAAGCTCAACGCTTCCTGCAGCCTGCTCACACTAAGGGCAAAGATCGGTTCACGGTCAAGGGTGGGGATGCTGTACACGTTCTTCCTTGTCGCAAGTCGAGCGGACATGGACGCGCAACGCAAACTTGAGGGCCTCGACCCGACTGTAATCTTCGAACGGCTCTGCGCAGACATCCTCTTGAACTTCTGGGGCGGTCCCTCTGAGCTTTCAGGGGCCATGGTGTTCGGGACTGCTCGGGAAAGGGCGTCGCACAACAGTAAGTTCGAGTCGAACATCGAGCACCTATGCTCATCCCTGAGAGAGGGCCGCGGATGGAAAACAGGAGCCAGGAAACCAGGTGCTGGAGATGGTAAGCTCGACATAGTCGTATGGAGGGTCTTCTCCGACGGAAGGTCCGGTGGTCTGGTCGGGTTCGGACAATGTAAGACAGGTGTCCACTGGAAAACCCATCTCACAAGACTTCGGCCTAGGGGGTTCTGCCAAAAATATTTTCAGAAACCCCTTGCTATAGATCCCATCGGCGTGTACATGGTCCCGCACCGCGTCGAAGGCTCTGAGTGGGACGACCACACTGGCGAAGCCGGGCTGCTGTTAGATCGTTGCAGGCTTGTCCAGTACGGGTATAACATCTCGAAAGATGTATTCGGCGATTGCAAAATCTGGCTCGCTGCAGCTCTGAAGAGACAGCGCGAAGCAAAGTTCACCTTATGAGGCATCGTTTTCATGCGCTGTGCCCATATTTCGCGATGTTCCCGGAGAGTTTCGCCGAGTACTGGATCAAACGTCTAACCAAGCCCAATGAAACCGTGCTCGATCCCTTTAGCGGCCGTGGCACGACTGCCCTCACTGCCCTGCTGTGCGGACGCAATGCGATATCGAGTGACGTCAACGATGTAGCTGTATGCCTGACCAAGGCAAAGACAACCCCTCCGTCGTTAGGACGGCTCAAGGCAAGGCTTTCTCAGCTCCGCGGCGATTTCGAGCCCCAGACATGGAGTGGTTTGACCAGGGAGGCAGACGAGTTCTTTCAGCACGCCTATGCTCCGGCGACTCTTGGCCAACTCCTCTACCTTCGAGAAACGCTGAAATGGAAGCGCTCGCGGGTCGACAACATGATTTCCGCATTGGCGCTCGGCTCCCTACATGGTGAGTCACAATCCAGCACCCGTTATCTGAGCAACCAGATGCCGCGCACGATCAGTACGAAACCGCGCTACTCTGTGAAATTCTGGAAGGACCGAAAACTTGTAGCTCCTGAGCGTGATGCCTTCAGACTCCTCACAGAAATGGCTAAGTTTCGGTATGAATCGCCGCTGCCTCGGGGTGAATCAACTATCCTTCACACCGACATGCGCAACTTGCCGAGGGTCATTGATCCCGTCACTGTCAAGTCAATTCGATGCGCGGTCACATCCCCCCCGTACTTGAATGTGACAAGTTTTGAGGAAGACCAGTGGTTACGCCTCTGGTTCCTGGGCGGCCTTACGTTCCCTAAGAAGGGCATCATGTCGCGCGATGACCGTCACGGTACAGCCGACAATTACTGGTCATTCATCGGCGATATGTGGCGCTCCCTAGGCGCGGTAATGGCAGAGGACTCGCATGTGGTCATCCGCATCGGAAGCAGGAGAATCTCGCCCGATCTGTTGAAGCGCGGGTTGACCGGCTGCGGACAATTCTCAGGAAGAAAAGTAAAACTCGTGAGCAGCAAAGTCACGGAAATCAAAAGGCGTCAGACGGACGCTTTCCGGCCCGGCACAAAGGGCTGCGTAGTCGAGCTTGATTGTCACTTCCGATTCGCCGACTAGAACTCCCCTTGTGGGATGGGCCAATATCTCGGTCAGACTGAGACCAGCTGGCCGCAAAACGCCCGTCTCGGAAACTTGGCGGACTCGACTTGGGGGAGCCTGGCAGACGTCCTGCTGTCTTCGGATGTGGTCTGCAATATGTGAGCGAGGTTCTGAAACGATGTACTCAGTGCCGCTTTAGGTTCTTTTGATTTGGCAGGCTTGCTGGTGTCTCTGGTCGCCCTCTGAACCTTGGCAGCGTTGGTCGAGCTCGGCAAGCTGCGTGGCGCAGCCATAGAGGATGACGCGGTCTCCCGGCTCGATTTTGGTGTCGCGTTGCGGGATACCGAGGTAAGTGGCGTCTTTGCGATGAATGCCGAGGATGGCGATGCCTTCTTGATCTAGCGCGGACCCGGCGATGGTTTTGTGTGCCAGCCAGTCGTCTGGGGCGACCGCCATTTCGGAAACGCCGTAGGTGCCGGACAGGCTGAGTAGTTGAGCATAGTCACGGGCATCGAGATCGGTCCACTTGGCGAGAGCTTTCTCGATCAGTTTATGAATCGCGCGGTCGACGAACGGGATCTTGGCGATACCGAGAATCAACGCGAGGCCGCCGAGTAGCAGCGGGATACGCATCCAGACGGCTTCGTCTTTGCCCTGGTTGAGGAACGAAAGCATGAGCGTGGAAGCGGCGGTGACGAGACCGGCGTTCCCGACCATCATCAGAATCATCACGATCCGGCGGCGCACCGGATGGTTGACGACGCTCTCCGCCTCGGACGTTGTGTACCCGACGCCGGTGAACGCGGAACGCGCTTGGAAGCGGGCCGCTTCGTGCGACAAGCCTGTGTAGGTTAGGGCGATGGCGGCGGATCGGGTCACGAGGAGCGACAGGATCACGACCACTAGGAGGGTTAGGATAGCCAGCATGGGTTTTGGCTCGGTCCAGAGCTTGTTGTTCAGGTTACTAACTGGGGTGCTCGTTGGAGCGAAACGTTACTTGTGTAAAGCTCACGATGCCATGCGGACGCGGACGGGCAACTCCTCGACCGGCTTGTGTTCGGCGCAGCTGGGTTCTTCGTTCTTCAGCTTCTCGGCGTGACGCGAATACAGTTCCGACGCGGGCCAAGCGGTCACGCCGTGAGCGAAGATGCTGAGCAGGACGGTACACATAACGACGGTGAAGATGTCGTCGCCACCTTGCAAGCCCGATTCTTCGAGTACCAGAAAAATGTACAGGATAGACGCCAAGCCGCGCGGCCCGAACCAACCGAGGAAAAGGTGGGTCGGCCATCGCAGCCCCGCGCCGAGAAGGCTGAGGGACACGGGGATCATGCGAATGAGCGTGAGGCTGAGCACCGCGTAGAGCACAAGTGGGGCGCTGAGGCCGGCCAGGATCGGTCCGATCTCGGCCACTCCAAAGACGAGGAATGCGAACAGCGTGAGGAGTTGCCCCTCGGCTTCCGCGAACTCGATCAGGCAAGTGCAGGCCCGCTTGGCGGTGTTACCGAGGACGAGGCCGGCAACGAAAGCTGCGATGAAACCGTTTCCCCCGACGGCCTCGGCTCCGGCGAAGGCGAGCAGCGCAATGGCAACCGCGGAGATTTGCTGGAACGCGTGACTCATCCACTGCGAGGTGACGCCCCGCTCGACGAGTTGCCCCCCAAGGAAGCCCACAGCGGCGCCAACAGCCGGGCCGAGGATCAGTTGATGAGAGACGAAGTTAAGCCACTGGCCGGGTTCGGTGCCCTCGGAAGAGGCGGCGAGGTGGATGAAGAACAGAACGACAGGCAGCGCAATGCCGTCATTCAGACCGCTTTCGACATTCAGAGCCTGACGAATGCGGACGGGAACTTTTGGGCTACTGACGACGGCTTGTCCCAAGGCGGCGTCGGTCGGAGCGAGGATGGCCGCGACGACGGCTGCCTCCCAAAAAGTGAGAGTATCGAGTAGCAGGGCGGCAAGCAGGGTTCCGCCGAGGATAGTCAGGGGCAACCCAACGCTTAACAACCGAAGCGGGAGTTCGTAGTTTTTCTTGAGGATCTTGAGGTCGATGCGGGAGGCGTCGGTGAACAGAACGATAACCAACGTAGCTTCGGCCAGTTCCCTAACAACCTCGCTGTCGAAGCCAATGTGGAGCAGCCCGAGACCCTCGGGGCCCATGACGACGCCGAAAAGCGCGAACGCCATGGGTGCAGTAATGATGCTGCGCTGGAGCCGTTCGGAGACGAGGCCGAACACCAGAATGAATAACGCAACGAATGCGAAGCCGATGTTTTCCATCGTTGGAGAGGGTGTTCGAGAGGGTGCCGTCGCGCGGCGCGTTCATCGTAGCATTGTGAAATCGGACACGTCGCGGCGGTGGAGCTCGCTCACGATGACGCCAACTTTCGTCAGGTAACGAAAACCTTCAGAAACCAGACCTATGTCAACCGATAAGCAACACGTGGAGTTCACGCGCGAGGAGCAACGGCTCGAAGAGTCGCGCCTGCGCACGGTGCATTGGAAACGCTGGGGGCCCTATCTCAGCGAGCGGCAATGGGGCACGGTGCGGGAAGACTACAGTCCCGACGGTGAGGCCTGGCGCTACTTTCCACACGATCATGCGCGGTCCCGGGCGTATCGCTGGGGTGAGGACGGCATCGGCGGGATCTGCGACCGCCATCAATACATCTGCTTCGCGATCACATTGTGGAACGGACGCGACCGCATTCTTAAAGAGCGCCTGTTCGGGCTTGCCGGCCACGAGGGAAACCACGCCGAGGACGTCAAGGAATACTACTTCTACGAGGACTCAACGCCGACGCACTCGTACATGAGGTTTCTCTACAAGTATCCGCAAGCGCCGTTCCCGTATCGCGAACTGGTGGAGGAGAACGGGCGGCGTACGCGCAACGACCCCGAGTATGAGCTGATCGATACGGGCGTGTTCGATGAAGACCGCTACTTCGATGTCTTCGTCGAGTACGCCAAGGTGACGCACGAGGACACGCTGATCCGCATCACGGCGCACAACCGGGGTCCGGAGGCGGCCGACCTTCAGATGCTTCCGACGATCTGGTTTCGCAATACATGGTCATGGGGGCGTGACGATCAGCGTCCGAAACTATGGCGGCCAGAGAGCGGGCCGGAAGACGAGATCATCGAATTGGAGCACGCCCACTACGGGAGCCGCTGGCTGCACTGCGAGGGCCGCCCGGAGCTGCTGTTCACCGAGAACGAGACGAATCGGCAGCTGCTGTGGCAGACCGAGAACCGCACACCCTACGTTAAGGACGCCTTTCACCGCTACCTGATCGATGGCGACAGAGAGGCTGTCAATCCACGCGAAGAGGGCACAAAAGCGGCCGCCGTTTACGCAGCGCGGATCGAGCCCGGCGCCTCCGCCGAGTGGCGCTTGCGGCTAACGGATCTGCCTCCGCAAGAAAGCATGCTAGACGGAGATTTCGAGGCGATCTTCCACACGCGGCGGGAGGAAGCCGATGCGTTTTTCGCCAAACGGGTTCCGCCCGCACTGTCGGATGACGGCCGGAGCGTGCAGCGCCAAGCACTGGCGGGGATGTTGTGGAGCAAGCAGTTCTACCACTACGACGTGCGGACCTGGCGAGAAGGTGATCCTGAGCCACCGCCCGGTTGGGAAGGCAGGCGGCATCCACGCAACCGCGATTGGAGTCACCTGCACAACGAAGACATTATCTCGATGCCCGACAAGTGGGAATACCCCTGGTACGCGGCATGGGATCTGGCGTTCCATTGCGTCCCACTGGCGCTGATCGACCCGGACTTCGCCAAGGAACAGCTCATCTTGATGCTGCGCGAATGGTACATGCATCCGAACGGTCAGATACCGGCTTACGAGTGGAGATTCGACGATGTAAATCCGCCGGTGCATGCCTGGGCCGCTTGGCGTATTTTTAAGATCGAGCGGCGCATTCGCGGCGTGGCTGACTACGACTTTCTCGAACGAGTCTTTCACAAACTGCTGCTGAACTTTACCTGGTGGGTGAACCGCAAAGACGCCGACGGCAAGAACGTGTTCCAGGGGGGCTTCCTCGGGCTCGACAACATCGGCGTGTTCGACCGTTCGCGCCCACTGCCGACGGGGGGCCGCATCGAGCAGTCGGACGCGACGAGCTGGATGGGCATGTTCTGCTTGAACATGCTGGCCATGGCGCTGGAGTTAGCCAAGCATGATCGAGCGTACTCGGACATCGCCAGCAAGTTTTTCGAGCATTTCGTCTATATCTCGCACGCGATGAATCATCTGGGCGGCGACGGGATATCGCTTTGGGATGAGGCCGATGGCTTCTACTACGACGTTCTGAGTCTTCCCGACGGCTCGCACGAGAAGCTCAAGGTGCGATCGATGGTTGGGTTGATCCCGCTGTTCGCGGTCGAAACGATCGAACCCGAGATCATCGAGGCGCTACCGGGGTTCCGCCGCCGGATGCAGTGGTTTATTGACAACCGCCCGGAGTTTCGCAACCACGTGGCTGAGAAGCGCCGCGCGGACGGCAAGGTTCGGCGCTTGCTTTCGATCGTTAGCTGTGAACGGCTGCCACGCGTCCTCAAGCTGCTGCTGGACGAGGAAGAGTTTCTGTCGCCCCACGGCATTCGGTCCCTCTCGCGCTATCATCACGACGTTCCGTACGTATTGGAGGTCAACGGGGAAGAGCACCGTGTCGACTATCAGCCGGCGGAGTCGAACTCCTGGATGTTCGGCGGAAATTCGAACTGGCGGGGGCCGATCTGGTTCCCCGTGAATTTCCTGCTGATCGAATCACTGCAGAAGTTTCACCACTATCTCGGCGATGATATGCGCGTGGAGTTCCCCAGCGGGTCAGGGAACCGGCTTCATCTGTGGGATGTGTCGACCGAGTTATCGCGCCGCTTGAACCGCATCTTCCTGCGCGACGTAGAGGGCCGGCGGCCGGTTCACGGAACTCAGCGAAAATTCCAGACGGACCCGCATTGGCGCGACCGCATCCCCTTCTTTGAATACTTCCATGGGGACACCGGTGAAGGGCTCGGCGCCAGCCACCAAACCGGCTGGACGGGGCTCGTGGCGAAGCTGCTTGAGCAGTCGGGCGGCTAGGAAAGCCTGCGACGACCGCCAGATGCTGAGAAATGCCGGTTCGCGACGGACCGAGATTTATGAGCGAAAACGGTAGGTGATACGTCCGCGTTTGAGATCGTAGGGAGAGAGTTCGACCGTGACTCGATCTCCGGTGAGGATACGGATGCGGTGCTTGCGCAGCTTGCCGGCAATTTGTGCCAGCACGATGTGCTTGTCGTCGAGTTGCACTTCAAACGTTCCGCCAGGGTGCTTCTCGACAATCGTTCCCTGAACTTCAATGCCTTCTTCTTTCGCCATTCCCCTCCTTTGGTTCTGATGCTCTTCATTGTAAGCACAAAACCTCTTCAAGCTTAGAGCCTCGGAGAGACTCCGCCAAGCAATCTTGTCGCAGTATCGCAAACAGCCAGCAGCGCGGGCAACATGGCGGCATCCCCGGTTCGGTATCGATCAAGCCCGCCGAGCCCTGATGGCGGGCGTTGTACAATCACGTTTCGAGTTGACCCTCGCAAGAACGGGCCTGGCGAGAGGACGAACCTATGAAACTTCTGCTAGCGGCAGCGCTGATTCTGGCGACGTTCACAGCGTCGGCGAATGCCCAATTAATTGCGGCCAAGGATGCGCCGATCGCGATGGGCCACCTGCATTTGAACGTCAGCGACGTCGCCGCGCACAAGCGCTTCTGGGTCGACGTTCTTGGGGCCGAAGCGATCCAGTTCGGGCGCACCACGGTCATCAAGTATCCTGACGCCCTCATTTTCCTGCGTGAGCAAAAGCCCACTGATGGTACCAAGGGCAGTTCGGTGGATCACATTGGTATTCAGTTTCCTGACGTGCCTGCCATGGTGTCGAAGATACGGGCGGCGGGTATCCCGGTGGTGACGACAGCCGAAATAAGCGGCGGCCGGGCCAAGGGGGACATTTTTTATACCTCCAGTCAGAACACCTATCTCGCGTTCATCATGGCTCCCGACAACTTGAAAATCGAGATGTTCGAGAACCGTGCTCTCACAACTCCGTTGGCGAACCATCATATTCACTTCGCGTCACATGAGGTGAAGAAGATGCAGGCTTGGTACGACAAGATGTTTGGCGCCACCGCGATGCAGCGGGGCCCGTTCCAGGCGGGCGACCTGCCGGGCGTGAATCTCACCTATACACCGAGCGACACGCCGACAGCTCCGACGAAAGGACGAGTGCTCGATCACATCGGGTTCGAAGTCAAGAACCTGAAAAGCTTCTGCGAAAAACTGCAGAGCCAGGGCGTAAAGTTTGACCGCCCGTATGAAGAGATCGCCAGGATCGGGCTCTCGATTGCTTTCTTCACCGATCCTTGGGGCACCTACATCGAGTTGACCGAGGGTCTGGACAAGCTGTAGCCGGTAAATGGCTGGAGCGAAAAACCTAGCGGTGTTTCTTCCACCAAATCTCGGGACGGTTGTCGGAGCCGAGGTTTGGGTTGGGCTCGGTCATCGCGCCGTATAATTCAGGACGCCGGGCGCGGATGTACCCTCGTCCCGGGGCGAGTTCGAGCTTGCCCGGGTCGAGGGTTGCGACGACCACTTCGTCACCGAGTTGGCGGCATTCGGCGATGACTTCGCCAAAGGGGTCGAGGATCATCGAGCCACCGGGTTTGATCGTGTCGCCCTCGACGCCTATGGGATTTGAGTAGACGGCGTAGATGCCGTTTTCGTAGGCGCGGGTTGGCAGCCAGCGCATAATCCAGCCGCGGCCTTTCGGGCCGTCAAATTCCTGGCGGCACGTGATGGGATCCATCTCGCGGTTGTGCCAAACTTCCGGCGCGACTTGGCGGCGGCCGGGCATCGGGCTTGGCAGGCAGCCGGTCACATGCGGCATGAGGATGATCTCGGCGCCCAGCATAGCGGTTAGGCGGACGTTTTCCAGCAGATTCGCGTCGTAGCAGATCAGGAGTCCGAACTTCGCTCCCAGTAAATCAAAAACCGTGTAGGAGTCACCGCACGACACGTGTTCACTGATGAAGGCGTGGATTTTGCGGTGCTTGGCGACAAAGCCCTCGGGAGACACGACGATGTACGTGTTGTAAAGATGCTCGCCGTCTTGCTCGATGAGCCCGGCGCCGAGGGCAACGTTCAGGCTGCGGGACAGCTTGATGAGGCGCTGGGTGGAGGGTCCATCAGGGACGGGTTCAGCGAGAGCTTCGGTGTCGGCTCGGGAGAGGTTTTCGAGGAAGGTGTAGCCGGGGATCGAACATTCGTGAAAGCACACCAAGTCCGCGTTGGCGGCGACGGCTTGACGGCTCAGGGCCTCGATGCGGCCGAAGTTATAGTCGGTGTCGCGGTCGCGTGCTTCGAATTGGGCGGTACCTATGCGTAGTTGTTTCATGGTGTCGCGACTGCTGTTGGTGCGAGCGTAGCGGTTCGTACGACGTCAGTGATGGTGCGCGGCGGCCATCTCGTGGTGATTCGAACAGATCTCGCCGGAGTGTTCGCACTCGATATGCTCGAACTGAATCGTGGTGTGGTGGATGTCGAAGCGGTCGGCGAGCAGATGGTTCATGCGATGCAGGATGGCATCGCTGGCCGAGAGCGGAATATCTTCGATGACAGCGTGGCAACTGAGGGCATGCGAATTCGACGATAGGCTCCAGATGTGCATGTCGTGAACGTCGATCACACCGTCGATCGAGCGCAACCCGCCGCACACCTCATCGAACTTCATCCCGCGCGGAAGCCCTTCAAGCAAGATATGGATCGACTCGCGGATGATGTCCCAGCCGCTCCAAAGGATCAACACGCCGATCAAGACCGATAGCAGCGGATCGATCCAGAGCGATCCGGTCAGCGTGATGGCGATGGAGCCGACAATGATTCCGACCGATCCCAGCGCATCCCCCAGCATGTGCATGAAGGCGGCGCGGATGTTGATGTCATGGCGGCTTTCGGCGTGCAGCGCCCACATGATCGCGACATTCACAACCAGGCCGGCGGCGGCCACGACAAGCATGATGTCCTGGTTGACGACGCGCGGGTTGAGGAAGCGGTCGTAGCTCTCGTAGAAGATCCAAAAGGCCAGTACGACCAGGGCCAGTGCGTTGACGAAGGCCGACAGCACGCCCGCGCGGTGATAGCCGAAGGTCTTGGTCTCACTGGGCGGCTTGGCTTGCACATAGAACGCGAACCAGGCAAGGCCGAGCGCGAGAGCATCAGTGAAGTTATGCCCGGCATCAGAGAGAAGAGCGAGGCTTTGGGCCTTGATGCCCGCCAGGGCCTCGATGACGATGAAGACGACGGTGACCCACAGTGAGAACTGAAGTTTACGGCCGGTTGTGTGCGCGTGGTTATGCATCCAGGGCGGTCGAATATCCGCCTTTACTGTACGGCGGGTTGGGAAAGGCGGTCAACCAGGTTGTCCGGCTTGAGCCGCAGGCGTTTCCAGCTATTCTGTCGCAGTACCTCACTCTGATGGCGGGTAGATCCCAGTTCGCCCCGCGTGATCCGGAGCAGTTCCTTCGTTCCCCAGGGGACGTCGATGATGAACGTAAGAAGTTGAATCGACAGAAGTTGCTTCGTCAGTAGAAAACGACTTGTTACAATCCGATTCATGGCGGAGTTCTTAATCGAAGTTCATGAGAGCGATTTCGGTTACGACGTCTCGTGTCCCACGCTGCAGGGCTGCCACAGCCAAGGCGCGACGGAAGAAGAGGCCATCGAGAACATTCGCGACGCTATTCAGGAGTACCTTGCGGCCCTGCAAGACCTGAATCGCGACCGCTAGCGGACAGAATGATGGGCGGGAGCTATTCGCTCGCGTGCTTCTTCCTGCTTCTTCGAGCCCGCCCGTCAACCTTTGCCTTCTTCGGCGGTGCCGACGCGGAGATGTCTCCTTCGCTCGTGCGTGCGATCCATTCGCTATAGACCAAGGCCGGAGCCAGCAACGCTAACGGCGCGATCTGAGCTAGGATGCGTCCCGCAGAGGTGCCCAGCCACCACTGGATTTCGTTGCGGCCCGTCGCGTAGGCGAGCAGTGCGCCCGCGAATTGCCACGCCGCCAATCCGGGCAGGATCCAAAACCGAGGCCGCATCCGCAGTATCGCGGCGCCGACGATGCCGGCGACGAGTAAGAGGAAAGTCAAGTTGTAGAGCTGGGTGTCGAACCCCATCGAGAGAAGCCGCCGCAGAGCAATTCCGAATAATCCCGGATCAAAGTCGATAAGCGGGGTGAAGCCGGCGGCCTCGATCTCGTGACTACGCCGCACGAGCGTCCAGGGGCCGAGGATGACGGCAGGGGCAGCCAGCCAGGCCCAATTGAGTGCAGGCACCCTGGCCCGAAACAACTTGAAAGCCGCCAACACCAGCACCGCCGCGAGGAAGAACTGGCCCTCGTTTTTCGTCCAAGCGGCGGCCGTCGCGGCCAGACACGCAGCGGCAAGATGGACGACGCGGCCCTCGCGATGCCATTCGTAGACGAATCCCGCGGCGGCGACAAAGTAGAGCGATAGTGCTGTGCCCGCGTATCCGGCGAGTTCGAAACCGAGGTGGTCGACCATCGGGATGCTCGCCAGCATCGCCGTGAAGACCAACGCCGCTATCGGCGGGGCCCAACGCCGCGCGAAGTGATGGAACACACCGAGCAAGGCCAGAAAGAAACAGGGCGATAGAATCTTCGCGGAGGCGTCGGCCACGCCGCCGTTGACTACGTACAAGAACGTCGCATAGAGGGGGATGAGGAGCGGGTAACCGGGTTGGCCGACAAACTCCTGATGGCGGCTGAAAAAGCCGCTCATCGTGCCATCCAGGTAGAACGCTTTGGCCTTCAGCATCCAGATGGCCCAGGCGTCCCAAGCGGTGAGTGGAGTGAGGCGCTCGAATGGCATCCAGCCCAAGACCGGAGCGAGGATGAGAATGACCAACAGAACCGATAGCGGGCTCGGCGTCTCGGCACGCCAAGGCCAGACAGGTTCGAGCAAACTTATGCCGTCACGATAGATTCTCCAACCCGCGAATGCGAGCCACGGAAGCAGCACAACAAATGGGTTCCAGCCGAGGCCTGCCAGGTCCAGCGCAAACATCTCGACCGATATGGCGAACGCCCCGGCCGCGAACGCGAACGAGAGCTTGGCCGGCAAGCGGCATTCCCAACGTGCTGGTAGCAGCAGCCAGCCGATCGCGCAGGTGAGCAATAGACCGAGGTAGATCATTGGTTCCCAGATTCAGGGACGCGAAACACTTGCGCCATCGCTCCGCCGTGGACCGGCTCGAGCGCAGCGAGGCGCTGATCCAGCTCTTGCTGGTTCCAGCGGCCCGCGAAAGGCGAACTTCTCAGATTCTGTGGCGTATCGCGAAAGACGGCGAGGTACTCGCAATCACCGGCACCGGCGCGGGCAGCGGATCGGGATCGGGGAACGAGACGCACCTGCCGCGGATAGAGCAGGTAGGCAAGGCGGCCGCGATAGTAGTCCGCTGCATCGGGGCCGACGTAGGCAAGCACGGTTACGCAGCGGCTTTCTGGATTCCCGGCCGCCGGAACGCCTGCTTCGATATCGCGTGCGACCTGCACGGCAACGGGGTCGGCCTGCAATTCGCGTTCCTCGGCGCTGAGGCCCGACAGCTTCCCCCAAGCGTCAACCGTGCGGCCCCACTGATGGCTGAGGACAGGCACGGCCAGGGCGATCCAAATGACGAAAACCGCCGCCAGGGTTATCTCGGGAGCACGCCGCAAGCGTCGATGATAGCACTGGCTCGGCGGGGTGAGGTTAGGGCAGAGCGTGCCCGCAAACGCGGCATTCCGACCGCCGCTTGGCGTTGAGACTGCCGCATCCGGCGCACCTGAAGTAGGCGAGCCGAACGTAGATCTGCGTCGCCACCACACCTGACCCGAGTACAAAGGTCGCCAGGGCAATATTCAGCAGTAAGTCCATCACTGTGCGATCAACGCGAGCCCCTCCAAGAAACTCTATCGTAGTCGGACGCTACCGATTGACGTACTGGCGGCAGTTGGCTTACTCTGAATCTCTAGTAAATCGATAGGGATTCCATGGATGTATCCGTCAAAGGTGAGTACGCGTTGCGAGCCGTGTTCGAGTTGTGTTCCCGAGGAAGTTCCGAGCCGACGAAGATCGCCGACATCGCGGCGCGGCAACGAATTCCGCAGAAGTTCCTGGAGCTGATTCTGTCGCAACTGAAACAGGGTGGGTTCCTGAACTCGCGGCGCGGGGCGAGCGGCGGCTACACGTTGGCGAAACCGGCGGAGGACATCACAGTGGGCGCGGTCTTGCGGCACATTGAGGGCCGGCTGTCGACGGCCCGCCGCAGTGACGACAATTCACGCCCTCCTGATTCGCCCTTCAACGAGGTTTGGAAGCAAGTCGACGCGGCGCTTTCGAACGTCATCGACCGTACAACGTTCGCTGATCTTCTGGAGCGCTGGAAAGAGAAACGCAGCCGTCGGGCGGTGAGTTTTCAGATCTAAACACCGCCCGGCCGCGCGGGATAAATAATCGATGGGTCGCGTATTTGAAGACAACTCTCTGAGCATCGGGCGGACGCCGCTCGTCAAGCTCAGCCGTATCACCGACGGCGCGCCGGCCACGGTGTTGGCCAAGATCGAAGGCCGCAACCCGGCCTACTCGGTGAAGTGCCGCATCGGCGCGTCGATGATTTGGGACGCCGAGCAGCGCGGCCTACTCAAGCCCGGCACCGAGCTGGTCGAGCCCACCAGCGGCAATACCGGCATCGCCCTAGCTTTCGTCGCGGCGGCGCGGGGCTACTCGCTAACGCTCACCATGCCCGAGATCATGAGTCTCGAGCGGCAGCAGGTATTGCGGATATTCGGGGCCAAACTGGAGCTGACGTCGGACGAAGTCGGCATGCAGGGGGCGATCGAGCGCGCTGAACAGATGGTCGCCGCCGAGCCTGACCGTTACGTGATGTTGCAGCAGTTCAAGAACCCCGCCAACCCATCGATCCACTTCAAAACAACGGGGCCGGAAATCTGGGAAGATACCGACGGCAAGGTTGATGTGTTGGTCGCCGGCATTGGTACCGGCGGCACGATCACCGGCATCTCGCGCTATATCAAGCAGCACCTGAAGAAGCCGCTTATTTCCGTCGGTGTCGAGCCGGCCTCCAGTCCGGTCATCGCGCAGACGATGGCGGGCAAGCCGATCCAGCCGGGCTATCATCGGATTCAGGGGATTGGAGCGGGCTTTGTCCCGGATGTGCTCGACCTGTCGCTCATTGATCGCATCGAGCCTGCTGACAATGATGAGGCCGTCGAGTACGCGCGGCGTTTGGCTCGCGAAGAAGGTTTACTTTCAGGGATTTCGTGCGGCGCGGCGGTATCGGTTGCCTGCCGGCTTGCCAAGCAACCCAAGTTCAAAGGCAAAATCATCGTCGTCATCCTGCCCGACGCCGGTGAGCGGTACTTGAGCAGTATTCTTTTCGAGGGGATTTAGCCCGCACGTCTCAGCACCAGACGGTCGAAGCGCACCCTACTAGGCCCACCATTGCTTGGTTGCGCTTGCTCCGGAGCCGCGGTGGACAAGCCGCGGTGGACATCTTGACTCGGCTTCGAGGGTGCTCCTACAATGAGCCGCAGGAGATATCATGCCGTTACTAAATGCCGCGCACATCACCCTGGGTCTGATGATACCGACTTTGGGTGTGCAGGAACTGATCGTTATCCTGCTGATCGCTGTACTGATCTTCGGCGGACGCAAGATCCCCGAGATCTTCAAGGGAGTCGGTGAGGGTATTCGCGAGTTCAAAGGCGCGATGAAGAAAGACGATAAACCGACGGCTGCCCACACCGAAGAAAAGAAGGAAGCTCCAACACACTCTTAACGCCAGCCCAAACCTCAGAACCCCCGCGTCTTGACGCGGCGGGGTGAGAGCATCTCCAACGAAAAAGGAAAATCCCCATCCGCCTCACGGGCAGGATGGGGATTTGCGTTACAGGCCCCCCGAACTACTTCTTCGGCGGAACGATTGCGTCTTTGGCGGACTTCGCCACGCGGAACTTGACGACCTTCTTCGCCGGAATCTTGATCGGCTCACCGGTCGCCGGGTTCCTTCCCATGCGGGCTTTTCGATCCGACCGCACCAAGCGGCCGATACCCGGAACGATAAATACTCCGGTTCGCTTCGTCTCCTTCACTGCTAGAGCTTCCAGCTCTTCGAAAAGTGTCTTTACTACCTTCTTGTTCAGGTCAACCGTCTCCGCGAGTGCGGCGATGGTCTGCGCCTGAGTCAGCTTCTTCTTGTCAGCCATGTTCCTCCTTGTCAATCACTGCCGGGCGATCGGTTCGACCGGTCCAGCTAAAACGCTAGTATTGGAAAATGTTTTAGCCCCGTTGGTTCATCATAAGGGAATCCGCGTCTGTGTTCAAGCCTGAAACCAGCTTCCCCGTCCCTGTTTACGGGGTTTCCATAGCCTCGGCTTCGGCGGATCGCCTTTCAAAACCTCGTCTCTTCCCGACGCCTCATCAAGTATAACCTGATCTTTCCCGAACGCAACGGAAATTTTCGCCTACGTCCGCACCCGGGCAAGGCCTACGGAAGGCCCTTATAATGGGGGTCTGGTGAGTTTTTCAACTGCATGACACGGCGACCGATCCACATCATCGGCGGGGGATTGGCGGGGCCTGAAGCGGCAATGCAGGCGGCCCGGCTCGGTCATTCCGTGCGCCTCTACGAGATGCGGCCCGGGCGAAGCACTCCCGCCCACCAATCGAGCCGCCTTGGAGAACTCGTCTGCAGCAACTCGTTGAAGACGGAAACACGCTACTCGGCGCCATGGCTACTCAAGGAAGAATTGCGCCGCATGGGCTCGGCTTGTCTCGAAGCCGCCGCCAAGTCGCGCGTCCCGGGCGGGAGCGCCCTCACGGTTGACCGCGAGATCTTCGCCGCCGAGGTCACGGCGGCGGTCGAGCGAGAACCCTTGATCGACTTGCTGCGCGAGGAAGTGTGCGAGATACCTCTCGATGAGGTCGTTGTCATCGCCAGCGGCCCACTGACGAGCGACGGGTTGGCCGCGTCAATTGTTCAGCTCACCGGCAGCGAGCGACTCTTTTTTCACGACGCAATCAGTCCGATCGTCGACGCGGAAACGATTGATATGAACGTCGTCTTCCGCGGGTCGCGCTATGGCAAATCGATTGACGGCAGCGATGACTACCTCAATTGCCCCTTCAGCCATGAGCAATACGAGCGCTTCTACGCGGCCCTCAGAGAAGCCGAGCAGCACCGCGGCCACGACTTCGACAAGCCAAACTACTTCGAAGCGTGTCTGCCGATCGAAGAGATCGCGCGCCGCGGTGTTGACACTCTTCGTTTCGGTCCCATGAAGCCAGTCGGGCTGCGGCATCCGCAAACCGGACAGTCATTCTATGCCGTCGTCCAACTGCGCCAAGAGGACATGCGTGCCGGCTCGTACAACCTCGTTGGCTTCCAGAATCACTTGAAGTACGGCGAGCAGAAACGGATTCTGCGGCTGATACCGGGGCTTGAGAACGCAGAGTTTCTCAGGTACGGTCAGATCCATCGCAATACCTACATCAATGCGCCGGCGCTGCTGACACCTGCCCTGAACCTCCGTTCGCATCCAAACGTCTTTTTCGCGGGACAGATTTCAGGCGTCGAAGGGTACGTTGAATCGATCTCAACCGGACTCATGGCCGGCCGAAATGCCGCCCGGCTGGCCGACGGAGCGACGCCGCTGACGTGGCCGCGTCCCACCGCTCACGGCTCGCTCGGGGCCTACATCTCGGGCGCCAACCCCGACAATTATCAGCCCGCGAATATCACTTTCGATCTACTGCAGCCGCTTCCCGCCGAGGAAGCCGCGCAGTACCGCCGTGACAAGAAAGCGCGCCGCCAACGGCAATGCGAGCGCGCGCTGGATGAGCTCGACGTCTTCCTCGGGGAGCATTCTCCCGTGGCAATCTGAAGTGGCACCCTCTAAACCGGCATCCTCTGAACCCGCTGCGAAGAAGCAAACTCCAGGCAGCGAGCTAGCGGCCCGGGTGCAGCGTTTCCTTGAGGCGCTTCACCGCGCCAACCTGTCAGAACATACGATCCGCGCTTACGGCGCGGATCTCGGACAGTTTGTGACCTACTGCACGCCCCCGGAAGGTAGCCCTCCGGCGATTTCCGAGATCGAACCTCTGCTGCTCCGCGAGTTCATGGCGCACTGCTTCGAGCGCGGCAACAGCAACCGCTCGGTTGCGCGGAAGCTCTCCGCACTGCGGGCCTTCTTCAAGTTCCTGGTGCGAGAAGGTGATGTTGCGGCCAGCCCGGCCCGGAACGTCTCGATGCCGAAGACTCCGAAGAAGCTTCCGGCCGTGATGACGGCTGAGCAAGCGAACGCGCTTGTCGATTCGATTCCGGCCGGGAACACCCCCTCGGAGAAGCCGCGGGAGGGCAGTCCGGTTGCGGGGCGCGACCGCGTGATTTTCGAATTGCTCTACGGTTGCGGCCTGCGCGTGAGCGAGCTGGCCGGCTTGAACATTGAGGACCTGGATTTCACGGAACGATGGATTCGCGTTCGCGGCAAAGGCCGCAAGGAACGGCTCGTCCCCTTCGGAAAGCGTGCCGAAGAGGCCCTGCAAGCCTGCCGCGGGCTGCTTTCTCAGCCGAAGCAGCGGGCCCTGATTCTGAACGCTCGCGGGGGGCGCTTGACCACAAGAAGCGTCGAGCGGATCGTGAAGCGATACGCGCTGTTGTTCTCCGGCGACCCAGATCTGCATCCCCACTCGCTACGCCACGCCTTCGCGACACATCTGCTCGCCGACGGCGCCGACCTGCGGTCCATTCAGGAATTGCTGGGGCACGCCAGCCTGTCCACAACGCAGAAGTACACTCAGCTTTCTCTCAAAGAGCTGATGGACGTCTACGACCGCTCTCATCCTAAGGCTTAGCCGGCGTTTGCAAGAAAGGGCTTGCTGTTCCGGGCCGATCACGGCCGGCCGCGGGGCCGCCCAGCAACCCCATGCTAACCTGAGGTTGCGAGCTTTTTCCCTCCCCCTATGTCGTTCATTCAATCGCGTTACAACCTGACCGAAGCGGATTTGGAGCGTTATCTCGGCGAGGCGCTTTCAAAGGGCGGCGACTACGCCGACCTCTATTTTGAGTACCTCACTACGACCTCGGCGAGTCTGGACGAATCCATCGTCAAGAGTGCTTCGCAGGGTGTTTCGGTGGGCTGTGGCGTGCGCGTCATCAGCGGCGAAAAGACGGGTTACGCTTACACGAACGATCTTGCCCCCGAAAAGCTGACACATGCGGCGCGGACGGCGGCGCAAATTGCCGCCAGTTCATCGAAAGTCAGGGTAGCCGGACTTGAAGAGCAGAAGGGTACGCAGGATTTGTACCCGGTGGTGCACACGCCCGGCGATGTGGAATTCTCACAGAAAGTGAGTCTATTGCGCCAAGCGGATGAGGCTGCGCGCGCCTACGATGCGCGGATCTTCCGGGTCGAAGTGGGATATCGCGATTCTGTCCGGCACATACTGATCGTGAACTCCGAGGGCGTAGTTCGTAGCGATACGCAACCGCTGACGCGCCTTGATGTTTCCGTACTCGCTCGTGAGGGCGACAAGATGGAGCGGGGCCATGACGGGACCGGCGGCCGCGTGGGTCTCGACTACTTTCAGACCGAGCGCACGCCCGAAGACTTGGCGAAAGAAGCCGCGCGGCAGGCCATCTTGCAGCTTGGGGCTGAGGAAGCGCCGGCGGGCGAGATGCCGGTCGTATTAGGGCCGGGCTGGCCAGGGATCCTGCTGCACGAAGCTGTCGGGCACGGTCTCGAAGCCGACTTCAACCGCAAGCAGCTCTCGGCTTTCAGTGGCATGATTGGCCGCCGGGTCGCTTCCGAGTTGTGCACGGTGATTGACGACGGCCACATCCCGAGCCGCCGCGGCTCGATGAACGTTGACGACGAAGGCGCCACGACCGGACGCGCGGTGTTGATTGAGAAAGGCATCCTGAAGGCTTATTTGCAAGACCGCTTGTCGAGCCGGATTCTCGGCACACCTCCGACCGGCAATGGGCGCCGCGAGAGCTATAGGCACATTCCGATGCCGCGCATGACGAATACCTTCATGCTCGCGGGCGAGGATGCCCCGGAAGACATTGTGCGGTCGGTTGACCGCGGTATCTACTGCGCGAATTTTGGCGGTGGGCAGGTCGATATCACGAGCGGCAAGTTTGTGTTCTCGGCTTCGGAAAGCTATCTGATCGAAGGCGGCAAACTGACGCGGCCCGTCCGCGGAGCGACTCTGATCGGCAACGGCCCGGATGTGCTGACGAAGGTGAGCCGCGTCGGACATGATTTGAAGCTCGACCGCGGGATCGGGACGTGTGGCAAGGAAGGGCAGAGCGTTCCGGTCGGCGTGGGAATCCCGACGATCAAGATCGACCAGCTCACGGTCGGCGGCACAAACGTGATGCGGGCCGGTTCCACGTTTCAAGAGTGACGGGTTTCGACCGGCGATGGGCTCTCTCACGGGACAGACATTTTTCGCTGGTAGTTTCGTGAACCCGCGTCCGCGATCGAAGGGACGACAGACCGTGGTGCATTGAAAATGGATTATCTAGATTTAGCCGCGGATCTCGTAGCGCGCGCCCGCAAGCAGGGTGCGGATGAAGTCGAGTGCGTCGTTCACGAGGGCTCAAGCTTCAGCGTTGGGGTGCGGCTGGGCGAGATCGAGCAGATCAAGGATTCGGGCTCGAAGGCGATTGGCCTGCGCGTCTTGCAGGGACGGCGGGCGGCGTCGACGTTCTCGTCGGACTTTAGCGCGGAGGGAATCAACGTCCTGCTGCAATCCGCCTTGGAGACGGTGCGGTTCACATCGGACGATCCGTTCAACGGATTACCGGAAGCCGATGAGCTAGGCGTTGGCATCGATCCGGCGTTGCTGGAGTTGTACCACGACGACGTGCTCGCTCTCACGGCGGAGCAGAAAATCGAGATGGCGCTCTCGGCCGAGGCCGCTGCCCTCGACGCGGATGCCAGGATTACGAACTCAGAGGGGGCCGATTGCAGTTCGGGATGGTCGCGCTCGGTGCTGGCGAATTCGAACGGCTTCGCCGGCGAGTACAGCTCGACGTACTGCTCGCTGTCGGTGAGTCCGCTGGCTGAATCGAACGGCAGCAAGGAGCGCGACTTCTGGTATTCCGTCAGCTTGAGTGCGGCGGGACTGGATAGTCCCGAAGAGGTTGGCCGTCGTGCCGCCGAACGGGCGCTGCGGCGATTGAATCCGACGAAAATAGAAACGACCCAGGTTCCCGTGGTTTTCGAGCCCGGCGTGGCGCGCTCGTTGTTGGGCCACATTTTTCAGGCTGTCAGCGGCGATGCGGTCTATCGGGATGCATCGTTTCTTGCCGGCAAACTCGGCGAGGAAGTTGCCAACAAGAATATTCATGTGATTGACGATGGACTGAGGCCGCGCGGCTTCGGCAGCTCGCCTTTCGATGACGAAGGGGTTGCGACGCGCCGAACCACAATCATCGACAACGGCGTACTGAAGAGCTACTTGCTTAACAGCTATACCGCCCGCAAGCTGGGCCTCAAGACCACTGGCAACGCCTCTCGCGGGTTGGCCGGGTCGCCCGGCGTTGGCCCGGGCAACTTCATGCTGCGCGCGGGCGAGCACACCGCCGAAGAGATCATCGCGTCGGTGGACCGCGGACTTTACGTGACGGAATTGATAGGCCAGGGAGTCAACCTCGTGACAGGCGACTACTCACGCGGCGCGGCGGGCTTGTGGATCGAGAACGGTCAACTCACCTATCCTGTCTCGGAGATAACGATCGGCGGGAATCTCAAGCAGATATTCAAAGATATTGAGATGATTGGGTCGGATCTCGACTTTCGGAGCGCGCTCGTCGTGCCCACCCTGAAGGTCCGCCTGATGACGCTGGCCGGGAAATAGCACTGCTCGAACAGGAACTGGGAAGTGGCATTGCTCGAACAGGAAAAGGAACTGCGTAGGGCGTCAGGACCAGCCATCCCCTGGCCGGTGTTCGGAATCGTGTTGTTGCTCGCGGCGGCCGCTGGTTTTTTTTGGTGGCAATCGCAACAGATGTCCGGCGGGGGCCCGACGCTCACTGAGGAAGCGAAGCAGTATCTACCGTCCCTAGACCTTGCCGGCGTCGAAATGGAGGCCAGCGAGGACTTCCTTGAGCAAACTCTCGTCACGATCCAGGGAAAAATCGTCAACAACGGGGATCGGACGCTGAGCCTGGTCGAGGTCAACTGCGTCTTCCGTGAGGTCAACGGCATCGAGATTTCGCGCGAGCGAGGCACGCTGGTAGGAAGCCGAACCGGACCTCTCCACCCGGGTGAGACGCAGCACTTCCGTTTGCCGTTCGATGCGATTCCCGAGGATTGGAATCAAACGATGCCGAACCTGTTCATCTCGCAGATTCAGTTCGAGTAAGCTGTATTCCGAAGCAGGACCGGTTTCGCGATGCGTCAGGCCGGGCAGTATTGGCCCCTGCTACTTCGAAGGAGCATGAAAAGCTGTGACTGATTCAGGCATGGAAGCGCATCGGCTAGCCGGGACCCTGGGCGGCGAGCTCAGCGGCATTGATCTTTCCGTGGAACAGAACGAGGAGCAGATAGCCGCGATTCGGGCGGCCTTTCGCGATTACCTTGTTCTGGTCTTTCGCGGACAGGATATGACACCGGCCCGGCAGGTTGCGTTTACGCGATTATTCGGGCCGGTGGAGCCGCATCCGCTGGCGTCCCGCAAAGGCATTGAGGGTCACCCCGAAGTTTTGGTTTTCGAAAACAAGAGGGGGACAGCAGGCGCGCGAAACGACTTCTGGCATTCTGATATCTCGTTCTCAGCGACGCCGCCGGCCGCCTCCGTGCTCCATGGGCGAACGATCACGCCGGGCTACGGCGATACGATGTTCTGCAACATGTATCAGGCCTACGACGAGCTTTCCAGCGGCATGCGGAAGCTGCTTGACGGGCTGACGGCGATGCATACGAGCGCGCCGCTGGCGGAGCGGAATCGCAGCAACGTGAGCGACGGGCTCCCGATTGCCGATGTGCCGCCGCCTGTTGAGCATCCGGTCGTGCGGACTCATCCGGAAACGGGGCGCCGGGCCTTGTACGTCAATCCCTACTTCACCTCTCACTTCAAAGGAATGACCGTGGAGGAGAGCAGGCCTCTGCTCGAGCATTTGCATCAGCGGGCAACGCGGCCCGAGAATGTGTACCGGCATCATTGGCGGCAGGGCGATCTGCTGATGTGGGACAACCGCTGCGCGATGCACTACGCCGTTTACGATTACGACGATACTAAGCCCAGGCTGATGCACCGCACGACGGCAGGTGGTGACGCGCCCAGATAGCCGGCGCGGGGTTTAACCCGGTTCGGCAGGCGGAGCGATACGCACGCTGGACGCCCCCATCTCGACGCGCTTACAGTAGGGAAAGAATGCGCGACAACGCCCAGTCCCCCGCCAAACTCACCGCGCTCATCGTCGACGATGAAGAACTGGCGCGCGACGAGCTGGCGTTTCTGCTCAAGTCGTTTCCCGCCGTCGAAGTCGTCGGAACCGCCGGTGACGGCCTGGAAGCGCTTCAGTTGATTGTGCTGAAAAAGCCCGACATCGTCTTCATGGATGTTCAGATGCCGGGCCTCAACGGCCTGGAGGTGGTTCGCGAACTGGTCGGCGCCGGGGGGGAGATACCCCACTTCATCTTCGCCACCGCCTACGACCAGTATGCCGTCCAGGCCTTCGAGGTTAACGCTGTCGACTACCTTCTGAAACCGATCGAGAAAGACCGTTTGGGCGTCTCCATCGAGCGCGCGCGGAAGCTTCGTGCCGCTCCTGCTCAAGAGAAAAATCAAGTCGAATCATTGCTCGCCCAGATCAAGAGCGGCTTGCGGCAGCCCACCAAGGTTCTGCTCAACAACAGCAATCGCATGTTCCTGGTGGATGCGGGGGACATCATCTACGCCAGCATTCAAGACGGTTTCATCACCATTGTCTCGACTCACATCGAAGGCCAATCGAACTACAAGACGATCGAAGAGTTGCAGTCTAACCTCGACGCCGCCACGTTTTGGCGTCCGCACCGTTCCTATCTGGTCAACATCAACAAAATCCAGGAAGTTGTCCCCTGGTTCAAGTCGAGCTACCAGCTCCGAATGAGCGATAAGAAGCGCACCGAAATCCCTGTTAGCCGCGCACAGACCAAGCGTCTCCGCGAGCTATTCAAGCTGTAGTGGGATCGACGCTCCGGAGCGTCAACCGTCAGGCTAGGGCTGCTTCGGCGCCGGCGGTTTCTCGCCCTGCTCCTTCGTTTCGTCGACGATGTCGCCGAATTTGATGTCGACGTCGCTCTTGAACTGCTTGTAGTCCTCGTACTTGATGATCATTCGAATGCGCTGATCGCCGCTCTTGAAGTGCAGCACGTCGTCAGCACGCGTGTAGACCGGAAACCAGTACTTGCCGTCGATTTGATCTCGATACGTTTCAAACCTTGGAAACTGATTGTCTTCGTTTTTTCCGAGCCGGCCAACGCCCTTGCCGTAGGTCTTGACGATCTGAAGGTCCCGCTGATCGACCCAGATTTGCCCTTCGAAGTAACGCTTCCCCTTGACGAGTTCCTTCGGCTTCACGGCGAACACGTAGGCCTCAATCTCGTCCACCTTCTCCGGGCCGACATAATTGACGTGGTAATCGGGCCGCTCCGCGGTCGTCATCACGAACGGTTGCACGTCCCGCAGATCCTGCATGTCTTGTGGCGTCAGAATAATGTTCTTGAGGGTCGGCACGGGGGAATAAGTCACACGTTCGTTGCGCTTCCCGTCGGAGGTGAAGATGATATCCTGCACGAGCTCGTACTGGCCGCGGACCTGCCCCGAGTCGGTGTATTCCAAGATCTTTACCGATTGCCTGTACGTATAGTTGCCGCGCGCCAGCGAGAACTCGGTTTCCTTGGCGATGAACTGCGCGATCAACTGCTCAACCGGCATCGGCAGATCGCCGACACTGGCTTCCGCCCCCGCCATCGGCGATGGGCCGGCAAGAGCCAGCAAAGCGGTGATCACAAGAGTCGGCGTTACAAAGGAAATCAGTTTCACGGCAATGTACCTCAACGGTGGTCCCCCGATCCGATTATCCCATCCCGGACCGCGGGTGGCAGCACATAGAGTTGTCCAATGCAAGATGATCCTGAAAGGAGGGAGTGTTTCCAATACAAGATGATCCTGAAGA
>JAQBUE010000067.1 GCA_027624045.1 Acidobacteriota bacterium
TGATCTTCTCAACGAAACAACGGCGGCCACTATTGAAGACCGAGATCAGACCCCGCTTGTTCGCCTACATGGGAGGCATCGTCGTCCAGACCTGGCACGAAGAGTTCCGCGACCGCCGGCAGCAGTAGCTACGCGAAACCGCGTGGTTCCAGCGAGAAGAGTCTTAGCGCTAGAATTCCGGAAGCTGCCTACATCCCATAGGAGGCACGCATAAGAGCATCGTCGGGTCACTGTAGCA
Source organism: Acidobacteriota bacterium (assembly GCA_027624045.1). GTDB lineage: Bacteria > Acidobacteriota > Terriglobia > Bryobacterales > UBA6623 > JAPPLB01. The sequence continues at coordinate 239 of JAQBUE010000067.1, forward strand.
ACGATCTGGTCCCGCTCTAACGAGGCGCTCGCGGCACCAGCACCCAGAGCACTAGGTACACGATCGACCCCGGCAGAAGCGGGAACAACGACAGCACCACAAACAGGACGCGGACCACCAGCGGCGACCATCCCAGCGCCTCGCCGATGCCGCCGCACACGCCGCCGAGGATGCGGTGTCTCCGCGAACGCCGGAACGGTACTCTCGACCACGCCATCTACTAACAACATACGAGTTGCCGCCCTCAAGGTTCGGCCGACGAACCATCCCCAGGCGTTACCAAACGAACCCATCCCACCCACCACCCAGGTTTGCCGCGCGCTGGATCTCCTCGATGTTCTGGCAAGCTTGCGGGCCCACACCAAGAAAATTACCAAACGAACCCAACCGGCCCGCGCCACCCCAATCCGGCTCAGCAGCTCAACGGATAAACGGATCAACCAGCCCCACCCGTCACAAGCTCCGCCAATTTATTTCACCCATACGCACAACAACTTACCGGCCCACCACCCTCGAACCACCTCAAGAAACGTGCCCCCCCCCATGCTACTCTCCAACCAAGGCCGGTAAGGATTGTTCATCCAACCAACCCGATCGCGTCTGGCCAGGGCATTTCAAGGTCGCTCTCGCGGTGGAGATTCCTCGCGGCGACGATTCAAAGCTTAAATCCCGACGCACGAACGACACGAAGCGTGTCGCCGCCAAACCCGTACGGGAGCACTACGAGCTCCCCACGGCTGGGCCTGCCCCTGAGCCGCGTTCACCAGGCTTGGTTTCAGCTAGGCCAGCTGCTCACCTCGCGGCAATCTAGGCCGGTTTAGCGGCCTTACCCCAGCAGGCTTGAGCCGATCACGATCGGGCGACGGCCCCTTGAATAGCATGAAAAAACACGTGCAACACAGCAAAGGCGGGCATAACCCGTCCCTCGACCTCAAGTCGTTACAAACACGGCAGTTACCTAATCTACCCAGAGAACCGACTAACCCATACGTGTTGCAAAATGATGCAAAGTGTGGCATCCCCACTCCCGCCGCGGCGACCTGCAAAGCTCCACTCACCTTTTTACCAAACGAACCCACCGGCATGAACGGCGCCATCTTCCTCGCAGACCAAGGCGTGCAACTTCGGCAATCGATGAGAAATCTGGCGGACGGCGCGAGAGAGCCTGGCCGGGATCTAACAAACACCATGGAAACAACACGTTATCTCGATGATGTCGATAACTACAAGAAGGGGAATCATTGCGGTGATCGCCAGCGCTGTCGCCGGTTTGCCGCTGGGAACCTGGCGTCGAGGGCACAGCGATCTAGCGAAGAATCTAACTCAGCAATCGCCGCAGGTTGCCGCCCAAGATCGCGCGGGCATCTTCGGCGCTTACCTGAAGTTCTTCGAGAATCTTGATCTGCGCCGCAATCACCGCTGCGTTCCAGCCGCGCGGGAAAAACGATGAGTCCGAGCCGAAAAGCAAGCGTTGCGGGCCGTAGACTTCCAGCGTTTGGCGGAAGACGTCGCTCAAGCTCAGCCGCGGCGACAGGTACTTCAGCCAGGAATTGGAACTCGACGTATCGAGATAAACGTTCGGTGCCAAATCGCCCAGCATCAAGACTTCGCGAAAATAACCAGCGCCGAAGTGCGGGATCTGGAAGTTCACCGACGGATGTTCAAGCGCAACGCGATGCAGGTCAATGGGATTCGAAAAACTCATGTCGAATCGCGACGCTAATCCTAGCTTTTTGCGAATGCCAACGGTCAAGACTCCCATGTGCACAAACACCACGATCTTACGTTCCGCCGCCAGCTCGTAGATCGGGTACAGAGCTTCGGACTGCACCGAGAAACGATGCATCGCCGGGAACAGGCAGATGCCCTTGAGTGCGAGCTTATCGATGGCCTGGCGCGCCTTTGTGACGACGTCGGGCGCAAGAGGGTTCAACATGAAATAGCCGTGGATACGCTGCGGAAAGGCGCGCACGGCGTCGGCGGCCGATTGCTCATCACCAGGAAGACTGGCCATCAGCGCGATTTGCTCGACTCCGTGCTTGTCGAGTTCCTCGACCCAGCGGCCCGCCAGTTCGGTCGTGTCCTCCGGTGGCAGATCCCAGGCGAGTTGCTCGACCAGAGTCTGCTCGGGGTTCTCGGCCGGAAGTCCGGGCTTTTGCGAAGCCAGTATCCGGAAGAAGTTCCGCGAAAAAAGATGCGCGTGCGCGTCGCGAACCGCAACGTCTCCCCAAGGTGTATCCATGTGTCTATTACAGCAGCCGTCAGCCGTTTCCGACCAGTAGCAATGAGCAGGCTAGAATGGAGCCATCCGGTCCGGCGTCACGCCGCGCCTTGACCCAGCATGCCCGCCGAAAAATTCGATGTCTGCGTGATCGGATCCGGCGCCGCCGGGGGCGCCCTGGCCGGCGAACTCACCCGCCGCGGCGCCCGTGTCGCTCTTATCGAAGCCGGCAAATACCGCGACCCCTCGAAGCTCAGAACCCACGGTTGGCCATACGATCAAACCCAGCCCGTCGCCGTTCCTGATGTAACCGCCGACCCCAAGCGTGAGCCCGTGACCTATGAAGGCGATGCCATCTCCGTCAGCCGCGGCCGCGTAATCGGAGGCCGCACGACTCACTGGAACGCCGTCGCTCTGCGCTTCTCCGAAGACGACTTCCGCGAATGGTCCGTCAACGGTGTCGAGGAAGATTGGCCGATCAGCTACGACGAGATCGCACCCTACTACGACAAGGCCGAAGAATTGATGGTCGTCTGCGGCACGCGCGAAAACCTCAAAGTCTTGCCCGATGGCCGTTTCATTAAACCGCTCAGCCTGCGTTGTTCCGAGAGCATTCTGGCGCGGGCTTCGAAGAAGATTGGGATGCGCGTCATCCCCGTCCGCAAGGCTCTCGCCACCGAAGCCGGGCACGGCCGCGCCCCCTGCCACTACTGCGGCCATTGCATGCAGGGTTGCGGCGTCTCGGCTATCTTCAATACCGCCGAGCACGTGATTCCTCGGGCACGCCGCACTGGCCGTCTCACTCTCCGCAGTGGCTGGATGGTCCGTGAACTGCGCACCGGCGACGAAGCCCGCGTCCAATCCGCGCTCATCTTCGAACGCGATTCGCGGCGCGAAGAAGAGATCCATGCCGATGTCTTCGCTGTGTGCGGCGGCAATATCGAATCCGCGCGATTACTGCTGAACTCGCGATCAGCGCGCTTCCCCAACGGCCTCGCCAACAACAACGACATCGTCGGCCGCTATCTCCACGGGCACATCACCGGAGAGGTACAGGGCTACCTCAAGGATCTCGTCGGCACCAAGCCCGGCAATCAGGATGGCGCGCTCGACCATGCCTACATCCCGCGAACCGAGACCGCCAAGGGCGCCGACTACGCCGGCGGCTTCGGCATTCAGCTCAATGTGCGCGGTTACATGCGGCCGCACCATGCGCGCTTCGTTCCCGGCTTTGGACGTGATTTCAAACGGCGCGTCCGCGACCTTCAACCGGCGCATACCTCAGCGCTCGCCTTCGGAAAAGTCGTGGCGCACGCCGAGAACCGTGTCACGCTGCACCCGACTCTTGTGGATGACTACGGCCTGCCCTTGCCGCGCGTGACGTTCCACTGGCAACCGAACGACATCGCGATGTATAAAGCCATGCTCGATGGCTGCCACAAACTCTATGACGCGGCAAGCGTCGCGTTCCGGGCGCAGCTCAAGGGCCCCGGCGGTTTCGCGTCCCACGAAGTCGGATGCGTGCGGATGGGCAGAGACCCTAAGACCTCGATCCTCAACGAATTCAATCAGACACGCGAGATCAAGAATCTCTTCGTTGTCGACGGCAGCAGCTTTACAACCTTCCCCGAGAAGAATCCCACGCTAACCATCGTCGCGCTTGCTATTCGCGCGGCCGAAAATATCATGCGGATGAAAGACCGAGGCGATCTGTAAGAGGGGACCATCAAGCATGCCTGATCAAACCACGCGCCGCCAAGCTCTCGTACAGATCACAGCCGGGGCCGCTGCCTCAGCCGCGCTCGCTTCGCTGTCGCCCGCAGCCTTGGCTCAGGCAACCTATCAACCCAGGGCGCTGACCCGAGAGCAGTTCAAGATTCTCAGGGTGCTTGTTGACATGATCATCCCCGCCACAGAAACACCCGGCGCAACTGCCCTGGGTGTCGACCGCATGATTGATAAAACCCTCACCGGGCAGGATGACCCTCCAGAAGCGTTTCTCGATGAGCTAAACAATCTGGTAGCGTCCGGCTTCGCGGACATCGAGGAAAGCGACCGCGTCAAACTGCTCGAAGAGTATTCGCAAGCCGCGGGTGAGAAGGGTGACTTCTTCCAGATACTTAAAGACCTCACCGTCGACCACTATTACTCCACCGAAGTCGGGCTGATTGACGAACTGGGCTACGAGGGCAACACCGCGCTGAATGAATTTCCCGGCTGCACCCACGAGGAGCACCGCTAGTGGCGGTAGAACGCCCAATCCCTCGCAGGGTCCTGCGCCTCGTGCAACACTTCGAGGATGAGCACACCTGCCTCCAGCGGACGATAGTAGATCACGTGGGACGCGTATACCAGTCGTCGAGAGCCCGGGTTGACTAACTCCTGCCCCGTGCCGAGGAGCGGGTTCTCGGCGAGCAGCGCGAACGCCTGGTGCATTCCCGTGAGGTAGCGCCCAGCCGTTTTCAAGCCGAATTTCTGGATCGAGTATCGGTAAATGTCAGCTAGCCGCCGGTCGGCTTGTTTGGTCAGTTCATAGTCGGCCATCAGCGCGCAGGTCGGCTTCAACCTTCCTCATGATATCCGGGATTTTGCGCTCACTGATGCCGCTTGCCTCCGCCTCGGCCAGCATCCGGCTCAGTTCTTCAGCCGCGTTCTTGCGTTCCTGCTCGCGGCGCACGAGGTCGCGGAAATACTCACTGACGTTGCCGTACTGCCCCGTCTCGACACGAGAAGCAACGTATTCGCCCATCGCATCGGGCATGGAAATCGTCAATTTGGCCATTGGGTCCTTTCGCGAGTCGTATGAACCAGCATGAAGTTATCATACTTATTCTGATCTGAAACACGCGTGCAAAACCGGTTGAAACCACGCGACGTTGGCGGAGCGGCTTAAGGCCGGGCCGCCAACTGCTCGATCGTTTCCAGCACCACGTGCAGCATGACGCCAAAGCTCGCGGCGCTGAGCTTATCCATGGTGTCGTGCTCGTTGTGCCAGTAGCTGTTGCCGCCGCCGTATTCGAAATCGATCAGATCGACTGCCGGGATTCCCAGTTGCAGGAACGAAACATGGTCGTCCGCGATGTACGCCGGGCTGCGGTCGGCGAACACTTCGGTGTAACCGAGCCGCACGCCCACGTCCCACACCAGGTCTCTTAGCCAGGGCGTTGACTGCTGTTCGTAGACGAGCCGCAGATCCGCGTCGCCGATCATATCGACGTTGATCAGAGCGTTGATTCGCGCTGCGGTTCCGTCGACTGACCATTGCGCGGCTTGATGACGACTCCCATAGGTGTGGTCGCTTCCTGTCCATTGAACAAACGACTCCTCGCCATCGAAGAAGGCCAGCCAGACATCGTCCTGTAGCTTTCGCTCAGCGAGTATTTCGGCCAACTGCAGCAGCAGGCCCGCTGAAGAACCGCCATCGTTCGCTCCCACGAAGTGCAAGCCAGAGCGGCTCAACGTGTCGTAGTGGCCGGAGATAACAACAATGCGATCACTCGCCCCGTAGAATTTGGCGATCACGTTCTTCATCGCAACCGGCCCCAAGGGCGTCTGAGCGGTGAACGCAAGTTCTTCCACGTCCGCGCCGGTCGCGCGCAAGGCCGCGACAACGAGGGCCTGCTGCTTGCGGTGCGCTTCCGAACCAGGCGGACGCGGCCCCAGCTCAACAAGTTTGGCCGTCCAGGCAAGCGCTCCCTCGCCGGCATTCAAGAAGGACCCCGCAACGGTTGGTGGCTCAGAACAACTGGCCGCAGCCGCCATCAGCAGGCCGATAATCAGCGCTTTTCGGCAATACATATCCAATCCAGTGTGAAGTCTTGCTTGCGATCCAGCCAATCCAATGACGGCAGAAACAGCCCGGCGGTTCCCGCCACAGCCGCCACCGCGGGAAACAGGAGGCACCGCACGTCTGACGCCACTCAAGACCCTCCCCGGCGAACGGCCTCGATCATCACAGTCGAACCGGCGGCTCCGGCTGCTTCGATCAACGTGAATGGTACGGCGGCCAGGGTCAGGGCAAGAAAGCTCAAGTCCTTGAGCATTCTGAGGCTTGCATTCTCGCGAACTCCTCGCATGCGGCGCAGCGCCGGGTCGATCGCCGGCCAGATGCTTGTGGCCAGTCCCGCCGGGTTGTCACGCAAGGAAAAGAACTTCCGGCGCCGCACCTCGAAGCCAGTGGCTTCGAGCAGGTCCTCAAGATCGACCGACCGGAAGTGAATCAGATGCCGTGGTACATCAAGGCCGCTCCAACGTTTCCCCAGTAGCAGGAACTGCCAGCAGGCGGCATTGGGAACCTGCACGAAGAGCTTGCCACCAGGTTTCAGCAACGCCGCCAACTCCTCCAGCATGAGCATCGGATTCGGTACGTGCTCCAACACATGGCACAGCGTGATGGTGCTGAACGCGCGAGCGGCAAAAGGAGCATCGGCCAGCGTGCCGTGCGTAACTGTCAGCCCGTAGTTGCTCTTCGCGCGGCTCGCCGCGATTCGCGACGCGTCGAGTCCGTAAGCTTTCAGCCCTCTCCTTCGCAGCGCATCGACAAGCGAGCCGCCGCCGCACCCAATGTCGAGAATCGGTGCGGAACGATCGATATCATGCGTCACGAAGTGGACGTGGTCGAGCAGCACAAGGCGCCGGTACATCTCGGCCAAGCGTCCCGCCACTGAACGGTCCGATTCGCACCAGTAGCTCGGTGGATAGAACGAGGCGATCTCCTCGGCGTCCGGCATCGGGTCGAGGCGGATTAGCGCGCATCGGCTGCACTCGATAACGTGGAAGCGCCGTCCGTCGGCGGTATCGAAGCGATCCGGCGCCTGGAACAGCGTCAGGTAGGCATCGCTCTCACAGCGCGGGCAAGCCCCCGAAGCGCCGTTGCGGATGTCGATATGCGATTGAGACATCAGCTTACTTTCCAGACCAGGTCACTGAGCGGGATCCAAAACCGTCGCGGGATGGCTCGCACCGCAGCCGGACTGAGCTTGCGGAATTTCTCGACCTCCTTCTTTTTCGCGGCATTGCCGCGGGCGCAGTGGCGATGGCTTGATCCGCCGCGGCACAGAACCCGCGGTTCGTGGAATTCAGTATCCAGGGAGCGCCGGGGTAGGCGCAATCCGACTGTGCGTCGCGTGAACCATCTGTCGAGCCATCATCGACTACAATTAACTCAAAGTCCCTGAAAGTCCGTGAGCGCAACGGGTCGAGACGGGCCCGAAGAAAATTCTCGCGATTCCAATTGACGACGACCGAGAGAAGAGGGCAGGCCTGAGACATCTGATCCGGCACGAACTAGATAACGAACTACAACTCTGGCTATTGAATCCCGGTCGCGGAGCGGGTTCCGAAGTTAATAAAGCGACCAAGGCCGGTTGCGGATGTTGTGCCGCTCTGCCCGAGTATTATAACCTTAAGTGGCTATGGCTTCGCCCAATCTAGGCTTTGGAGAGCGGCTGCGTACCGAGCGGGAGGCCAACGGGGTCACGCTTGAGCAGATAGCGGCTCGCACCCATGTGAGCGTTCGCATGCTGCGCTCGATCGAAACGGAGAAGTTCAACGAACTTCCCGGTGGCCTCTTTAGTACATCTTTCGTAAGGCAGTATGCGCGCCATGCCGGTTTGGATGAGGACGCGATCGTCGCGGAGTTCAAGCGGTTGACGCAACCGGCCGAGGCCGTGGTCGCAACGGAAGCGCTTCCCCAAAACCTCGGCGCGAGCTTAGTCGAGAGCATCATTGAGCGTGCTCGACGGTACCAGGTAACACCGCCTATCATCATGACGCTCGTACTGACCCTCGTCGCGGGCGCCGTCATATTCGCCCAATGGGATTGGAATTCCGGATTCTCGGCCATAAGCGAAACGATTCTCAGCGAGTATGACGGTTCAGACCAGCCCTCATCGACGCCCGCAGCTTCAGCGCCCGCTACGAGCACCGGCGCGGCCCCCTATGCTGACCCGAAACCGGTTAAGGCCGTGCATGTGGAGTTGTCCATGACGGATACGGTCTGGATCCGGGCGGTTGCTGACGGACAGCGGATCTTCCAGCGCACTTTTCGCCCGGGAGATTCTGAGAGCGTCGAAGCCGATCAGAACGTCCTTTTGCTCGTGGGCAACGCCGGCGGCCTTGCGGTGTCTCTCAACGGAGACGGCATGCCGCCTGTCGGACTTTCGGGGCTGGTTCGGCGGGTTCTTTTCACCGAGCACGGCATGGAGATCTTGCAGTCTCCGAAAGAAGACGGCGGGTCAGATTCGCAGCGCCCCCCGCAGGTGCAGGCTTCCAACCTGCCGCTGGACCAACGGCCTGCTTTGGCACGCCGCGTCACACCTTCCAACTAAAGACGGCATGATTTTTGCCGTACCGGAGTGTTCACGATGAAAACCGACCGCCGTAGATTCGGTCTGGCAATGGCCGCTGGGGGATTCGCAATGTCCTCCGGCTGGGCGAGCGGCGCCCGCGCCGCCGACCGCAAAGGCACCCGTATCCGGAAGGTCGAAGTCATTCCGGTCGGCATCGAGTTTCGCACGGCTTTCAATATCGGCGTCGGCCAAGTGGGCGGTAAGGGTCTGCCCGGTAAGTACGTCTACGTCAAAGCGACAACCGATGACGGACACGTTGGCTGGGGCGCGACCACAACAGTTCCGAACTGGAGTTATGAGACGGTCGAGGCCGTAGTCGGTACGCTGGAGCATCACCTCGCACCAATTGCCATCGGCCGTTCTCCTTTTGAGTGGAACGCGCTGAAGAAAGAGATGGACGCCAGGATACGTCCCGCCGTCAGCAACGGCGCTCCGTTCGCGAAGAGCGCCATCGAAATTGCTTTCCTCGACCTCGCGGGACAGATCAGCGGGCAGCCTGTCCACGCCTTGCTAGGCGGCAAGGTGCATGACACTCTCGACCTCTGCTACGCCGTCAGTATCGACGAGCCCGACGCAATGGCCGCGGAGGTTGCGCGCTGGCCAGCCTGTTGGTGCTTCAAGGTTAAGGTGTCGGGGGACACGGATAAAGACGTGCTGCGGTTGCGGGCCATCAGCGATGCGCGGCCGGACGCAGTGATCTGGCTGGACGCCAATCAGTCGTATCAGTCAATCGCGCTCGAACGCTTTTTACACGCAATTGCTCAGTTCGACAAGATCCGCTGCTTCGAGCAGCCTGTACGCAGCGAAGATTGGCTGGGCATGCGCCGCGCTCGGGAGAAGAGCCCCTACCCGGTCGCGATCGACGAAGGCTGCTTTTCTTCATTCGACGTGGCGCGGATGTCGCGCCTTGATGCCGCCGATCTCGTTGTTCTCAAGGTCCCGAAAAGCGGTGGCGTTACAAATTGCTACAAGAGCGCCGTCGTTTCCGAGGCAAATGGCCTGGGCTTGCTCGGCAGCGGCTTGACCGACGCGGGCGTCAGCTTCATGGCCGCCATTCACCTCTATTCGACGCTCGACCTGTTGCTGCCCCCGGAACTCAACGGACCGCAATTCTTAACGTCGATGATGGCGGAGGGTATCCAGCAGGACGGAGTCACTGTGACCGTTCCTGATACGCCCGGGCTCGGTATTACGGTCTCGGAAGAAACGCTCCGGGCCCACCAAATTAAGGTCGGCTAGTTCCTCCGCTCGCCCACATCGAGAACACCGCCAGGGCAGTCGGCATGCCGTGCCCTGCATTTCACTGGGGAATGAATGCCTGATTACTCGAAGTTGAGTTAGGGGGCTGGACTCAGTCGGCGCGCCGGAAGGCGGCATCCAGGAAGGCGCGAGTTTCTTGGGAGTCGAGGTTGTCGCGAGTGATGAGGCGCGGCGGGATTTCGATATCGAGGCCGGCGGTCGGCGCATCTCGGGAAGGGCCAACGATCGCTTCGAGGGCGGAGTAACCGACTTGAAAAGCGTCAGGGACGACGAGGGCATCAATGGCGCCATCGCGCAGGGCTTGCTGGAGAGCAAAGTCGCTGCCATATCCAACGATCGGGGGCGTTTTGCCGATGCCGCGCGAGGCACGGGCCAGTGCGATACTCGTTCGTTCCGCGGCACAGAACACGCCCTGGATGTTGGCCGAAGCGCGGAGCAGGGCGTCGGCCTGCCGGAGCGCCGCGATCTCATCGGCGAAGTTGAGAGGCCGCTCGGCTACGCTGACAGGTTTCGGCATGCCTCCAAGTTCGTCGATAAGGGCGTCTTCTGAGAGGTCGCTTTGATCTCCGGCGGTGACGACGATGGCTGCCCTGCCACCCTCTGGAATCTTGGCGGCGAGATACCGCGCGGCGAGGCGGCCCGCTTCGGCGATGTCGCTGCGGACACATACCGCATAAGCAGTTTCACAAGGCGTATCGATCAAGCCGACGGCGATACCGGATTGCGATGCTTGCTGTAGGAGCGGGGCCAAATCGGCCGGATCAGCCGGGCAGATGACTATGGCATCGGGCTGGCCAGCGACGAGAGCTCCGAGGATGGCGCGTTGCGAGGCGGCAGGGTCGGGTCGGCTCGGAGATTCCCAACGCACGACGGCTGCATAGTTATTGGCGGCGGCGAGAGCGCCTGCGCGGCAGCATTCCCAGTAGAGAGACGGGACGCCGGATGGCACGAAAGCCACCCGCCGCGAGACCGCGTCGCGGCAGGCGGTGGCCAGTCCGGCTAGAGGGACTGGCAGGCATCGTAAGAAGTCTCGTCTGCGCATCGCTCAGACTCAAGGTATCCGATTGAGGGGAGGGGGCGCGAGAATGAGCTGGTTCGGCTAGCCTCTACGGAACGTCCTTCACTTGAATTCCCTTCCCTTGGACGATGATGTAGGCGCGATCGACTGCCGGGATTTCGATGTCTTCGATCTTGCCGTTGGACCAGCGGACCTGCAGGCGGTCTACTTTTTCGGCCTTCCCTAGACCAAAGTGGATTCGCGAATCGCTTTGCGAGATGTAGCTTCGTCCAGACGCGACTTCGCCTCGCTGGCGCGCGCCCCCGGTTTGGCAATAGACGACGCTTCCGATGGCGTCCCGGGGCGTGTTTTGAGAAGGGTCGCCGATGAGCTGGAGCGAAATCCAGTGGCCTGCCCGGTTGCCGCCTTCGTTGCGGAGTAGGGTCGGCATATCGTCGAGATTGTTGAGTACGATGTCGATGTCGCCATCATTGTCGAGGTCGCCGACGGCCGCTCCGCGCGAACTTCTGGGCTGATTGAAGGCTGACCCGAGGTTGCCTCCAATGTCGGCGAATCGGCGGCCTTCGATGTTGCGGAATAGCAAGGGGCGTTGGCGGTAACTGGTGTCGGCTTGACGCCGATCGATTTGGGGATACGCGTGCCCGTTGGCGGCGAGGAGATCGAGGAAGCCGTCGTTATCGTAGTCCAGAAACTCGGCGCCCCAGCCTAGGAAAGGCAGTGTCACACTGCCAAGGCCGGCCGGACCGGTGGCGTCGTCGAAATCGATGTCGCCGTTGTTGTGGTGGAGCGTGTAGCTGTCATTCGAGAAGGTGGTGAAAAAGAAGTCGGCGCGGCCGTCGCGGTCATAGTCGCCCACGGCCATGCCCATATAGGCTTGCTCACGGCCATCGGCGTTGGTCGCGAGTCCGCTCAGCAAACCGACTTCCTGGAATGTTCCATCGCCCTGGTTATGGTAGACGAGATTGGGATTGGAGTCGTTGGCGACCACGAGGTCGAGCCAGCCGTCGTCGTCAAGATCGACCCAGGCAACGCTGAATCCGTAGGCCTTCCCGGCGTCTTCGACACCGGCTTGTTTGGTGACATCGCGGAAAGTCCCGTCGCCGTTGTTCTGAAAGAGATAGTCTTTCGCGCCCGGTAGTCCCAACGGGCCGCAGGCAACGCGCAGGCCGAGGAAAGTACAGAAGGGAGCGTTGGGATTGTAGGCCGCGCCCATGGTTCCTGCTGGCTGGTCAGCGGCCGGGGCATTGGTTGCTGACGACGTCTCGGGAGCCGCGGCGCCGCTGGACTCGCCGGCGGGTGGCGGGGCATTCCAGTCGAAATTGACGTAGGCGGCGACATAGAGATCGAGATCTCCGTCGCGGTCATAGTCGCCGAATGCACAACCGGTAGCCCAGGTATTGATGTCGACGTTTGATCGAGGCGCGATGTCAGTGAATGTTGCGTCGCCGTTGTTGCGGTAAAGGCGCGAGGAGCCGAGATTGGCGGCGTACAGATCGGTGTGGCCGTCGTTATTCATGTCTCCGGCGCAGACGCCCGTGCCCCAGCGATGATTGCCGACGCCGGCCTTTTCGGTTACGTCAGTAAACGTTCCGTCGCCGTTGTTGCGGAAAAGCGCGGAGCCGGGCTGATCGGTTTTGTCGGCGTTGCCGGGGCGGGATAGGGCGTTGACGAGATAGATGTCGAGGTGGCCATCGTCATCGTAGTCGAGTAGAGCGACGCCGGAACCGGCGAGTTCCGGCAGATACGGCTTTTGGGCGTCGCCGCCAACATGTCGGAAGCGGCCGAGGCCGGAGGTTTTGGTGGCGTCAATATAGCGGACGCTTTGGGCGGCGTGGGGTGACGGAGCAGGAGGCGTTTTCGTGGCGATCTGTTGGCCGGGAAGTGTGGAGAGCGAAAGCGTTAGGAGGGCCGTTGCGGAGATGAACGAATGCACTTGGTTTTATTTTGCATTATTTGGTGGTGGTATTGATCGGTGTGTTGATCGGGCGGTTGAGTGGAGATGAGTGGTCCTAGATCGCGAGGACTCGCGACCCGGCTAGGCTGGAACTGGAGCCTTGCGGCAAGTCAGGGGTTTGCTTTGCGAAGTTGTGTGGCGCGGGCCATTTCTTGCTTGGCAAGGTCGGGGCGATTGGTTTTTTGATAGATGCGCGCGAGCAGGAAGCGGGCTTCGTAGTTTTGTGGGTCAAGGGAGAGGGCCTGCTGTAGGGCGTTCTCGGCAAGCGCGTATTGGTTCCGTCGATTGTAGACGCCGGCGATCAGCAAGTAGGAGGGGACGTTGCGGAGGTTAAGCCAGATGGCGCGTTCGAGTGCGGCGATGGCGTCTTCGAGTTCGCCGCTTTGCGCGTAGGCTTCGCCGAGGTAATGCCACGCCATGGGATGCAGCGGGTTGCGCTTCAATTCTTCCCGGAAACGTTCCGCCGCTTCGGTGTGATCTCCGTTGGTGAGAGCGATGACACCGAGGCGGTAGTGTAGGTCGGGCAGCGAGGGATCGACTTCTGGCGCTTGGCGAACGAGGGTTTCGGCCTCGGAAGAAAAGTTCTCGCGATTCATGAAGTGCGAAGCGAGCAAGGCGGCTTGGGTGCTCTCGGCGGGGATGCCGTAAAGCTCGGCGAACACGCGGCGGGCCTGTTCGGGTTCGTGGCTGTAGACGTGGCACATGGCAAGCGCATAGCGCAGGTAGGTGTCGCCTGTCTTCCACTGGAGTGTCTTTTCAAGTAGCGGAGAAGCGTCGCTCGTGCGGTGGCTGAAGTAGTAGGCGAGCCCGAGGTGTTCGACCGTTTGGCGCCAAGCGGGGGAGTCTTCAGCTTCCAGCTTGAGAGCCGCGGCAAGATGTTCGATGGCGGCCGGGTGGTTCTGCTGCTGATAGAAAGCAATGCCAAGACGATGCCGGCCCTCGGCTCGCCGCGGGAACTGCGCGACCCACGGAGTGAGTTTCTCGATGACAGCGTTGAGGTTGCCCCGCCGTTCGAGATCTGTCGCCTCGGCAACGGCTTGCTGGTAGGCGTCGAGCGGCGGTGATTGGGCTTGGGCGATTGCCGCGAGAGCGCAGGCGACAAGTGCGGTTCGGAGGAGCGGATTCATCCGAGAATCATCTTAGCGCGGGTGACGTTTCGGACGTCCTCTTGCGCCTCCGCGGACTTTGCCCGCAGGCGCGCGCATTCACATATGCGCCCTGTCTCTGCTGTGGGAGCGACCGTGAGCGGCCCCCACGGGATCAGCGATTTGACTGTAACTCGGACACGATGCGCTTGGCTTGGTAGATATTCGTGAGCGCTTCCATGATGCCGCGAGAGTCGACGCTTACCGCTCGCGCCTGTGTTTCCGAGTAGAGAAAATTATTGGGCAGCGACTGGATGTTGCCGTCGAAGATGATGCCAACGACCTCGGCCCGTCTATTGACGAGCGGGCTTCCGGAGTTCCCTCCGGTGATGTCGTTGGTGGATACGAGGTTGTAGGGAGTCGAGAGGTCAGCCTTGGCTTTGCGCTCCTTGTAGTTTTCCGGCAGGATGTAGGGGTCTTTGCCGGTGGCTTTCTCAAACAGTCCCCCGAACTTTGTGAACGGGGCGATCGTCTTGCCGGCTTCCTGATACGACTTGACGACGCCAACAGCCAGCCTCAGCGTGAAGGTGGCGTCGGGGTAGGCGCCGGTGCCGAGCGCCGCGAACCGAGCCTGCGCGATTCGCGAGCCGTGCGCGTCCTCAATGGCCTCGACTTCGTCTTCATACTGCTTGCGTAGCTTACGCTCTGCTTTGTCGATGCCGCGGACAAGCTCGATCATCGAATCTTCCGACGCGCCGGCCTTCTTCGCCTGATCGGCGCCGAGTTCCTTGCGGAAGTCCACATCTTTCAGCCTGGTTGCGGTGATCAAGCCACGGGCGACCTCCTCGGGCGCGCGGCCGCCTAGAACCTTCTTCACTACCGCATGCTGCTCGCCCAATCGTTCCTTCAGGAACGTGAGCGACTGCGTCAGCTTCACGATCTCGGCATCGTCATAGATCGGCGCCGGGGAGTATATTTGCTGATAGAGCGACTCCAGCCCGGCCTCGTTGTATTCCGGCAGGCGCTCGGCGTTCGGTTTCGGCAGCTCTTCCGACAGGCGGTAGAGGTGCCTCGCGAAGGTGATGTAGCGCGAGTAGAAACCGAGTGACCCGAGCAGGCGGTATTCGTCGTAGATGGAGCGCTTGACCTTCTGCGCGGCGGCGATCTCATCCCAGGCCGAGCCAAACTGTTTTTGCTTTTCGGGATCGCTCTTGATCGAATTGCGCAATTCAGTTTCGGCCGTGGCCTTGGCGGCCATAAGTTTCGGGTCTTTCAATCCCCCGTACATGCCGGTGTAGGCCTTGATGCTGTTGTCGAAACGGAACAGTTCGTCGCGCGCCAGGCGGGCTGATTCTTCGTCCTTCTCACCGAAGGCGCGCAACCCTTTGGCCATGGTGTGTAACCAATCGAGCATGAACGGGACGCGCTGCTCGGCGTCAAAGCGAAGCTGCGCCTCTGTCATCAAGCGATTCGTGCTGCCTGGGTGACCAGATACGAAGACCACCTCGTTGGCAGCGGCGCCACTTTTGCTCCAAGGCAGATAGGCGGGGGACGCGATGGGCTTATCGTCCTGGTAAACGCGCAGGAACGAGACGTCCATGCAGTAGCGAGGGTAGGTGAAGTTGTCGGGGTCGCCGCCGAAGAATGCCGCCAGGAATTCCGGCGCGAAGGCGAGACGGACATCCGTGTAGCGCTTGTAGCGGTAGAGGTCGAAGATGCCACCTTCGTAAAGCTTCACGACATCACAGCGCAGGCCGGTTTCGTCGTTGCATGCTTTCTCGGCGTCGGCGGTGGCGGCGCGCTGCGCGTCAAAGCGGTCTTTCTCGGCCATACCCTCGGTAACCCTCGCGTTGATTCGATCGGTCACAGTCTCGATGCTCATCAATACATTGATTTCAAGGTCGGGGCACTTGAGTTCAGCCGCTTGCTCGGCGGCATAAAAGCCGTCCTGGATGTAATCCTTCTCTTTCGAGCTGAGCTTCTTGATGCAGTCGGAAGCAACGTGATGGTTCGTCATCACGAGCCCGTGAGGCGATACGAAGGATGCCGAGCCTCCGTTGTTGAAGCGAACGGAGCCGCGCTGCAAACGGTCGACGAACTGCGAGCCGAGGTCCGCGCCGTGCAGCTTCTTGATCTGCTGGAGCGGCAAATGATTGAAGGGCCACATGCCCTCGTCGGCGCTTGACGGCACGCTCGTAAAAACAAGGAACAGGATCGCGCTGAAGAGCACTCTTGCTGTTTTGGAGGAGAGAATCGGCATCAGTTACTCCACAAGTAGAGATATCGCGCTCGACGAGGCGCGCCTGGCTAGCGGCGGCAAATGCCTCGCTTTGAGCTTCGCACGAAATCGACAAGATGTTTCGTATGCTCGCTGGGCAATTCATGCTGGATACGTTTGAGGGCGTCATCGAGCGGAAGCGAGGCCCGGAACAGGACTCGGAAGGCTCGTTTGAGGGTCCGAATCTGCTCAGTATCGAGCCCGGCCCGGCGCAGCCCGACGACATTCACTCCCTTGGGCTCAATCCGGAAGCCTGCATAGAGGAAATACGGGGGCGCATCAACATTCACGCCCGAGTTTCCGGCGATCATGACCATGCTTCCGATGCGGGCATACTGTTGCACGCCGACTCCGCCGGATATGAAGGCCCAATCTTCAATCTCGACGTATCCGGCGATCAAGGCGCAACTGCAAATCACGTTGTTCGAGCCAACCTTGCAGTTATGCGCAATGTGACCCGACGTCATGATGTAATTGTTGTCGCCGATCTCAGTAACGGATTCCCGCTCCGTACCACGGCTGATGGTGTAGTGCTCGCGGATAATGTTTCCGTTGCCGATTCGCAAGTAGCTGCGCTCGCCGCCGAAAGATTTGTCGAGCGGATCGGTTCCGAGTACAGTACCGGCTGAAATTTTGTTGTCCGCGCCAAGCGTCGTCCAGCGCTTGACCACGACGTGCGTCTCGAGGCGCGTGTTCGCCCCAATCACGACCTCGTCTTCGACCACGCAAAAATCGCCGATCACGACTCCGGACCCGATTTCGGCGCCAGGAGAAATCTTGGCGGATGATGCGATTTGAGCCGACGGATGGACGCCCATGAAGTCGTATGATAGCGAGCGGTGCGAAGTCGAAGCCCGTCAGTAGCCCCACATCTCGTTCAGGATGGCGGCCAGCCGCACGCCTCCCTTGGTAAGTTGCTGTTTGGCGGTTTCCCAAGCCTGCTGAGCGTACTCGCCATCGAGAGTTTTCGGTTCGCCGTCGGGCAGCGCGCCATAGGCGACCTCAGATGCGAGTTGAGCTGATTCCCAGGTCCAGTCCGTCAGATGGCCGCGGCGGCATTCTTTCTCATCCGCCAAGCTGATGCCCGCCAGTAGCTCGGCGACCAATGCATCCTCGTCCTCGACGTTCTCATCGAGCAGCTTTGAGTCCCAGTAGGCGTGAAGCGTTGATTCCTCCCCCGCCACGATGACCCGTATGCCGTTGCCGCCGCGGTCGCTGGCGAAGCCCGCATGTAGGGGCTGATGCAGGTCGCCCATGAGATGAACGAGGAAGCGCAAGGCGTCAAGGCGTTTCTCCTGTTTCTTCATCGCAAGCCGGACGAGCCCTTGAAACTCACGCGCCTTGGCCGTGATGCAGTCACCGCCGGGACAGTCGCGCTTCAGATCGAGTTCTTTGGAGCCGGGCGCAATATTGATGTAGTGCCAGGGCGCTGTTTCCGGGCGCGCCTCACGGATCTCATCCGCCCAGTTCGCCACCGAATCGAGCGTCGCCCCCTTGCCTGCCAGTAATCGAAATCGCATCCGCGCCTGCGGGTGCAAACGCTGTTCGGCGATCTTCGCCACGATGCGATGCCCCATCGGCCCCCACGACCACGCCGGGACGGCTGCGGCTCCGAACAGAAACAAAGCACAAGCAACAGGCAACACCGCCGGGGTGATTCGAATTCTCAACATACTTGTACGATACTAGGGAGGCCGCCGGAATTGAAAGGGAGTCAGGGGAGCGGGCGTTCTCTGGAACCTTCCGGTCGCGCAAGACACGTCAAACGAACCGATGACAGCAGGCGAAATCGCGGAGCTACTGGGAGGCCGACTGGAAGGCGATCCAGGGCGTGAAATCAGCCAAGCCAGCGACCTCCGCTCGGCGCAAAGTGACCAGATCGCTTTCGCAACGGGAGACGAGGCCCTGCGTATGGCCGCTCAGTCGGTCGTCGGCTGCCTCTTAGTCGCCGAGAACGCCCCAGCGCTGAACGGCCGCACGGTCATTCGCGTTCCAAAGCCTCGCAAGGCGTTCGCGCGAGTACTGCAAATTCTCCATCCACCTGACCGCCCCCCGCCCGGCGTTCACTCGACAGCTGTCATCGCGGAATCAGCGGTGCTGGATGAAGGCGTCTCGATCGGGCCGCATGTGACGATCGCCGACGCGGTCCGTATCGGTGAGGATACCGTGATCGAAGCCGGAGTATCAATCGGCCGCGGCGTCACGATCGGAAGCAGGTGTTGGCTTTATCCACGGGTCGTTGTATATCACGGCGTCGAGATCGGCGACCGCGTGATCCTGCACGCCGGCTGCGTGCTGGGAGCCGA
This sequence comes from Acidobacteriota bacterium, assembly GCA_027624045.1. GTDB lineage: Bacteria > Acidobacteriota > Terriglobia > Bryobacterales > UBA6623 > JAPPLB01. The sequence continues at coordinate 18,711 of JAQBUE010000067.1, forward strand.
CGGTTTCGGGTACGAACTCGACTCGTCAGGGCACGAGAAGTTCCCTCAGCTCGGGAGTGTGCGAATCGGCAATGACGTCGAAATCGGCTCGAACAGCTGCGTCGACCGGGCGGCGCTGGCCATGACCGAGATCGGCGATGGCTCGAAGCTCGACAATATGGTCCACGTCGCTCACAATTGCATCATCGGAAAACATGTCGTGATCGCCGCGCAGACGGGTCTTTCCGGCGGTTGCATCATTGGCGACAACGCATTGATCGGCGGCCAGGTCGGCATGGGGGACAAAGTACGTGTCGAGGCCGGCGCCATCCTAGGCTCGGGCTGCGGGGTGTTGCCGCATAAAGTGGTGCCGGCCGGCGAGCCATACTGGGGCACGCCGGCGCGACCGTTACGCGAGTATCTCAAGGGATTGGCGGCGCTCCGACGCCTGCCGAAGGTACTGCGCGAGTTGCGCGAATTGCAGGCCCATGCAAAGGACGACACTCCGGAATGAAACTGCTCGTCATCGGCGGGCACAGCCGCAATATTGGCAAGACATCGCTCGCGGCCGGCTTGATATCGGCGCTCACTGAGTTCGATTGGACGGCGGTCAAGCTGACGCAGTTTGGCCACAATGTCTGCTCCAGCGACGGCCGTGCCTGTGACTGCGCGCCGTCTGATCCCGACCATCCGTACGCCATCAGCCGCGAAGAAGACCTTCTGGGCGATAGCGATACATCCCGACTGTTACAAGCCGGCGCCCGTGAAGCCTACTGGGTGCGAACCCGGATTGGCGAACTGCATGAAGTGATTCCGGCCCTTCGCAAGATCCTGGCCGGCCGGACGCACGTCTTGATTGAATCCAATAGTATTCTCGACCATCTGACACCCGACCTGTACCTGCCTGTACTCGACTTCGAGGTGAGCGACTTCAAGGCAAGCTCTCGTTCCTTTCTCGAACGGGCTGACGCGCTGGTTGTGCGTTCGCGCCCTCATGCCGTCCCGGCCTGGGAAGGAATCGACTCCGGCATTTTTAACGAACGCCCGGTCTTCCCGGTCGAGCCACCCAGCTACTGCTCGGCCCGAATCGTCGACTTCGCCCGGCCGCGTCTGGTTTGACGCGGACGAAACGTCTCGCCGACCCGTAGCTTCCCTTTGCCCGAACTTTCGAGCCTTGCGGAACTGAGCGGCTTGGCTGAAAACGAGCCCCGCTATAATGACCGCAATGGATGGAATTATCGTTCTCGACAAGCCGCCGGGGATTTCATCGCACGACGCCGTGCAGAAGCTGCGCAAGCTGAGCGGTATTAAACGTGTGGGACACTTGGGCACGCTTGATCCCCTCGGCACGGGCGTGCTGCCTCTTGTGATCGGGCGGGCAACACGGCTTTCGCGCTTTTTTTTGAAGCACGACCGAGCCTACGAGGCGGTCCTACGGTTCGGATTCGCCACGACGACGTACGACCGCGAGGGCGAGCCCACCACCCAGCCGGTCGAAACGGAGTTATCCGCTGACGAGTTGGAGCCGTTGCTCGATGACTTTCGGGGTAGGTTTCTTCAGACACCACCCGCGATATCGGCGAAGAAAATCGACGGCGTAGCGGCGTACAAACTGGCTCGAAAGAACAAACCAGTCGAACTCGATCCGGTGGAAATAGAGGTTTACGAGCTGAGTCTCCTGGGCGTCGATGGGCCTCACGCACGGATACGGGTCCGCTGTTCGGCCGGTACGTACGTCCGCTCATTGGCACACGACCTTGGAGCACGTCTGGGCCCGGGCGCCCACGTCCAAAGCCTGCGGCGCACCTCGATGGGCGAGTTCACGCTCGATCTCGCGCACACGTTGGAAGAGTTGGAGAAACTGCGAAGCGACGGCCGGCTCGAAGAAGCTTTGATGAGATCCGAGCACCTGCTGCCGGAGATGCCCATCGAGCGGGTCGACGACGTCACGGCGACCCTTATCGCGCACGGACGCGACTTTCGCGTGTCGGCCTTCGGCGTCGGCAAGGGTTCACAACGCATCAAGGCTGTCGACCGTGATGGACATCTAATCGCCATCGCCGAGGCCAAAATGCCGCTCGTCTACCACCCGATCGTCGTCTTCTAAGGCCGCGAGGGCCCAGCCAAAGGAAGGCGCACGCAGCGCCACTCTGCAACCGCGCCCAAAGTTTCCTAGAATCAAGTGGTACGCCTCTTCAGGGCGCGTAGCTCAGTTGGTTAGAGCGCCTGCTTCACACGCAGGAGGTCCGGAGTTCGAGTCTCCGCGCGCCCACCATTCTTTTCAATGACTTACGGTCGTTTGCGGCCAAGCGTTCTCAGGCACTGTAACTATTTTTGTAACTATCCATCACTGAGTCGGCTTTGCGGAAGCCTTTTCAGCTTGCTCTCGTTTCGTCTCCAGGTAGACATCCATCTTCTGCGCGGCGTCGGAAAGGTCCCTGTCAGCCACGATGTTGTAGCGGTCGTACACCGAGCGTGTCTTGTGCCCGCTGATGGCCGTGGCGATCTTCGACTGTACGCCGGAGCGATCCAGATTCCGAACCGCCGAGCGCCGCATGTCGTGCCGCCAGAGGTTCGGCAGCCCTATCGTCCGGCACGCCTTGTTCCAAGTCTTGCGGGGATCGTACACGGGCTTACCGTACCTCTGGATCACGTAGGGACACTCCGGCCAGTTCTGCACATGGTCTTCCCACGCCATCTCAATCCACTCTTCCATGTCGCCGATGAAAGGTACGATGCGCGACTCTCCGTTCTTCGTATCCGGGAAGTAGATGCGTTTGGCTGCCCTGTCGATCCGCTCCCAAAGGAGCGGCTGCTTGAGCCGCTCCTTACGGTTGTCTCCCAGTACTTCGGACAATCGCACCCCGGTGTTGTAGGCGATCACCAGGAACAGCGCCCAATGGAACGGCAGCTCGGCTCTGAGGGCAAGGTACTGGTCGTATTCCATGAAGTCACGACGGATGTTGTTCTCGGCCAGCGTGGCGATGTAGGGCATACGCGTGACGAGCGGTGGATCGGAGCGGTGGGCCAGAGTGTAGCCGCGGCGGATGACGTTCAGCTCCCTGTTGATCGTGGCGGCCGAAGCATCTTCGCGCTGACGACGAGTGATGTAGCGCCTGACGTGGCGCGTGCCGAACTGGATCGCCCGCTCTCTCCCGACGATCGGTTCGATGTGCTGCGCGATCTTGCGCCTGAGATCGGGAAGGGAGCGGTACCGGTTGTCGATGTAATCTTCGATGACCAGTTGACACAGATCGGCAATCGTCAGGTGCTCCGTCTTCAGGCTGACGAACTGCCCCGTCGCGACTTCGCCCAGCCGTCGCCGCAGGAAGCGTTTGGCCTCCGATTTATCCCTGGTCTTGGTGCTCTCGTAGACAGGCGTTCCGGCTACATGGAACTTCACCCACCAGTAGGGAGATCCCTTCCGCTCGTACACCGTGCCATCGCCGTGTCGGCCCTTCCTTCGTATTGTCGCCATGGCAGTATTCTACGCCCGAATGCGCTCCTGTGCGAACCGATCCAGATCTTCACGACGGTAGCGCACGCATCGGTCTGAGATCTCAACACGTGGGATGCCGAGCGAATCAAGCATGCGGGCGCTGATGCCCAAGTAGCGGGCGGCGTCTTTGCGGGACAGCAAGGATGGAAGAGCCTGCGTCTGGAGTGACTGAATCTCCGGACGGACGAGCTTCCAGAGTTCGCCGGCCAGTTCCTCGATGTTTATCTCAAACCGCATTGCAGTACCGAACGGTGGAGACTCACGCGGTCTCACGCGTGATCTCTTCTTGTGTTCTATGCATTGACTCCTTCTGCCTCTGGCCAACAAATAGGAATTGCCCGTGAGTGCGCGTGAGTCATCTACGGGAAATCCCGAGGTACTGACTGAACGGCCTTCTGCCACGGGTTTTGATCCCAGGCACCGCAGCTCGAAGGTTGCGTCCGAAAACGGCCGCAGTGCCCGGTTGATCGCGTCCTTGGTCCTTGCACCAATCCGTCCAAGCTTCGAACATCGTCTTGACTTGAACCTCGCACCCCGGCCCGATGACGCAGCAGTCACGCACGAAGGCGCCCACGGGAGAGCCCAAGTCCTCCAGTTCCTGAACAACGTCTTGAGACGATTGCGGCAGGTTGAAGCGGCCCCGTTGTCGCATCCGATAGAGTCCGTCGAGCGACCACCGCAAGATGCCAGGAAGCTCGCTTGAGAGTTTCTCCGTCAGCTCGATATCTTCCTTCCCGTAGAACGAACGGGTGAGTGTGAGCAGTACGAAGCGACCCGAAAGCGCACCGCTTGTGTCTGGGATGCGTGGAAGCTCATTGCTCAGCAACAAAAACCGGGTCGGAAGCTTGCCGGTCCACGGATCTCGGTATTTGCGGTCGATGGTCATCGCATCCTCACCGGAGATGTTCAACAGGCGTTCGAGGATTTCGGCGGAGTCATTTCGGGCACCTAGTCTCGCGTCCGCAACAATCGCCAGCGGTTTATGTATGAGCGGAGCCACGCCGAACTGCTGACCAAGCGACCGCAAAGTTGGCGAGACCACGTTGTGTTGCCCGAGAAGCTTGATTAGCACGCGCGCTATGGTGCCTTTTCCGCTCCGTTTCGGCCCGAAGATCGCGAAGATCTTCTGCTGTCGAGTGTCGGTCGTCAGCAGGTAGCCGAAAATCTCTTGAAGACAAGCAATGGCCTCCAAGTCATCGCCCCACAAGGACTCTAGAAACCGTAACCATTCCAACGGATTGGGTGCGTCAGGATCGAATGCTACAGGCAGAGAGGCAAGATTGAAATACGTTGGAATGTGGCCGAGCACAAGCAGTTCCGGCAGGTGCAATAGACCGTTGGTGCATGGAATCAGGTCCGACGGCGGAAGGGGGGCTACCTCTTCGAGCCATGCGGGCGTTTCAATCGATTCTGACAGTTGAGCCAGTGCCCGCAGGGCGTCCAGAATGTCGTTTACTTTGCGGGCTGTAGGTCGAAACGCTTTAGTGCTTCCGTCTTTCTGTTGTGCCTGCGACACCTCACAATAGGAATAGACCTCGGCGCGAAGTTCCGGCTCTGGAAACACGACATAAACCCCATTGCTCCAACGGAAGAATTCACCGCGATAGTAGTGCAAGACTCTGGCGCCATCGCACATGAACTCTTCGGCGACACACCGCCGCGCTGTCGCAAGAGGATCGGCGGGATCAAGGATGCGTGGTAAAGAAACTATGCTCGATTTGGTTTCCGGCTGGCGTTTCTCTTCTGCCGCTATCATGACCCGCGCAGCCGTGCTCGTAAACTGAGGCCGTGCGTAGTACCCTGACGTCATGCTGCCGCTCTCCTCTGGTGCTTCTCCTCGATACCGTCGTGCGATGGCTTCATCTGTGTCGCCCTGCAAGTAGGCTACCGAGAAAGCTGAGGCGGGTCTACGAAACACAATCTTCCCGGAATAGGTTTCCAAACAAAAACTGACGGAATTTTGTTTCTCAGATAAGTTGCCAGGCTCTTAGGAACGAGCCGTGACACGTACTCATCGCTTCTGGCGGGACTTGGCGTTCATCTGTCGATGTGCGTAGGAGATGACTTCCTTCACTTCGGACAGTGAAGCGTCCTTCGGGCCGATCTTCTGAAGTACGCTCTCGATTGAGCGTCTTACGCGTTTCGCGGCCTTCTCTCTATCCTTCAGGTACTCGTCAGGCAGGACCTTCTGCGCGATCTGGCCATAGGAGAGGGTAGGGTTATCTAGCATTGACTGGTAGGCTTTAACCCCCAATCTCCCCCGAGGCCGGCCCCTCCCTCGCTTGGAAGGTTCGAAGTTGAATATCCCTTGCGGGGCTACAATGCCCTGAACCAGAAGCCATATCTGGAGGAGAAAGGAGTAGACGATCTTGTCATCGTCCTCAGCAGCGACGGCCAACAGTCTCTTCAGGGAAGCAAGCGAGCCGTCAGCGTTTCCTTTGAGTAGGTCAAGATCGGGCAGCAATTCAGGATGGCGTTCCCCAAACTGAGTAACACCGTCTTTGGCTTTCCTGAGATTCGGTGCAAGGTTGCGATCGGGGGTGCTCTTAGGCTTTTGCTCTGAGGGTTGGTTCTTTGACATGACCGCTCCCTGTCGCGATCTCCCTGAGATTGGAAGTTGGCCGCCAACAAGGTCAGGGAACCCTGGTTTCACCTCGCGAAGGCTAGGCGGCCACTACTGAGATGATAACCGCACGTTGACGCGTGGAAGATCGCCGGGCGGGAGCATGCACCTGTGTGTTTACGAGAAAGGAGCCATCGCGCACCCCGCTAGGGGGTAGCCCGCCTAGAACCCACCCGGCGTCCCCAGAGCCAGGAGCTGCCGAATCACCGGGCAGTCAGTGACTTCACCGAGGGAGTTCGCTGCCGCCGCCGGCCGCCACGGGTCCTACGGGCGAGACTGGCTACTGCCGACAGGTAGTAGTTCAGTCGAAGCCCGGTCCCCACTGGTCGATTGTTGGCAGCGCCGAGGTGGCAAGAGGGGCCAGGCCGCACAACGCCCGGCCATTGCGCCCTACCGCTGAGGTGAAATGCTTGGGGTTATTGCTCACTTAGCTGTCCCCAGACCGGAAGCGTTACAAACGCACCCAGACCCTGATCAGCAGCCAAGAACGCTAATCCTGAAAGCCCGATGCCCCCGCCGACAACTTCGAGCATGCCATCACCACCATTGGTGCATGGCAACTCGTCGCGAACGAGGAACGCGATGTGTTGACCCTGACTCATGAATCGGGTACTGCGGCAGAGTTCGGCACCCGTTAGTTCCTGACGGGCGATGATCGTCACCGTTTGAGCCAGCCCGGCTACCAACGCGAGTGATGAGACGAAACCAACATCATTGGCGTAAATCGTAAAGAACCTGTCGTGCAAAAGTGAGTCCATCGGAATCGACGCTTGGTAGGCACGCTCACCGGGGACCTGATTCTTGAAGACTCCTATTACTGGCAATGAGCGGTTTGTCTTGCGCCACGGCGCTACCTCCGAAGATCCATGCGACGAGGATGAGCGGTG
>JAQBUE010000301.1 GCA_027624045.1 Acidobacteriota bacterium
CAGGGTCGTCGGAACCCAGTTTAGGCTGGCTGATTGCCTCGCTTAACTGCCGGTTTTAGGGTGAACGATTCCATAGTTTCTCCGAAAAGCGCGCCCGACACGACGACAAGCGGCGTCCAGACGAGAGCGGCGAGCAGTAACGCCAACGCAAACTTGAAGAAGTTGCGGTTGAGGAGCCCAGTCGCGACGTAGACCGGCAGACGAAGCCCGGGTGTGAAGCGACTCAAGAACACGACAGTGAAGGTGTTGTCCCCCATCCAATCGGCAGCGCGAACCACTGCGTCTTTGGAAACGAACGGGCGCACCCACGAGGAGCGGAATAGCCAGCGTCCGCCCAGCCTGCCGGCGAGATAGAGCAGCAGATCGCCGCCGAAGATGCCTGCAATACAGGCCAAAATAGCCGCCGGCAAATTCACTTCGCCTTGGGCCACGAGCGCACCGGCGGTAAGTAGGGCTAAGTCCTCGCTGACGAGCGTGGAGAAGGCGAGTCCAACTAAGAGCCACATGATGTCAGCCCGCTGCAGCCCAGCGGAGCCTCCGAGCGCGTAGACGGCTAAGCCGGATGATGTTCACGCCTTCGCCGTTGCAGGGCGAACCGGGAGCGTACGCAAAGCAGACGGATTCCTCGTCGACAGTCACGCGGCTGTAACTTACCGTCTGTGCGTCGTGACGGTGCATGCACACCGAATGCGCTCCCGACTCACCGTTGTGCCCTCGATGGAAGGCCTCAAGGTCAGCCTTGGTGGGACCGCGTAAACAGAACTGTTGCCGGAACGTATCTTGGCGTGCCGCCTCGACTTGCTCCGTCTGAAAAGACGAGGAAGTCAGCGGCATGGTCGGGCGTGCGTCCGTGTCGCCTGACAAGACGCTGCCGTTCCACAAGCACGTCCAGGGCTGCTCTCCCGGCTGCAGGACAAGCAAGCGGAAGGGCGCGAAACGACGGAGCGAGAAAGTTTCCAGGCCGTCGGCAACCTCCGCGATCGACCGGGCGTCGGCAAATTCAATCGGAATCCGCCCGCGAGTCTCGAATGCGACATCGCGCTGTGGACCCTGCTGATAGCTATTGAGCAGGCAGATTGTCAGGCCGAACTGGTTCGCGGTTATCCATGTTCCGCCGCCGTCGGCGTCAGTCGGCGAGAGGTATTCGACTCCGTTGCGCAGATCAACCGACGGCGGGAATGCGATGCCGCGAGAGTGCCTCTCGTCGCGATTAAAAAACAGCGAGTAGCCATCTTCCTCGACCAGCCAAGTTACTGTGCACATGCGGAGGCCTCCGTCTGAAAACGCAGCGTAGACGGCGCCACCCCGAACGAGCTGGCGACATGAACCTGATGCGCTCGAAGAATGAGCGCGATCAGGGCGTAGTGATGCACGGTGTGACTGCGAAGAAACTCCAACTCGCGGCCAACGATGGACGGCGTCCAAACGTCTCCCAGCTCGTCTTCAGCGCGAACCAAGACTGGAGTATTCGAACCCACGGGGCGCAGGCCGTCCAGGCGCTCCACGACTTCGGCGATTCGCAACATGCCGAGCAGTCGATCTTCGCCGACGGCCAAGGTCCGCCGCCGCGAAGCGTAGTCAACCGCTTCAGAGTGCGGACCGTCTAAGAAACATTCAAAGAATTCAAGACAATGGCGCAAGTGATTTCCAGCGCTGTTGGTCTGGAGGCTTTGGGGCGCTGTCGCGTAACTGTTGTCGTCGACCGATTCGATCAACGCCAGGCCTTCGAGGAGAGTAGATCGAGTCGATCAGTGTATTTAGACTATTTTCCACGGCTGCCGTCCTCCGTCTTTTCTAATTGGAAAACGGTCGAAGCCGGGTTTGTATTCCTCAATCCATCAGTTTTCTTTAGCGTTTCGGCCCGGCATAGCAAATGCCGGCGAGATCGGCTATCTCACGTTTCCACGACGAGAGATCTCGAGCGCTAAGACCACTCAGCCGGTCGTGACCACAAGCACGCGCGAGGATACTCATGAGCTCGACAGTTGAACGCAAATAGGTTTCTAACCTACGCGCGGACTGCTCGACGATAAGGCGGCTCCGCAGGTCCTCACGTTGAGTGGCGATGCCCACGGGACAGTTATTCGTATGGCAGGCGCGCATCCCGAGACAACCGATCGCTTGCAGAGCGCTATTGGCCAAGGCCACACCGTCGGCGCCGAGCGCGAGCGCTTTCACGAAGTCCGATTCGGTGCGCAGGCCGCCCGTGACAATCAACGTCGCATTGCTCTTGCGCTCATCGAGATGGCGTCGTGCCCGCGCCAGAGCCGCGATGGTCGGCACGGATATATTGTTCTTGAAGATGTTCGGCGCCGCTCCCGTGCCGCCGCCCCGTCCATCCAAGATGATGTAATCCGCGGTCGCTTCGAGGGCGAAATCGATGTCGTCTTCGATGTGTTGAGCGGATAGTTTGAACCCAATCGGAATCCCGCCCGACGCCTCGCGTACTTCATCGGCAATGCGCTGGTAGTCCGCGGGCGTATGCAAATCGGCGAACGTCGCGGGACTGATCGCGGGCGTCCCTTCAGGGAGTCCTCTCACTTCAGCGATTTTGCCGACGACCTTGTTACCAGGCAGATGCCCGCCGGTTCCGGTCTTGGCGCCTTGTCCGCTCTTGAAGTGAAATGCCTGGCACCGTGCGGCTTTATCGAGGGTCCATCCAAATCGTGCCGATGCTAGTTCATAGAAGTAGCGCGAGTTCGCCTGCTGCTCTTCCGGCAACATCCCGCCTTCACCCGAGCAGATGCCCGTACCAGCAAGCTCTGCTCCGCGGGCCAACGCAACCTTGGCCTCTTCGCTCAAGGCGCCGAAGCTCATGTCGCTGACAAACAGCGGCATCTCTAGCCGCAAGGGCTTCTTGGCGCCGGGCCCAATGATCAACTCCGTATTGACAGGATCATCGTCGAGCAACGGCTGGCGTGCGAACTGTGCTGTGAGAATCTGTATGTCGTCCCACTTGGGCAACTCAGACAGAGGTACCCCCATAGCGGAGACCGGGCCGTGATGGCCTGTCTTCTTCAGGCCGTTCCGGGCCAAATCCTGGATATACCGGTTAAACGGTTCCTCGGGGCCGCCGTGTAGGTCGGCATAGAGCCCCTGATACTCATCACGTTGATATGGCTGCGGATGCTTCCGCTCCCACGCCCGCACCTCGGCTTCATCGACGAAGACGGCATCCGCGTCTTCATCGACCCAGGCACGGAACTTCTGCAACGCTTCCTCGTTGCTGTACTCGCTAACGCCGGTCTCGACGCGGTAGTCCCAGCCGTGGACGCCGCAAACTAGGTTTTCGCCCTCGACGAATCCGTCCGCCAAGAGCGCCCCGCGATGCAGACAGCGCCCGTAGAGCGCCGAGACCTTGTCTCCATGGCGAATGAGGACTAAGTCGACGTTTGCGACCAGCGCGTAGGCTGGTTTGCGGTCCTGTAATTCGCTCCAAACGGCGACCTTCGCAGCCTGTGTAGCAGTTTCGATAGTGGCGGACATCTGGATTCTCCTCTTCGTCGGTGCGGCTCAGACCAGTTCAGGGTCGGTTACAATTTCAACTAAACTCGGGCCTTCGTGCGCCAGAGCGCGTTTCACGGCTTCGTCCAACTGACTCGCGCCTTCGACGCGAAAGCCCAGCGCGCCGCATAGCTCGGCATACTTCGAAAAATTCGGGTTGTGCAGCGAGGTTTGCCATACGTCCCACGAACCGGCACGCTGCTCCTTCGAGATTTTGCCCAGTTCGGAGTTGTTCAACAGGATGTGGGTGATATTCATGCCATACTTCACTGCCGTCAATAACTCGGCCAGGTATTGTCCGAAGCCGCCGTCGCCGGAGATCGAAACGACCTTGCGTCCCGCGAAGTCTCCGTCTTTCTCTTGCGTCGCGGCCCAGGCGCCCATCGCAGCCGGGAAGCCGAAACCAATCGAACCCAAGTAGCCCGACATCAGCACCGCCTGGCGCTTGCACTCGAAGTAGCGGCCGAATGAGTAGGTATTGTTGCCAACGTCTACTGGAATCACCGCATCCTCAGGCAGTAGCCGAGTGAGAGCCAGAGTTGTCCAATGCAAGATGATCCTGAAAGGAGGGAGTGTTTCCAATACAAGATGATCCTGAAGA
>JAQBUE010000068.1 GCA_027624045.1 Acidobacteriota bacterium
TCTTCAGGATCATCTTGTATTGGAAACACTCCCTCCTTTCAGGATCATCTTGCATTGGACAACTCTCATCTCGACGCGGCCGCGTTCGTTGTTGTAGAATGCGCGGTGCCGGAAGGTGGAGGGATCGAAGTCGGCGTCGAGTTCCTGGTTGATGCGTTCGAGCAGATTAAGATTAAACGCTGCGGTGACGCGCTCGGCGTCATTGTAGGCGGCGTACAGCGTGTCCTCGTTTTTCTTGAGATCGACGCCAATCAGCAACGAGCCGCCAGGCCCGAGTTGGCGGGCAGTGTTGCGAAGGAACGAGGCCGCCTGCTCGGGGCTGAAGTTGCCAATAGTCGAACCGGGGAAAAAGACGACTGTGTTCTTGGGCGTGCCGCGCTTAGGCGCCGGGAGCGGAAAAGGTTTCGAATAGTCGGCGCAGACGGCGATAACCTCAAGCTGGGGATAGGTCTCGGATAAGCGCCGGCACGCTTCGAGCAAGTGTTCGCGCGAGATGTCGATGGCGACGTAGGTGATGTCGCCTTCGAGCGCGTCGAGCAGCAGGCCGACCTTGCGGCTGCTGCCACTGCCGTACTCGATCAACAGGCAATCGTGGCCGAGGAGGTCGGCGATTTCTTCGGCGCGGTCCTCGAGAATCGAGAGTTCGGCGCGTGTCGGATAGTACTCTTCGAGCTGCGTGATGCGGTCAAACAGCTCCGAGCCGCGTTTGTCGTAGAAGAACTTCGGCGAGATTTGTTTCGGATCGCTGCTCAGGCCGCGCAAAACTTCTTCACGAAAATCATCCACGCGCGGATGGTGATCGTGGAACTCGATACCATCGGTGCTTGGCATATTGATTCTCGTGTTGGATCAGTCGGAAGCGAGGCGCAGGCCGCTGAACTGCCAACGGGCGTCCGCCGGAAAAAAATTACGGTAGGTTGGCCGGATATGGCGGCGTGATGTGGCGCAGGAACCGCCGCGCAACACGTACTGGTTGCACATGAACTTGCCGTTGTACTCACCAACGGCCCCGGCGGCCGGCTGGAAACCGGGATAAGCCGTGTAGGGGCTCTGAGTCCATTCCCAGACGTCGCCGAAGAATTGATTCGACGAGCCGGCGGCCGGCGCGGGATGGAAGCGCCCCGCGTCATAGAAATTGCCTTCAATGGGCTCGGACGAAGCGGCGCATTCCCACTCGGCCTCGCTCGGCAGGCGCCTGCCGCTCCAGCGCGCGAAAGCGTCTGCCTCGAAGTAGCTAACATGGCAGACAGGCTCGTCTTCACGGACCTGACGCGCACCGCTGAGCGCCATCATCGTCCAGCGACCGTCGGCTTTCTCCCAATACAAGGGCGCCTGCCAGCCACGCTCCTGCACGGTCGCCCAACCTTGTGAGAACCAGTGGCGGGGCTGCTGGTAGCCGCCGTCGTTGATGAACTCAAGGTATTCGCCGTTGGTCACAAGCCGCGATGCGAGCTGGTAGGGCTCGAGGTAGACGCGGTGGCGCGGGCCTTCGTTGTCGTAGCTGAAGCCGTCACCCACAAAGCCGATGTCACGAAGGCCTCCGTCGTGCCTGATCCAGCGGAGGGACGCCGGGGTCACGGCAGGGGCGGGGGCCTCAGGAAGGTAAGCGTGGCTGAGCAGGTTCTCGGCGAGGATGTGCTTGATGTCAGTAATGAGGAGTTCCTGATGCTGCTCTTCGTGGTTGAAACCGAGGTCGACGAGGTGACCAAGCTGTGGCCAATCCGACGCGCCCGCCTGCTCGATGAGCTGCTCCATGTGGCGGTCGACATGGGCGCGGTAGTCGTAGACTTCACTGACAGTGGGCCTTGACAGCAAGCCGCGGCGGGAGCGCGGATGGCGCTCTCCAGCGGCTTCGTAGTAGGAGTTGAACAGAAAGCCATACTTGGGATGGAAGCGCTGGTAGGCGGCTAAATGCGGCTCAAGAAGGAAGGTTTCGAAGAACCAGGTGGTATGCGCCAAATGCCACTTGGGAGGGCTGACGTCGTCCATGCTTTGGATGACGTAGTCCTCGGTCTGCAGAGGCGCGCAGATCGAGTGCGAGTTCCCCCGGATGCGGCGGTAGAGTCCGAGGATATCCGCCCGTGACGCGGTGCGCGCAACGGCTGAAACCTCGGTTTCGGCGACGGGGGGAGTCATAAACAGGCCGAGGAACGGCTCGTGCCTCTATCTTAACGGACGCCTACCGTGAGATTCGCACAAAGCCCTGGTCGTTACAGGCGTAGCCGAGTCTTCGATCGCATCGGGACGGCCCGTTTGTAACCCTTACAGGGGTTGGGGACGTCTTTTGTTAGAATGGCGGACCGGGAGAAACCTATGTACGCACGCATGGCGCTGCGGATTGTATTTATTGTTGGCCTCGTCCTCGCTCAGTCGGCGCTCAGCGCGGCCGACTGGCCTGCCTGGCGGGGAATTAACGCCGACGGCGTGTCGGGAGAGACAGGCCTGCCCTCGAAGTGGTCGCAAGAGGGCGAGAACCTGGCCTGGAAGGCTCCGATTGGAGGCCGCTCGACCCCAGTTGTGCTCGATGGGCGAGTTTGCGTGATCACGCTCGCGGAGCCCGACGACCCCAAGAAGTGGGGAGAGCGCGTAGTCTGTTTGGATGAGAAAACGGGGAAGATCCGCTGGGACCATCGCTATAGCATTTTCCAGACGGACATTCCGCATCACCGGGTCGGCTGGGCGAGCCTGGTGGGCGATCTCGCAACAGGGTACGTTTACTCACACGGCATCGAGGGCATCGTCAAGTGTTTTGACCGTGACGGCAAGGTGGTTTGGGAACGCTCACTGGACGAAGAGATCGGCAGGTTCTCCGGTTTCGGAGGCAGGACAGTCGATCCGATCCTCGATGGCGATCTGGTGATCGTGAGCTTCCTGACGGCCGGCTGGGGAGCTAACTTTATTCCCCGCCACCGCTTCTGCGCCCTCGACAAGAAAACCGGCGAAATCGCTTGGCTGGTGACGCCGGGCGGAGCGCCGCAGGACACAACGTACTCGGTGCCTGTTGTGCGTGTGATCGACGGGGAAAGGCTGCTGGTCGCCGGAAACGGCGACGGCGGAGTCTATGCGCTTCAGGTAGCGACAGGAAAGAGCGTCTGGGGATTCCCGTTCAGCAAGCGAGGGATCAACTCCTCGGTCGTCGTCAGCGGAAGCGACGTATTCGCGTCACACAGTGAAGAGAACGTGGATGGCAGCACGGCGATGGGCCGCCTGATTCATCTCGACGCGAGCGCGATCGCCGAGGGCAAGCCAAAGGAGGCCTGGAAGGTGGACGGCTTCGGAGCCGGGTACGCCTCACCGGCCTTCCTAGACGGTATTCTGTACGCGGTCGACAATTCCGCCAACCTGACGGCGTTCGACGCTAAGAGCGGTGAGCAGTTGTGGGTTCACAACGTTGGCATCGCGCAGAAGGGCTCGCCCGTGATCGGCGACGGCAAACTCTATGTGGCGGATGTAGACGGCACGTTCCATATCTTCAAGCTGAATGGGCGCGCCGAGCCCGAGGTGCTCGACATAGAAACGTTTAAGAACGCCGACGGAAGCGCGACGCAAATCAACGGCTCTCCGGCGATCGCGAACGGCCGGGTGTACCTGATGACGGCGAACGACCTTTACGCCATCGGCGGTGAGCACAGGCCATCGGCTACGCCGAAAGCGCTGAACGATGTGCCCAACCAAGCTCCGGCGGGCTCAGCCGTGGCCCAGGTGCAGGTTGTGCCGGCGGACGCTGTCCTCGAACCGGGAGCGGCGGAGAAGTTCACGGCGCGTGGGTTCGATGCCAAGGGGCGCTTGATCGGCGCGGCCGACGCGGCTTGGTCGCTGGAAGGAATCAAGGGTGAGGTTTCCGGCGGTGAGTTGAAGGTGAGCGGCGACAAGGTGCCGCAGGCCGGCCATGTTGTCGCTACCGCCGGGGATATCAAGGGTATGGCGCGGGTCAGTTCGCTGCCACCGGTTCCGTTCACCGAGGATTTCGAGTCCTATGAGGAGAAGGCCGTGCCGCCGGGATGGAACGCGGCTCGCGGGCGCTTCGAGGTTACTACGGTCGAAGGAAACAAGGTGTTTCTCAAGTCCTCGGCAAACCAGCGCAGTTGGCGGACGACGGTTTTCTTCGGCAAGTCGGACGCCTCCGGGTATGTGATTGAAGCGGACGTTTTCGGGGATCAGAAGGGGCGGCGGAAGCCGGACATGGGACTCCTCTCCCATCGCTATACGATGGCCCTGATGGGAAATCGCGGCGAGTTGATGCTGCGCAGCTGGTTTTCCGAGCTCGATCGCTTCTCGCGGGTGATTCCGTTCGAATGGGAGACCAAGGCCTGGTACACGATCAAGCTGCAGGTCGAACCCGACAAGCAAACGGGCAAGACCAGCGTGCGCGGCAAGGTTTGGAAGCGTGATGAGTCCGAGCCTGCCGCCTGGACGATTGAGGCCGTAGATGAAATCGGTCACGCGAAGGGGAGCCCAGGAATCTACGGTTACTCCGCGGCTGACATTCTATACGACAACATCAAGGTAACGTCCCGCTAGCGAAGCACCCTGGTGCGATGAACGCGGAACGGTTACCTGATTGCCCGCTACCATGATGGATGATCCTATGAAATCTCGAACCTTAGCGATTTTCACTGTAGCCATCGCCGGAGCCATACTGGCCCTTCCAAGCTTTGCCGGGGATTGGCCGATGTGGGGTGGACGCCCGGACCGCAATATGGTCTCGACCGAAAAAGGCATCCCGCGCACCTGGGACATCAAGGCCAAGACAAACATCAAGTGGGCAGCCGAATTAGGGTCGCAGTCCTACGGCAACCCTGTCGTCGCGGACGGCAAGATCTTTGTCGGCACCAACAATGAGCTGCTGCGGAACCCGAAGCTCGGCGGCGACCGCGGAGTCGTGATGTGCTTCCGCGAATCCGATGGCGAGTTTCTGTGGCAGATGACGCACTCAAAACTTGAGTCAGGCCGTGTGAACGACTGGCCGGAGCAGGGTGTGTGTTCTTCGCCGGCGGTAGCAGGCAAGATCGCCTATTACGTTTCGAGCCGCGCCGAAGTCATCGCGCTTGATGCCGAGGGCTTCCACGATGGAGAGAACGACGGTCCTTACAAGGATGAGACGGAGACGTCGGAGACAGACGGCGACATCGTCTGGAAACTGGACATGTATGAGGAACTCGGCGTGTTTCCGCACAACATGGCCGCCACGTCGCCGCTGATCATCGGAGACATCCTATTCGTGAACACCTCAAACGGGGTGGATGAGAGCCACATCAATATCCCCTTCCCGGACGCGCCGAGTTTTCTGGCGATCAACCGGCACACGGGTGAGATCCTGTGGGAGGACGGCTCGCCGGGCGACAAGATTCTGCACGGCCAGTGGTCTTCACCCGCGTATGCCGAAATCCTGGGCGTTCCGCAAGTGATTTTCGCGGGCGGCGACGGCTGGCTGCGCAGCTTCGAGCCCAAAACAGGGAAGCTGATCTGGCAGTTTGACTGTAATCCGAAGGAATCGGAGTGGAAGCAAGGGCGTGGCGATCGCAACAATATCATCGCAACGCCGGTGATCTACGACGACAAGGTTTTCATATCCGTGGGTCAGGACCCTGAGCACGGCGAAGGCGTCGGGCATTTGTGGGCCATCGACGGCACCAAAAAGGGCGACGTCACCAAGACCGGCCTCGTGTGGCATCATGATTTCCGGCGGACGATTTCGACCGTTGCGATCGATGACGGCGTTCTGTATGCCGCGAATTTCAGTGGATTCTTCCATGCGCTCGATGTCGAGACCGGCACGAAGCTGTGGGAGCATGACATGTTCGCGGCCGTCTGGGGATCGCCCTATGTGGTTGACGGCAAGGTGATGCTCGGCGACGAAGACGGTGATTTGACCGTAATGAAGGCCGGACGGGCCAAGGAAGTGCTGTCGGAGATCAACTTCGGAAACACCATCTACAGCACGCCTGTCGTCGCTAACGGAGTTCTTTATATCATGACCCGGTCGCACCTCTACGCCATCGCAGGCAAGTAGCGGGGGCGGCTCTA
Source organism: Acidobacteriota bacterium (assembly GCA_027624045.1). Lineage (GTDB taxonomy): Bacteria > Acidobacteriota > Terriglobia > Bryobacterales > UBA6623 > JAPPLB01. The sequence goes on from JAQBUE010000068.1 coordinate 6,028, forward strand.
CACATCTGAAAGTGGGGCACGGTGAGCCGCGCCCTTTGACGACGAGAAACCATGGCAACTACTGAAGTTTCCGCGGCACTGCAACCGAAAATCGACGCCGCCCGCGAACGTCTCGACGCCCACGTGCGCGAGATTGTGGCCTGGCACTTTGACCCTGAAACGGGTTGTCCGTTCTGGCTCGACTTCGCCTCAAAGCTCGGCTGGGACCCACGCGAGGAGGTCAAGGGCTTCGATGACCTGAAGCGTTTCGGGTTCTTCGAGGACGAGTGCTTGCGTGGCGGTCCGGTGCGGCGCTGGGTTCCCAAAGCGTACGCGGATAAGCCTATTTACGTTTTCGAAACCGGCGGCACCACCGGCGTCCCGAAGAGCCGCATCAATATTGACGACTTCCGTATTGACTACTCCGAGTTCAGCCACACGCTACCGGATGAGTTCTTTCCGCCGGGCTCGGACTGGATCCAGGTCGGGCCATCCGGTCCGCGGCGGCTGCGGCTGGCCATCGAACACTTGGCGCAGGTGCGCGGAGGCATTTGTTTCCAGATTGACCTGGACCCCCGCTGGGTCGTGAAACTGCTCAAGCGTGGCGACTTCAAGGAAGCCGAAGCCTACAAGCAGCACTGTATCGATCAGGCGGTGATTATTTTGGAGAATCACCCCAATATCAAGTGCCTGTTTACGACACCGAAGTTACTGGAAGCGCTGGCGGACCGCGTCTCGCTGAAGAAGATGGGCATCACCGGCGTCTTCTGCGGCGGGACAGAGATGACACCGCAGTTTCACCGCTTCGCCCGCGAAGAACTGCTCGAAGGGGCCTACTTCGCCGCCACCTACGGCAACACGCTGATGGGGCTCGCCTGCCACAAGCCGTTCGATCCCGTGGATGACCACGCGATTATCTACTTTCCACCGCAGCCACGCGCGGTCAGTCAGGTGGTCGATCCCGATGACATGGATACGATCGTAGGCTACGGCGAGACGGGGCGCGTTCTGTTGACGACGCTGACGAAAGAGTTCTTCATGCCGCGCTTTCCCGAGCGCGATGAGTGCGAGCGGGAAGCTCCGATTGATCTCTATCCTTGGGATGGAGTTCGCAACGTCCGGCCGTTTTCAAAGACAGGTACGACAGTGGCGGTCGGGGTTTATTGATCTCACTCGTCAGGCCGATCCGTGGAATCCGTGAACCCGTTTGATTACAGGCCGAGAACCCGCGTTGTTTTCGGAAACGGGTCGCTGGATCGCCTTGGCGAACTCGCCAGGGAACTACGGGGCTCGCGGGTGCTGCTCGTATCGGATCCCGGAATTATTGAGGCGGGACACCCGGCGCGCGCAGGACGTGCCCTGGAATCTGCCGGTTGTTCGTGGACGCTGTTTAGCGAGGTTGACGAGAACCCGACGGTGGAGCATGTCGAGGCTGGGCTGGCTGTTGCGAAGGAGTTCAAGCCGGATATGATTGTCGGCCTTGGCGGCGGAAGCTCGATGGATTGCGCCAAGGGAATTAACTTCCTGCTCACCAACGGCGGAAGCATGCGCGACTACTGGGGTGTCGGCAAAGCGACGCGGCCGATGCTGCCCCTGATAGCAATACCGACGACCGCCGGCACAGGGAGCGAGGCGCAATCGTTCGCGCTGATCGCCGACCCGGAAACACATCAAAAAATGGCTTGTGGCGATCCGAAAGCCGCAGCGGCCATCGCGATCCTTGATCCTGAGCTAACTCTTTCTCAGCCCGCGCGGGTGACGGCTTTGACGGGCATCGACGCGGTGTCGCACGCCCTGGAAACCTGGGTGTGCAAGAAACGCAATGCGGTCTCGACGATGTATTCGCGGGAGGCTTGGCGCTTGCTCAGCGGGAGCCTGCCGCGAGTCCTTTCCGTGCCCAGCGACCAGCAAGCACGGGCCGGCATGCTGCTCGGTGCGCATCTGGCCGGGGCAGCGATTGAGAACTCGATGCTGGGAATTGCTCATTCCTGCGCCAACCCGTTGACGGCCCACTTTGGCATTGTGCATGGAGCCGCGGTAGGGATGATGTTACCGGCGGTAATGCGGTTCAACAGCGCTGCGGTCGGTTCACTCTACGGCGAACTCGTTCCCACTGGTCCGGATGGCGTCAACACGCTTGTGGCTGCTGTCGAGTCACTGCTCGATCAGGCCGCCATCCCGCGCCGATTGTCGGGCTACAAAGTGCCCGAGGCTGAGTTGCCGAGGTTGGCGCAAGAGGCGGCTGAACAGTGGACGGCGCAATTCAACCCGCGGGCGGTTACGGCGGATGATCTGGTCGAGATCTACCGTGCGGTGCTGTGAGCCGCTGTCAGCCGCCCCTCTGATTCGCGTTTGATGTGGCGCAGCATCCGCATGTGGATGCGGTGGATCAACTCGTCTGACCACAGCCGCCAGTAGACGGCCGGCCACAGGCTGTGGCGATACCAGGTCGTTCCTTCCAAGCGGGTCCGGCCGCCGGGCATCGCGACCAGATGGAACTGCCCACCTTCTGATTCGAGAAAGCCTTTCAGGTGCGGCGGATGGATTTCGTCGTAGGGCGTCCACTCCTGCATCGGAGCCGGATTGCTGGTGACTGAAAACTTGAGGAGATTCGGCTCGTCCCAAACCTCGATCGGCTCGACGAAGGGGCCTGTCGAGAAGACACAGTGACGCTCGGCGCCGACTCCCGTACCGCGAATCTCAGCCCGGATGGGATGCGCGATGCCCACGCGAAAGACCCAGTCCTCGGGCTCGGGTAGCTCGGCAAACGCGACAACGTTGCCCCAAACATCTTGAGGCGGCGCCTGAATCTCGATGGCGCTCATGACTTCATAGACAGGCGGCTCGGGGAGCAGCGCTGATTCAACGATCAACGCCAGGGGCAGTGCCGCCAAGACAGCGGGGAAAATTGGGGACATCACGTGCGGCCGACCGTGACGCTGGATGACATACCCCACCACGCTGCCCAGCCACGCCAGCGGCACGGCCAGCGGCGCGGCCATCATCACGCAGATGAGGCCCTCGATGGCGGAGGCCAGCAAGAGCCCCGCGGTGATCAGAACCGCCGCGGTGGAGACAACCAGGCAGCCCACCAAGCTGCGCGGCGCGTGGTAGCCGAAGATCACCACCGACAGCAGCCCCAGACAGAAGGGTAGGCCGACGAACAGTCCCCAGCCGTATTCATTGAGCACGGCTGTGCCGAGCAGGATCAACGGCACGAACAATAGATTCGTTCCGATCGCTCCCATGGCTGCGGCGCCGATGGGGTGCTCGGGCACGACGCGGCCCATCCAACCCGTGGGCCGACCTTTGCGGATGCCGCTTTCTGGAACGTCCGCCGCGGGCAGCACCGCTAGAACGAGCAGGAAGAGCAAATTCAGAAAGGGCACAAAGAAGCCGACGACCAGCCATGTGGGAAGGCCCGCGGTCCGCAGGCGGCGCAGCGTGAGAGCCACGCCAATCCAGATAAACGGGATCGAGGTCGCGACCAGGGCCGCGATCAGGTCCCCCTCCTGCTGCAGAACCTCTCGGAGCGAAAGAGGGCCGAACGGCGAGACCCAGTAGTTAAAGACGCCCCACTGGCGCTCGAAAACGAGTGTCGCCAAGAAGCGATCGAGATTGTGCTTGATGGTGAAACCGAGTAGCCCAACCAGCGCGTAACGCTCGCGGCTGATTGTCCCTTCCCAACGCCACGGATCGAGGAATGCATTGAGCAGACGGGTCATCGCTGCACCTGCTTTCTTGGCTTTCAGTCGCTGCCCAGCAACGAGTCGATCCACCTGCGGACTTTGCCTTTGCCGCGCACCCAAGCGCGCAGGGTGTGAGGCGGCAATCGCCGGGCTTCGGCATAGAGCGACGTCATGCCCTCGAAGAACTCAAGCATCCAGGTCATCCGCTCCTGCATATGCTTGTCGGGCTTTTCGCCTTGTTGGATCTCAGTGACGCAGGAACGCAGCATCTGGAGCGTCGGGTCGATCTCGCGGCGCTTGCGCTCGTCGAGGATGACGTGGAACATCTCCCAGACATCGTGCATCGACTCGAAGTGGTCGCGGCGGTCGCCCAGTAGGTGGACAACGCGGACCAGGCCCCAGCCTTGGAGCTCGCGCAGGCTGGTCGAAACGTTCGAGCGCGCCACCGAGAGTGTATCCGCGATTTCTTCGGCGTGAAGCGGATTTGGCGAAACATAGAGCAAGGCGTGGACCTGGGCCACGGAGCGGTTTACGCCCCAGCGTGTCCCCATCTCACCCCAATGCAGAATGAACTTTTCGCCGGCAGAGGATAGCTTAGACATACGTTACTGTCATTTCTGTTAGTTCAGTTTATACAGAAATAACTGTCTTGTCAAGGGGCCGTGGCCGTTTTCGCCGGGTCCCGCGACGCTCTCGCAAGTGCTCAGTAAACGGGCTTCGTGATAAGATAGACGGCGATTGGACTTGCAACGAGGGTTCGATCGGGCGACGTTCGCGCCCGCAGCGGTTCAAGATCGAAACACATGATGGAACGCGCCCTGTCGCGCCGGCGTCTCTACAGACAGCACGAGTTACTGGAGGCGGCAGATGAGATTTCAGTATCCTGACGAGGGGCAAACTCCCACTAGAGGAGCGCTTGCCAACCGCTTGGTGCTGCTATATACTCCGCGTTTAGCCTGAGCGATTTGCATCGGGGCGGGTGGCGTGTCTACCAGCGCCTGATACGAAAACGAGCGCGAAGAGATTTTTTTGGGGAGTCAGACCATGTTGAAACGAGTCACAAATATCGCCTTAGCAGCAACCCTTCTGTTGCTCGTCACGGGAGCTGCCATTCCGGCGCCGCAAGAAGCGGTCGAAAAGCGCCCCAAGGACCAGAAAGAGTTCGACCTGATCACTGCCTTCTACAAAGAAACGACGGACGCCGCCAAGAAGCTGCAGTTGCTTGCGGAGTGGGAGAAGAGCTATCCGGAGACGGCCTACGGTAATGAGCGGGTACAGGCGTTCATGTTGGCGCACCAGCAGGCTGGTCATCCCAAAGAGACCGTCGAGTTCGCAAAGAAGTATCTGGTGTTGGCGCCCGGCGATCTGCAAGCGAACATCGCGATTACTTCGATGACGACCGCTTTGTATCCGGCCGCGGGCGACGCCGAAAAGCCTCAGATACTCAAGGACGGCGAGAAGGCCGCCAGTGCGCTGCTCGGTGCGAGCAAGCCCGCGCAGGTGTCGGCTGAGCAATGGACCAGCGCAAAGAGCCAGATTGACCTGACAGCCCACCAGACCCTGGGCTGGATCGCGATGCAGCGTCAGGACCATCCCAAAGCCGAGGAGCATTTCAGGAAGGTCCTTGAGATGAACCCCAAGTTGGCCCAAGTGTCGTACTGGCTTGGCACCGAACTCATTGCGCAGGGCGATGCTGAAAAGAATGAAGTGGCGCTCTTCTCACTGGCGCGTGCGGTCGCCTACGAGGGCGAAGGCGCGCTGGCGCCCGAGGGACGGCAACAGGTCGCTGAATATCTGACGAAGGTGTACTCGACCTATGCCGGTACAACCGAAGGTCTTGACGATCTCAAGATGATGGCGAAGACCCGGCCTCTGCCGCCGGCCGACCTGGAGATAAAGTCGTCTTCGGTTCGCAAGTTTGAGGAACTCCAGAAATCGCGCGCGGACAACCCGCAACTATGGGCCTTCCTTGACCTCAAGAAGGCGCTGCAGGGCGCCCAAGGTGACACGGTTTGGGCCGACCTAAAGGGCAAGGTGACTCCGAAGATGAAGCTCTACGTTGTTTCAGCCGCCGCACGGTCGAAGACGATCAGCCTAAGCAGTGAAGAGGGTGGCGCGGTGGAGGTCGTTCTGGACCTCGCGAACATGATGCGGTCGGGCGTGGGCGCCGGTCGGCAGATCACGTTTGATGGTGTGGCCGCTGCGCTGACGAAAGAGCCGTTCAAGCTGACGCTGACCGACGGCGAGGTCCCGGCGTTGGGCATCAGCCGCTAGTAGGCGACGCGAGCAGCGACTAGCGGCCGCCAGGAAATCAACGGGAGAAGACGCCGGCAGGGGCGCTTCTCCCGTTTTGTTTTGAGAGACGAGACATGAAGCGCCGAACATTTCTGCAAGCCTCAGCCACGGGATTGACCGCGGCGGGGCTCAACCCCAAACAGCGGCTAAAGGCCTCACCGGGGCTGCGGCCATCCGGGCTGGCGCCTGCTCTGCCATTTCAGGGCGTCTCAAGCGGTCTGCGCATTACAGGGGTCCGCGTTGTCGATCCGAAACCGCCTTCCGCTGAGAATTTCTGGGCCTGGCTTCAGAACACGATCATCGCCAACCCGATGTCGATCTACCCGAAATACAAGCAGCAACGCTCATCCTGGCGCTCAGACAAGATGCGGGCCGCCGTCTGGGTCGAGATCACGACAAACAAGGGCATCACCGGATACGGCAAGAGTGAAGGCGGCGGCGCGGCGCGTTATATCGTCGAGGAGCACTTCGCCAGGTTACTCGATAACGAAGATCCGTTCGATGTCGAGCGGCTCTGGGACGTGATGTTCCGGTCATCGCTTCCTTACGGCCGCAAGGGCGTTGCGATCATGGCGATCAGCGCGGTCGATCTGGCGCTGTGGGACATCATTGGCAAAGCGCACAACGAGCCGGTCTACAAGGTGCTGGGCGGCAAGACGAAAGACAAGATTCCAGCCTACGCGACCGGCAACGATGTTGAGAACTATTTGAAGTTCGGCTACCACGGCGTCAAGCTGGCGGTTCCCTACGGCCCGGCGGATGGCGTCGAAGGCATGAGGCAGAACGAAGAGCTGGTCAAGCAGAGCCGCGCGACCATGGGGCCCGACTTGATGCTCATGCTCGATTGCTACATGGCCTGGGACGTGCCCTACACAATCGCGATGGCGCGGCGGCTGGAGCCCTATAACGTCCACTGGATCGAAGAGTCGCTTATTCCTGACGACTATCGTGGCTATGGGCAGATCACACGCGAGATCGATTCGACGTTGATCGCGACCGGCGAGCATGAGTACACGCGCTGGGGCTTCCAGCTTTTGCTCGACCATGATGGGGCGGACGTTTTGCAGCCCGATATCAACTGGTGTGGCGGACTGACGGAGATCCGCCGGATCGCGGCCATGGCCGCCGGCCGCGGCTTGCCGGTGATCCCGCATCAGGGCGGAACGGTTTGGGGTTTGCACTTCCTGATGGCCACACCGAACGCACCGCTTGCCGAGAGCATCGGACCCTCCCAGCGAATCGATGAGGAGCGGCGATCGTTCATGCGGGCGGTAACTCCGCTGCCCGACGCGAGTGGCCACGTTGTGCCTTCAGAGCGTCCCGGCTTTGGACTGGATCTGACACCCTACCTGGGGTAGCTCGTTGGCTGAACGCGGGCGCTGATGGTTCTGTTTTTGACGACACGATGAAGGATTCAGAACAAAGGGGCGCAAGCAGCCACCGGCTCTTGCGGCCGGAATTCAGCGGCTGGCTGATGACCGGATTTGTGGTGATTCACTCGGTCGCAACGCTTGAGCTGGGACTCGCCTTGTCGCGGCGGGGTCCGGGTGCGGTGAGGGACCTCGCCGAACTGCTGAGCTACTGGGCCGGTTCGATCCTCGTGGTGGCGGCGGTGTACGCGGCCTTGTGTCTGCTGGTCGGGCTGCCGCTGCGCCTGATCTGGAGGCTGCCCGCTGTTCCCTTGGCCGCGGCGATCGGCGCGGCGACGGGGACGCTGATCATCCTCGCCGCGTTCGGTGGCGGCGTCGCTTCTCTGGGGCGTCCGCCGGCCCTGGCGGCCTTGGTGGCGGGCTTTAGTTGCGCCCTAGGATTCGCCGTCTACCTTGGCGCTAGAGCGATCGACCCGTCAACCCGGGAAGGCCGTGGGGCCGTCGCGGGGGCGTTGATAGCGCCCGTCCTAGCGGCCGAGGCTTTGCTTTTGGCGTGGATTCGCTTCTCGTACTTGCGCGCTCTGCTCGATCCGATTCCGCTGCGCCTGTGGGCGGTCCTGATCTTGCTGCTGATAGCCGGTTCGCTGCTCTGGCTTCGCCGCGATGCAGTATTGCGCTGGATTCCCGTGGCGCTGCTGAGTTGGACCTTTCTTCTCTTGGGGGTGTCGGGTTGGCGTGCGGCCGCGCCCGATGCCGGACCAGTCAAGCTGACCCAGGTGGCGCGAACACCGAGAAAGATCCGGCGTGTGATCTTAATCACGGTGGATACACTGCGAGCCGACGCATTGGGCGGCGCGATGGCTTCAGGCTGCGAGAGTCCGGCCATGGATGCGCTGGCCGCCGACAGCGTGAGGTTCGAGTCGGCTTACTCAAGTGCGCCGTGGACCCCGCCGTCAGTGGCATCGATCATGACGGGACTGGAGCCGATGGTACATGGCGTCGGCACGAAAGAGGCACATTTCCCCTCGGACGCCGCGACGATCGAGGACTTCCTCCACGAGGAGGGATATCTAACGGCGGCGTTCGGGGCAAACATCCTGCTGACGCCACAGAACGCTCTCTACAGAGGCTTCGACGTCTACGAGTTTCCGGAACTGGGGCCGCTTGAAACCCTCGCCATGGGGGCCATCGCCCGCTTTCGCGGACCGATTCTGATGAGCGACCAGTACCGCACCGAGCAGATCACGGCTGCCGCGGAGGAATGGACGCAGTTACATGCCGGCGAGGATTTCTTCCTATGGCTGCATTACTTCGATCCGCATGCGCCCTACCTGCCCCCGGCCGAGTTCATCGGCGAGCTTGACGCACGTTCCGCCTACCGCATCGCATTTGGATTTGACGAAGACCGCGCCGCGTCGAAGTTTACACCGCCGCCCCTGCGGCAACAGGCCCTGCTGCGGAGGATGTACTGCGGCGAAGTTCGCTACGTCGACGACCGCGTCGGGCGGCTCGTCGAGCGTCTCAAATCACTGCGAATCTACGATGACGCATTGATCATTCTGACGAGTGATCACGGCGAGGAGTTCTGGGAGCACGGCAGTGCCTTCCATGGACATTCGCTGCATGACGAATTGCTGCGGGTGCCTTTACTGCTGAAGCTGCCGGGCGGCAACGGAACTCACCGAACGAGCATCAGTGAACCGGTTTCGAACGTACGCTTGGTACCGACGATTCTTGACCTCAGCGGGATCGAATTCGACCCCGGGAGGTTTTCCGGCGGCTCGTTGCAGCGCTTGTGGGCGGGCACGGAAGATCTCAGCCCTGCTCCCATCTTTAGCGACCATAACATGCTGCGTGACCAGCAAGAGGCGATCTTGCTCGACAACTGGAAATACATCCGTCATCCGGATTCCCGGCTCGATGAGCTGTACCATCTGCTGGAGGATCCGCACGAACGGATGAATTTATTGCTGCGTGAGGCCGAACGAGGCGAGCAGATGCGGACATTGCTCGATCAGCATCGCGCGGCAAGCGCGAAACTGCGAGAACGGCTTGGCCTCCACGTCCGTCCTTCGGACGGGCTGCAACAGGACATGGAGCGGCGGCTGCGTTCGCTCGGTTACGTCGAGTGATGCAGGCTGCGCGCAACGGTTCGCAACGACGCCGCGTCACTGTTAACACTCCCTTGACGATTGCACCGAGGGCCTCCTGAAAATGAAGAGAATTCACATACGGGCGATGCTTGGCTTGGCGCTTATGTTTTCCTGTGCGACCGCGTGGCCGGCAGCGGGGGCGGAGTGGCCTCTTTTCCTGGGGACGCCCGAACGAAACGCGGTCTTGAAGCAGCGTCTGGCCCCACCGCTCGACGTTGAGTGGACCTACGACGCGGGCCAGCCGATTGACTCAACGGCCATCGTGGTCGGCGGTGTCGCCTACTTCGGCGATATGAGCGGCCGGTTCCACGCCGTTGAACTCGAGACCGGCAAACGCAAATGGATCTACCAAGCGAAACTGGGCGTGCCTGCCTCCGGGTGCGTGCAGGATGGGGCGGTGTTCTTTGGCGACGAAGAAGGATTTTTCCACGCGGTCGACATCGAAACGGGCGAAGCTCGTTGGACTTTTGAAGCCCACGCCGAGATTCTCTCTTCCCCGAACTGCTCTCCTGAGGCGGTTCTTTTTGGCTCCTACGATTCAAACCTCTACAGCTTGAACCCGAAGACGGGAAAGCGCAATTGGGCGCTGCAGACGGAGGACCGCGTTCATTGCAGTCCGGCTATCGAGGGCAATTCGACGTTCGTGACGGGCTGTGACGGCAAGTTGCGGGTGATTGATATCACGAAGGGTGAAGAAACGAACACGATCGAGTTGGGCGACTACGTGGCCGCGACTCCGGCGGTCGTGAACGGTGTCGTCTACGTGGGAACGTTTGGGAACCAGGTCCTGGCCATCGACTGGAAGAAGGGCGAGATCGTTTGGAGGTATTCGCATCCGCGGACGGACCATCCGTTCTTCGCGTCGCCGGCGGTCGTGGACGGCAAGGTGATTATCGGCGGGCGCGACAAGCGTGTGCATGCCATCGATCAACAGACGGGGACTTTGATTTGGGATTTCACGACGAACGGCCGGGTCGATTCGTCTCCCGTCGTGGCCGGCGACGTGATCTACGTCGGTTCCTACGACGGCAACCTGTACGCGCTCAACCTTGCTGATGGCAAGGAACTTTGGAAGTTCACCCTGGGCGGTGATATAGCGGCTTCAGCGGCGATTGCGGGAAAGCGGCTGCTGATCGGCTCGCGCGACGGCGTCCTGTTTTGCCTGCGGCCGAAGTGAGCTCGCGACCGATCACGGGTAGACGGCGATGCCGACGAAGGCCGCAACGTTCCTCAGCCGGGCATCGGTAGCCACAATCACCTTCGACTTGGCTACAAGCGCGGAAGCCACGTGAATGGCGTCGAGGCTGCGCAACGGCAACTGCTGGCGGGGCCCAAACGCCGCCTTGACCACTTTCTCTGCTTCGATCGCTACATCTTGGCCATAGGGAATTGTCAGAATCCTGCCGGAATCGAGGTCGAGTTGAAACTGGTGAAGGGCCATCCGCGCGCCGCCACGGGTGAGGTCCCCAAGTTGTTCCTTGCGGTACATCGCACAAAGCATCTCAGTGCTCACGATGGCGGAGCACGCAATCAGGCTCTCTTGGCGAGCTCGCTCTTCAAAGACGGGCGAATCGGGTTCGGCTGCAAATAGCTTCAGCAGAGCGGACGTATCCCAATAAGACACCACTACCGCTCCTCGCGAATCTCTGCGAGAATGTCATCGGATGAAGACAGGCCTGTGGCGGGTGCGTAGCGCCGCCTGAGCTTTCGAAGCTCTCGAAGCCAAGCCGCTCTTCCGGACTCGTCAAACGGTTCCGCCGCTTGAGTCAACCGGGCTTTCACTTTGCCCCGGACCGTAATTAGCACGTCTTCGCCTCGGCTCGCCTGCTCGACCAGTTCGGAGAGTTTGGCTTTGCTCTCGCGGAGGGTCTTGATCATGTAACTATTGTAGTCACATTCCTGCTCTGTTGTGTTTGATCTCGGAAACCGGTTGCTTGCTATGGTTGAAAGGTCCTGATCTCGCGGCCCCTAGCGGCACGAGTCGGGCGTCCCAAGCAACGGAGGAAGTGATGGTCAAAGTCGGCAACAAGGCTCCTGAGTTCGCGGGAGTAACGGACACGGGTGACAAGATCAATCTCAAGGATCTGCGCGGAAAGACAGTCGTGCTGTACTTCTATCCGAAAGACAATACGCCCGGATGCACAACGGAGTCTTGCGACTTCCGCGATTCGTTCGCGGCGTTCAAGAAGAAGAACGCCGTCGTGCTCGGTGTCAGCCCTGACAGCGTCAAGTCCCACGAAAAGTTCAAGACGAAGTTCGAGCTGCCGTTCCCGCTGATCGCCGACGAGGATCACTCCATCGCCGAGAAGTATGGCGTGTGGAAAGAGAAATCGATGTACGGGCGCAAGTACATGGGGATCGAGCGCTCAACGTTCGTCATTGCCCCGGACGGCAAGGTGGCCGCAATCTTCGACAAGGTGAAGGTCAAGGGGCACGTCGATGACGTGCTCGGCAAAACCTGAGATCGAAAGCGAATCCGCTACTGCTGGGCGGCGCGGTTGACTTGGTCGCTGCTGACGAGTGACTCAAAGATGGCGAGCACTCGCTTGCGGTACGAGTACATGCGAGTAAGGTCATCGCGGAAACCCTTGTCGTACTCGCGAGCCCTCATCCACTTGTGAAAAAGCTGAGGCGAAACGTCGATTTCGTGTCGCAGAGAGTCGAGCGAACGCCCGCGCAGGAACATTCCGTAGAAGAGAGCAGCCTCTCGTTGGGGGGCGTGAAATTCTATGTTTTCGACTTGCATGGGAGACCTTTTGAAGCGGGTCGTTCATGCGGATCTTTGTTCCGAAGCCTCAGTATAAACATGGTTCGTGAGGCCCGCAAGATAGGGTTTTACCCTGTATTCACCCTGGTCCAAACCCCAAGATGTCGTGCTGTTCAAGGCCATCGCTGGGCGGTCAACTTTGAGGGCTCTGCTCTGGCCTGCCACCGCGCTCTGCATGGCGGAGGATTTAGGCTTCCAAATTTCAAGTTTCAGGTTAGCCGACGCTAGTCGGTCAGTTGCCAAGTCGCGGCATTCGCCTCAAGCCCGCGGGCTCCAGCGTATTCATCGTAGACCTGTTCCATCTCTTCGATCGAATCGAAGTACCCGACGATGAAAGCAGCGCTGAACGAGTCGCCTTCTTCCACTCGCCCGGGACCGAACTCCTCGATCATCGAGATGTAGCCGCGCTGGTGGCACCAGCCTTCGTAGACGATCGCCGGATCGAGAGTCATACCGGCGAGCCAGGGGCCGTCGCTTCCCGTTTCGGAGTTGCGCAGATGGTAGGCGCGGATGAATCGTTGGGGGGTCTGGTCCCGCCCGCGGCGATAGTGGAATTTGGCGTCGGGCGGGAAATCCTCGAAGAACTCCGACGAAGGGATGCGGCCGTGGTAGCTGAGGTAAACCTCGCTGAACGTGTCGCCGCGCTCGTGGCGGATGTGGCCGGGCATGTCGATGCGCAGGAACATTTCATCGGCGGCGTTCTTGCTGCTGATCTTCTGGCTGGAGATGAAGTAGCGTTTACCGGCGGGAAAGACGATGGTCTGCTCCCAGAGCGAACCGCTGTTCCTGCCGGGTGCCGCCAGGTAGTATTCGAATGACATCTTCACCGCGACGAAGCCGTCTCCCTGAATGACGGTGGGGCTGAGCTGCTTGGCTTGCGTGCAGATCTGCGGTCCTTCGATATGTCTCTTCGCAATATTGCCGTGGACTAGGTTGTCGTAGTCGTAGACGAGTCGTTTGTCGAGTTGATCGCGCTCGGCGGCATCGCTGCCGGGTTCGAGGATGAAGTCGGCGATATCGAGCCCAAAACCGGCGTCGCGGAAGCCGCTCTTCTTGTCGAGTAAGCTCTGGCGATAGACGCCGCTGACGTAGCCTTGTTTGCGGATGGCGGCTTCCAGCGTAGAGGAAGTGATGAGGATTTGATCGGCGTCTTCGGTAATAGCGAAGGCGGGCTGGGCGGTTTCGTGAGTGCTGCCGCGGCACGAAGCGGTTAGTAGCGCGACGACGATCAGTGAAGCTGCTGGCCTCGATCGCGAAGTCTCGCGACAGCGGAAGGCTGGGGCCCTGCGCCACGCCGCGATGCCCTCGTTACGCTTCTTGGCCGTGTTCACCGTCGCTAATCCGGCAACTCTTCGTCGTTCGGTTCGGGCAGGAAAAAGCTTGCCCCGAAGCCGACGACGTAGGTGAGCGTACCGACGATTGCCGCGGCATAGGCTAACTGCGTGGCCCCGTTGGCGCCCGGCGTGTAGTTGGCGAGAGTGGTCGTCAGGAGCGCGGCTGATGTGCCGAGCATGCGGCCGCCGATGTTGGCGGCGAAGCTCTCGCCGGTGCCGCGCAGATGCACGGGGTACATTCGTGGCAGATAGTTCCCCCAGAAGCTGAACTGCGCGACCGTGAGCAGCCCGACGATGAGGATGCCCCACTTCAGCATCTCAAGGCTGTTGAGAGAAGCGTAGATGAATACGAAGGGCAGAATGATGAGTCCCGGCGTCTGGAAGATGCGCAGCAACAGCCTGCGCGAGACGATGCGGATCGCCAGAAACGCCAGAATAAAGCGGCCGAGCAACCCGCCGATTTCCTGGAAGAACTGCACCGCGCTGACAATCTGTTGCTGCGCGGGGACGGCCAGATTCGCGACTTCGGCCAGGCCGGGGACGATGCGCGGGATGTGCTGGATCGCGCCGAAGGCCGCTCCGTAACTACACGCGAACATCAGGGTTGTGACGAGCGTCGTCTTGCGATAGGCCGGCTCGAACAACTGCCCGAAGCTGGGCCGCTGGAGTGTTCCGGCGGCTTTCTTCTCCGCCCAGGCAGGCGATTCGGGAAGGAACGGACGGATGATGATGAGCGGCAAGGCCGGGATCACGCCTGAAATGAGGGTGTAGCGCCAAGCTTCATGTCCGCCACGAATCTCGGGAAAGAGATCCGAATAGGTCACCGCGAGATAGTAGGCGCCCGTGACCAGCAGTCCGCCGATCGATGAAAACGCTTGCGTATATCCGAGGACGCCTTCACGCTGCTTTGGATTCGGGAAGAGTTCGGCGAGCCAGGCGACCGCCGCGACAAACTCGACACTGACGCCCACGAACGTCGTGCAGCGGAAAAACAGCAACATCTCCACGGAAGTGACGAACCCTGCGGCTAGCGCGGAAAACGCGTAGAGCAAGATGCTCCATACCAGAACACGCCGCCGGCCTAGCCGGTCGGTCAAGTAGCCGCCGAGCAGGCCGAAGATACCGCCGCAAATCGCGGGCACGTAGAAGAGCATGCCGATCCATTGGTTGAACTCGGGGCTGCCCGGCCGCACATCGGCGAGTTCAAGCAAAGCCGGCCGCACAATCAGCGGCAGCATCAGCAACTCATAGATGTCGAACGCGAAACCAAGGGCCGCGACGGCGCAGATGGTCCACTGTATGGGTGTCAGACGCAGGCTTGGCTCGTTATTAGGCATGTTGTGCGAATTCTCTGGAACAGGTTCGGCTGGCGCGGGTCGCAGCAGACTTACAAGTGATGGAGTAGACCGAATTATACTCCTAGATTCCCCCTGCTTGGCCCGCACTCCGTACACTGGGAAGTAGGCAACGCTTTGGCGGCGGGACTGAAGCGTCAACGGTTTTCATTGAGGGCTGTGCGCGCGGCGCTTAGCGTATACAGCCGGATCCCGGTTCGCTTCGTCGACGTGGACTTGGACGAGGCGATGCGCGCTGCGGATCAGCTCAATATCTACGCGTATGATGCTTACGTTCTTGTCTGCGCGCGGAGTAAGCGTTGTCCGATGCTCTCCCTGGATAGAGGTTTGCTAACGGCTGCAAAAAGGCTGGATATAGACGTGATCGAGGTGAAACAGTGAAGGTCTATACCTATTCGGAAGCAAGGCGAAACCTTGCGGCCATCCTCGAAGAAGCGAAACGCGACGGCGCGGCGCGCATTCGGCGCAGAGACGGACAAACCTTCGCCGTGAGTCCGGAACAAACGAAAAGATCGCCTTTGGACGTGGCGGGTGTTGATCTTGGGTTGACCCGCGACGACATCGTCGACTTGATCCGTCAAGGGCGAAGGGACAACTGATGGCGGGGCGAAGCAGACGCTAGGGGTTCGTCCGTCTGATCGCTTCCACCGCTTCGGGCTCCGCAATAGAATCATCCGTATCCGCTGTGAGCGTGTTAGCAGAGGGCATTTCCGTGTCTTGCCGAAGGTCCAAGTTCGGCCGCGTGGTGCTGTGTTCGAAACGCCTGTGTTGATGGCCGCCTTCGTCCCAGGGCGAAGCGCTCAATCGTCGATAGAGCATGTAAATTCCCAACCCGATCAAACTCACGGGCCAGTAGGGCAGAAGATTCCGGATGCGCCAGTATCCGAGCGATTGCAGCAGGAAAACGATACCGAGTCCGATCAGCACAATGCCTGCCACGGGAGAACGCGAGCCCGCGAAAACGAGCGAAAGCAAACCGGCAAATTCGTCCACTTGCTCTCCCCGCTTCACGGCGCGAGCTGTTCGGTACGACTCGATCGGCATATAGAGGAAGAACATGATGGCCAGCATCCCGAACAGGGGTTCGAGGCCATTCACGGTGCCCGAGCCGATCAAAGTGACAATACCGCCGAAAACGACAACGTGGAAAACTGCCTTGGCGTAGTGTCCGTTGTAGACAGCGCCTACGCCGGGAATCAGCCCGAGGATGAGGGCCAGAAAAGGGGAAGGCGGGTCGGCGCGGTTAGCGGCCGTTTGCAGCCCGCTCGAGGCATACCCGCTTGAGGAACCCGCCGTCAAGGTCGCAGCCGCCGAATCTCTCTCAGGATTCTCGCGCCGCCAGCGCGCGCCGGCTTCAAAGGCGCCTTGAGCGCCTTCGTCCCGTGCCCGGCAAGCCTCGCAATAAGGAACGCCTTGCTGATTGCAAATGCAGACCGCACAAAGCGCCCGGCCGCACGATCGACAAAATGCCGTGGCCTCGCTCTCGGAATGGGTTGCGCAATTCATTGAATCTGGGCCGGATCAGCTTGGTCCTCAACAACATCGGGGGCGCCAATCAATTCCGCTGGCGCGAGCGGCGCGGTGGCGGAATCGAAGACGCGCCGGTAGACTTCCACGCTACGATCCCACGCCTGATCAAAACCCACGGTGGCTGTCATCACTTGCGCCATCGGGTCCGCGCGCTGCCAGCGCGCAAAGGTCTCTTGCCCAGACCAAGTCAGAATCGAGAACGACACCAACGCTAGCGCAAGACTCATCGCGAGGCGCGGCTCGAAAAGGGGCCGCAGCAGTGGCCGTACCCATCCGAGGGGTCCGACTCCCGCAATCACTAAACCGCCGGCCGGAGGCTCCGTACGCACTGTTTCGTCGAGGATGCTTGAGACGAGGTCCGCGGGAAACTCCACGGCGGGCGCTTGCCGCAGAAAGTCGAGCGCGAGATCCATCTCGTCCTTCAGCGTGGCACACGACGCACACACGGCCAGATGGTCTTCCACATCTCGCCGCTCCGCCGCATCAAGCAAGCCATCCTGGTGGTCGCACAACAGACCTTCGACGCGACGGCATCTCATGGCCGCACTCCCATCGCCCGCAGATGCTTAGCCAGATCTCGGCGTCCGCGGTTGATGCGCGACTTAACGGTGCCTTCAGGGATTCCCAGCACAGTTGCGATCTGCTGATAGTCCATCTGTTGCAGGTCGCGCAGAATGACCGCTTCGCGTAACTCTTCCGACATGCGGCCCAAGCCGGTCCGCAGTTTCTCTGAAACCTCACGCCGCATCAAGGTATGGTCCGCCCGTCCACCAATAACCGATGTCTCTTTGACGCCGGAGGCTTGATCTTCGAGCGGATCGAGAATGCGATCCTTGCGGGTCTTGCGGTAGTGATCGATCAGCAGGTTCCGGGTGAGCCGCAACAGCCAGGTACGAAACGCGGCCGTGCCTGGCTGGTAACTGTCAAGACCCCGGTAGACCCGGACGAAGACGTCCTGAGTGAGGTCCCGTGCATCTTCAGCATGCCCCGTAAAACGGTAGCAAGTGGCGTGAACGACCCGCGTGTGTGTGCGTACCAGCGTTTCCCAGGCGTTGCCGTCGCCTTGAAGACAGCGCTGCACCAGCGCCGCATCCCGTTCGGCCGCCTCACGAGCGATGCGCTCGCTATAAACGCCCTCCTGCCGGGAACCGGCCCAGGGTGCCGACCAAGGTTGAACTGCGGTTTGAGAACTCATCGGGACCGCTTTAGCGCCTCCTATCAGACTAAACGAAGGCGGGCCACAAAGGTTCACAATGTTTTTTTTGCTGGCCGACCCCAGCGGTTCTGAGAAGGTTGGGGGCAGTCTTCGCCCGCGCCGCTTGCGACTGAGGTCAGCAGAGCGGCTGGACGGGTAGCGCGTGGCGCAGTCACCATTTTTCGGCAGCCTCAAGCGAGCAGGGCGGGACCATCGCTCGCGCTATGCTAATGACTCTCCGTGACCCAGGCATCCGAAATGGAGCACCCTCTCCGCGCCGAACACTCCGCCTTTCGCGAAAGCGGAACACGAAACAAGTCCGCCGATGCCGATTGAAACAATATGAAAGAAGGACGTCGCCGCGGATGGGCGTTCTTGGCAATCGGCCTCGTTCTCGCGGGCGCCGCGGCGTACGCCTTTTCGACCAATCCCGCCTGGCGCCGCTTCAACCTTGATGAGTTTCTGGAAAGCTTCCATCACGTCCGCGTCGGGTTTCTCCTCTTGGCGGTCGGCGCGATTTTTTCCACCTACGCGGTTCGCGCCCTGCGTTGGCGGCTGCTGCTACGCCCCGTGAAACGGGACGCCGGCTTTGGCAATATCCTTTCGGCAACCATCATCGGATTCGGCGCCATCGGTGTGCTAGGCCGCGCCGGCGAAGTGGCGCGTGTATATCTTATCGCCCGCTCTGAGCGAACCCCGGTCAGCAGCCAGCTCGCTATTTGGGTCTTGGAGCGTTCGTTTGACACACTGATGGTGCTGGCGGGAGTCGTCTTTGCACTGGGGCAGGTTGCCGGAGCGGACTCGCCGGCCGGAAACTTCATCGGCGCCGAGACCCAGGCTCTCACCCGCTGGGTCGCTGCGGCGATTGTGCTGATCCTGGTGCTGCTGATCACGCTGCGGCGCTACTACGACGCCATCACGGGAAAGCTCCTTGACCGGGCGCACAAACTGTTACACGCCAAAAATCTCGGTTCGCTTGAAAAAGGCATGCGCCTGTTCGGTGAAGGGCTCCATGGACTCCGCGATTTCAAGACCGTCTTCGGGTGCCTCACTTTGACAATATTGCATTGGCTCCTGGTCGTGGCCACCTTTCACGCGATCCTGATCGGTTGTCTGCCCGAGATGCAATGGCGCCTTTACGAGAGTACGGTTTTTACAGGTCTGGTCATGACTGGCTCGCTTTTGCAGATTCCAGGCGTGGGCGGCGGATTCCAAGTGGCGGTCGTTCTAGTGCTCACGGAGCTTTTTGGCGTGCCCGTCGAACCGGCTACGAGCGCCGCTCTGCTGTCGTGGCTGGTATCGTTTATGGCCGTCATCCTCCCGGCGCTCGTCTTGATGGCCCGCCAAGGACTCAGGTGGGCCAACCTGAGTGAGTTAGAATCAGAGGTTTGACGCCGCGCTGTCGGCTCTAACACTATGCTTTGTCCTTTTTGTGAACAGGCGGCTGACAAGGTCGTCGATTCTCGCGAAAGCAAGGAAGGTAACGTGATCCGTCGTCGTCGCGAGTGCCTCAACTGCGGGCGGCGTTTTACGACGTACGAGCGGATCGACGAGATCCCCTACATGGTCGTCAAGAAGGATGGCCACCGTGAAAAGTTCGATCGCCAGAAGGTGCTCGCCGGGCTATTACGAGCCTGCGAAAAGCGCCCTGTCAGCATGAGTCAGATGGAAGATCTCGTCAACCAGGCTGAATCCATGGTCGTCGATGCCGCCGAGCGAGAATGCCTCACGGCCGCCATCGGCGAACGTCTGATGGATCGGCTGCGGCATATCGACAAGGTCGCCTACGTCCGGTTCGCCTCCGTCTACCGTGATTTTCAAGACGAGGAGGAGTTCCTCGAAGAGCTGACATCGCTAATCAAGCAGAAGAAGCAGAATTAGGAAGTTTTATCCC
>JAQBUE010000069.1 GCA_027624045.1 Acidobacteriota bacterium
CCTCGGAGCCCCAGATTAGGGGACATTTCTATTGGGCGCTCAAGGGGACATTATCATTGGGCTACAACAGCATCCAGCCCTTTTTTTACAAGCCGCGCCTGTCTCTGTACGAAAACTAACAATGCCCTTCGATATCTCGGCCGGAGCGATTATGCAATGTCGCCATTCGCGAAAAAGCTCCGAATCCGCTCCGCCTGGGGCCGGCTGACGACGCTGCTCAGCTCCTCAAGGCTGCCTGCCTTCACCTTGCGAAGACTGCCGAAGCTGCGCAGCAGCTTGCGGGCTGTCTGTTCGCCGACGCCAGGGATATCGAGCAGGACGCTACTGAGCCGCGCGGAATCGCGGCGCTTGCGGTGGAACGTGACGGCAAAGCGATGGGCCTCGTCTCGAACCAGTTGCACGAGATGCAAGACGGGTGAAAAGCGATCGAGATGAACCGGGTCATCCTCTTGTCCCGCGACGTAGATCGTTTCCTCCCGTTTGGCGATCGCGGCGATCGGTTGATTGATCACACCCAGGGCTTCGAGGGCGTCGGCGGCCGCGTGGAGCTGGCCGATGCCGCCGTCAATGAGAATGAGGCCGGGAAAGGGTTTCTGCTCCTCCTGCAAACGGGTATAGCGGCGCGTCACGACCTCGCGCATGGAGGCAAAATCATCCACGCCGACGACAGTCCTGATAATGAACTTGCGATAGTCGCCCTTGTTCATGCGGCCGTTTTCCCACACCACCATGGAAGCAACGGTGTCGCTGCCCTGGATGTGAGAGATATCGAAACACTCGATACGGGCCGGCGATTCGGGCAGATTCAACGCTTCGACCAGGGCATTCATGATGGCTTTCGAAGTCGGTTTCATGACACGGAAGCGCTGCTCGAAACCGTGGCGGGCATTGGTTTGAACAAGGTCGAGCATGCTGCGCTTCACGCCTCGTTGGGGCGTGGCGATCTCGACCTTGCGGCCGCGTTTCTCAGAGAGGAACTCTTCGAGGAGGCCGCGGTCGTCGAATTCAGAGGGCACGTGGATCAACGAGGGCACGTACTCGGCATCTACATAAATCTGCTTGAGAAGCGTCGCCAGGAACTCGGGTTCGTCGAACTGATGGACGTCTTCCCAGTAGAACTCGCGACGGTCGACAACACGGCCGTTACGGACGTGGAACAGATTCACGGCTATGAAGGGGGCTTCGGCGTGAATGCCAAAGATATCGATGTCGCGGCCCTCGGCGGCGGCGACGCGTTGGCGCTGCTTGAGTTCGTCCACGGTTGAGATGAGGTCGCGGATGGCGGCGGCCTGCTCGAACTCGGTGGCGTCGGCGGCGGCCTGCATGCGGCGGCGCAGATCGCGAACGAGGTCGGTGTGGCGGCCCTCGAGGAACGTACGCACGTCGGCCACGGCACGGCTGTAGACTTCAGCCGTCGTCAGGCCCTGGACGCACGGCCCCCAACAGCGCTTGATGTGGTATTCGAGACAGGGGCGCGGATGAAAGCGGGTGAGATCGACGCGGCAGGAGGGAATCCGGAAGTACCGGTGGATGAACTTGACGATGCGATGCGCCAAGTTGCCGGGGAAATAGGGCCCGTAATAGGTGGAGCCGTCTTTGCGCAGCCGGCGCGTGACGTAGACGCGCGGAAAGCGCTCTTGGGTGAGCTTGACGTAGGGGTAAGCTTTATCATCCCGCAGCAGGATGTTGTAGCGCGGCTGGCGTTGTTTGATGAGGTTGTTCTCGAGCGCCAGGGCTTCCTTCTCGTTGGCAACAGCGATGTATTCGATGTCGCGGGCCTCCGACAGCAGCGTGCCGGTTTTGGCGTCCGCGAGCTTATTCTCCAGGAAATAGCTGCGGACGCGGTCACGGAGGCTTTTCGCCTTACCGACGTAGATGACTCGCCCGTGGCCGTCTTTGTAGAGATAGACGCCGGGTAAGGCGGGGAGCGAGGCGGCTTTTTCCTTGAGGGCGTCGAGGTAAGGAAAAACGTTCATGAGAGGGGGGAGCCCGCCTCGATTCTATCAATGGGTTTGATCTCGGCCCGTTTCCCGGAGCGAGCGTTCCGCGTCGTTCGGTACGCTACGACCCGCCGTAGAGATGACGGTAGACCGCGGCGTTGCGGATGACGGCTTGGACGTAGCCGCGGGTTTCCGAAAACGGGATGCTCTCCGCGAACTCTTCGGGGTCGGAGAAATCTTCCCAGGCGAGCCAGGTATCGACGCGGTGTTCGCCGGCGTTGTAGCCGGCAAGAGTGTACTCGAGTTGGCTATTGAATCGCTGCAAGACGGTCTTGAAATGGAGCGTGCCGAGACGCAGGCTCAGGTCGGGATTGTAGAGCTGGCGGTTCGAGATCTTCCCGACGCCAACCCGGCGGGCGAGGCCGCGGCCGGTGGGGGGCATGATCTGCATCAGACCGAGGGCGCCGGCGCGGGATTTGGCGCGGGCATTAAACTCCGATTCCTGGCGGATCAGACCCGCGACGAGATACGGGTCAAGGTCGTGCGGAGCGGCGCGGCTGCGCAACTGGCTGGCGTAGGGGAGCGGGAAAAGTTTTTCCCAGTAGGTACGCGGCATGGCCTCGAACGGAATCCGGAGGTACCCGAATCCGTAGCGCTTCATGTAGCGAAGACTCCGGTGGAACTCGTCGCCTTCATCCTTCTGGCGGGCGAGTTCGAGTCCGATCCAGTGAGCGTCGGGCTTGCGGTAGTCGGCTGTGAGGAGCTCGCTTTCGGCGAGATCGGCGAGCCCGAGATCGAAAAGGAGGCGGCCGCGTTCGAGGATAATCTCGGAGGCGCTGGAAAGCTTGTCGGCAAGGCGGCGGTATCCCGGAATGGCATCGAGGTAAGAGGGTGTGGCGACCGCCTCGACGGATGGGTCGAGAGCGGCCAGGCGGGCACGAGCCTTGACGGCGTGGTAGTAGTGCGGAAAGCGCCGGGTCAGCTCCGTGTAGAGCATCTTGGCGCGGCCCGTTTGGCCGTGTTCCTGCTCGATGCGAGCCAGCCAGTAGATCGCGCCGGATACCGTCGCCGCGTTGGGATACAGGCGGATGTGTTCGTCGAGCAGGGAAGCCGCGCGGGGATCGTCGTCGCGATAGGCTCGCCAGCAGACTTTCCAGTGCGCGTTGGAGGCGTTCTCGCCCTGTGGCAGCGCGCGGGCGCAGCGCTCGTAGTAGGTTCGGGCTTGGCGGTGATCGTTCTGAAGTAAGTAGTAGTTGCCGAGCGAGAAAAGCGCTTCGCCGTACCATGGTGACTTGGGGTGCCGCTTGGCCAGCTCTTCGGCGCGCTGCTTGAATTCGGTGATGTTAAGTTTGCGGCGAGCGCTCTCGCCGAGATAGTAAAGGCGCTCGGCGGCGATCTCGGGGTCGTTGATGCTGAGCTTCAGCAACCATCCGTAGGCGATCGTGGTGCGGAGGCGCCGGTAGTCCGCGGCACCGGCGCGCACCTGGGCGTGTTCGAGGTCGCGTCCAGTCAGGCCGCCGAGGGCGAGCTGGAATTCGGGCGCGGCATCGGCGTACTTGCCGGCGGCGTATAGTTTATTGGCGCGTTCGAGCCGCCACGGGGCGGGCGCGTCGGGATACTTGCCTGCGAGCCGTTGCCGCAGCGCGTTGAGCGCCTTCTCGGCGTCGTCGGCCTGAGCGCTTGCCGGGTGCTTGTAATAGACGCGGCGGTAGGCACGAACGGCGTCGAGGAGTTGGCCATCCAGATCCAGAGTGCGCGCCGTGAGGTAGAGGCGGATGGGTTCCTCAATCTTTGATTCGGAGTTCTGGAGAAGAGTCCGGGCCTGCTCCCAACGTTCGTCGCGGATGAGACTCTCGGCCCGCAGGCGGATGGCTCGGCTGAGCAGGGGGCTTTCGGGGAAGCGGCGGGGGAAGCTTTCGATAGCTTCGGCGGCGGCAGCGAAATCTTCATCGGCGGCTAGCGCCCGCGCTTGGAAGAAGTGGGCGTAGTCCGCAAGCGGGCCACCTGCAAGCGAGGCTTGCTTGAGGAAGGGTACGGCGGTCTTGTAGGAAGCGGCTTCATAGTCGCCCATGCCCAGCGCAAACTTGGCGACCGAGGCTTGGGCGCTACCGGCTTTTTCGAGGTATGCGGCGAGACGGGCACGGTCAGCTGCCGCGCCGGATTTGACGTAGCCGCGGCTGTATTGTTGAAGTTCTGGGGGGACGGCGGCGAATACCCCCGCTGGTTGCCCAACGAGAAGAATCGTCGCGAGGAATGCGGCTAGCCGTTTCGTATTTCTCATTCGCCGGAGCGGGAAGTTAAAGCGTGTTCCTTTCTATCGTAAACCCGCGAGGGATCGCGCTGCTCGTGATTGGCTACCGCAGGGAGTTCGGAATCTCCGCGACGTACACCTGCGGGTGTCCTGAGCGGTCGCTGGCGAAAACGGCCATCGATTCATCGGGCGAAAATGAGGGGTGCGGATGTGACGACTGCGGCCCGTAGACGGTATCGACGGCCATCTCCATCCAGCTCAGCGACTTGTCTTTGTCAGCCGCCGCGCGAGCCGCGACCCAATCTTCCGCAACGGCGTAACGCGACGTCCTCCACTGCGTTCCACCACTTGAGCTCTTCGACAGACAGATGGTCTCGCGAATGCCGCTCGCAACGTCAACGAGTTGCAACCCGATGTCGGGGTGGTTCGTATCGCAGAGGACTTTCGTGCCGGCTCGGTTCGGCGTGATGTGCCAGGCGTTGAACTCGGCGATGGTGCGTATCCGCCGCGTTTCCCAGTTCATCCGCTTGAGGGCCTTCGGCCAAACCGTAAATACCAAGTCGCCCGTCTCACCGAGGAACGTCTCGTGGACGACGAACTCGTCATTGTCGTGCTGGTAGAGGCACTCCAGGCCTGTACCGTCACGCCGGATGCGAAACATGCGGGGGGCAGGGTCGCCGGCGAATTCGATCCACTCTGGGTCGATAGGTGAGAACTGCGGGTGGATCACTGTCCTCTCGAAGGGCAGGAATTTCTTGTCGTCGTTGCCCCCGGGGTGCGTGCGGCCGACGACGATGCCGCTTTGCTGACCTGACTTGCAGGCGGCCGTGAACCACTCTCCATCCCGGCTGAGCGAGCACTCCCCGAGCTGCCCATCGAAGGCCGCGACCTGTGTCTCTTCCAGGGTCGTTCGTTCGATCGCCCAGACCGAGCCGCCACGGACAAAGTAGATCGAGCCGCCGCCGGTCGAGATAGCGGGCGAGAAAGCGTGTATCGCAGCGCCATCTGTAAGCTGCCGGATCTCGCCGTCAGGGAAAGCGGCTTCGAACAGTTGCGCCTCGCCGGTGCGATACGACGTGAAGATCAGGGCCTGCTGGTCGGGCGTAAACGAACTATTGAGAAAGTAGGTCGGGTGATTAATCGACGGGGCATTCGTAATTTGATGGATGCGCGCTCCGGTGGCCTCGTCGTTGAACGAAGAATATTCGGAAGGGTAGATAGCGCCTTTGCCGGTGGTCATGACGGGGACGGAGAAGTCGGCCTTACTGGGGGGGGGGCGCCGAACGCGCGCGCTCCTCAAAGAATCAGCGGCCCTCGGCCGCTACCTTTTCATAGTAGGCCCGTCCCTTCTTGAAGAGGGCGACGACCTCCTGCCGTTGATCGTCGGAGGCATAGCGGCCGTTTTTCTGAGCACGCGCAATCAACTGATCAATCCACTCGACAAAGAACTGTCCGTCTTGCTTGCGGCTGACGTCTTGGCCGTCCACGGTGAGATAAACGGGGCTTGTGTGGGCATAGAGGTCGGTATCGTTCACGAGAAGACGATGAAAATCACCGCGCACACGGGCCGCGATCCAGGAACCTTCGGTGATGGGAATCTCTTTCGTCAATGAGACCGATTTGCCGTCACCGCGGGCGGTCTCGGAGGTGACCACTTCGCCATTGACGATGATCTCGAGGCGCTTCATCGGCACGAACGACTTCGCCGAAGCTTCCACCTTGATGCGATCGCCCGACTGGAGTTGCAGCACATCACCCGGCAACTTGCCGTTCACTGTGAAGCGAAGGATCGGCCCGTTGGTCGCAAAACTGCGGCCCTTGCGGAAATTATCGACCCAACCCTCGGCGTTCAACGAGTCGCCTGTATAGACGTAGACGCGTTGGCCACCCGGAATCCAGTGATGCCGGCGATTGGTAAAACTGTCTGTCCCGGCCGAGATGGCGCACCGGAGACCGGTATTCAGCAGGCTATACCAGTAGGGCGTCGAAGCGTCCTCGTTTGAGTTGCTCATGACGTCCATCGCTTCGACGGACCCGAGCGCCAAATCCACCGGCAGCTCGCGGGCGCTCATCGTTTGCGGATCGGAGGTGAACTCATAACCGGGGTGCGCATAACTCGCAACCCCGCCATGCTGCTTCGCCCCCAAGGCCTGCACGTGATTTGGCGGGTAGTCGTGCGGATAGGATGTATCGGCGAAGCCCGTGTAGAGCGGTTTGACCAACTGCTTGATCCCCGTCAGGCACATATGACCGTAGGCGCCGGCACGCATTTCCTCACCCCAGAAGAGGATATGCGTCGAGTCGCTCAAGCGGTGCGGCCGTCCCTCGAAGTACTGCTCATCGTGGATTTGTGCGCCGGAAGAATTGGCGACCATCAAGTTTGCGTAGTTAAGGTCCTCGCCGAGCACTTGTGTCTGGATGTCTTCGGGCGTCATGAACTCGTCGTCGTTGTAATTGACATGCGTATGAAGATCGCCCCCGTACCAGTATTCGCGGGCGAGATCGGAGTTGCGCTTGAGGTCGAGGGTCAAGTCGGTTGTCTGGCCGGCGCGGATATTGACGGTTCGCTTGATGGGAACGTACTCAATGCCGCGAACGGCTTCGATTGAGGCCTCGCCCTCGGGCATGCGAATAGTGTGTTCGCCGCGACTGTAGTAGAAGTAATCGCCGTGCGTCCAGGTAATTTTTGAAAGGGTCGGATCGTTCGCGCGTCCATCGGGGCCGTACGCCAGCCCGTCGGAACCCGTCACGTAAACTCGCGCCCCTACGGGCGAGCCGTTGTCGAGTGTTTTCACGCGAAGACTGCCCCACTGAACCACTTCGACGGGAAAACGCGCCGTGATGCTGACCGTGCTTTCGGGCGGCGAACCTTCGGGGGGAAGATCCATGCCCGCGAAAACGCGAATCTGTGACTGCTGCGAGCCGAGCGACTGTGGGCGCAGATTTAGCACGGCATAGGTGACCCGATCGGCCGCGGCGATCCAGCGGCCGGCGGGGCCGTTATCGCCGATGGTGCCGATGATCTTGATGTCTTTCTCCTCATCGAGCTCGTTGCGCATCATGACGGGCAGGTTGTGAACTTCGCTCACGCCCAGCCGCAGATGATCGGGCTTCGAGACGATCTCGAGACCCGAAGAGTTGAGACGTACTTTGAGAACGCCGGGCAGATCGAGGTCCCAGAGGTCAGGCATCTCCGCGCGCCGCCAGACCCGGAACGAGACGGTCAAGGGCATGTGAAAATCACCTTGTCGCCGCAACAGGATGCGGACCATATCGAGCTCGGTGAGCGGTCCGGAATAAGTGATTGGTTCGAACCCGCGACGCGAGGTTTCGTAGGTGTACTCGTCGCCCGGAGACGGCAGGTTGCGCCCAGCGTTCGAGACCTCGGCCACCCACCACAGACATGCGATGAACGCGAGGAGAAAAGCGATCCGTTGCTTTATCATCACGGGCCAATCATACAATGTTCGAGCGTCGCGCGAGGGCAGGCCGGTTTGACGGAACATTTCGCTACCATAGCCACATGCCGACGAGCGTCAAACTGGGACTCGACTTTTTCAGCCTGCGTTCTCAGGGCTGGTCTGCTTTTGAACTCCTCGATTACGCGGCCAAGCTCGGTTTGCAATCAGCCCACTTTTCCGAGCCGCGGTTTCTGGGCGGCTTGGATGAAGCGCACCTTGATGCGGTGAAAGCCCACGCGGACCGGCTTGGCCTGGAGCTCGAAGTCGGTTTCGGCTCCATCTGCTCGTCGTCTGAACGATTTCAGTCCGGTGCCGGCACAGCGAAACAACAACTGCGGCGGATGTTTCAGGTCGCGCGCCGCCTGGGCTCCCCGATCGTGCGCTGTTATCTGGGGAGTTCGAAAGACCGCGAAGGGCCGATCCCTCTCGATCAGCACATCGAGAACACGATCAAAGCCTGCAAATCGGTTCGTTCGGAGGCGCTGGATCTTGGCTTGAAGATTGCTATCGAGAATCATGCGGGAGACTTGCAGTCGCGGCAGCTTCGGATGCTGATCGAGGAAGCCGGCCCCGACTACGTGGGCGCTTTGTACGATTCCGGCAACGCGGCCTGGACGCTCGAACATCCCTTGCACGCCTTGGAAACGCTTGCGCCCTATGTGGCGACGTCGGGGATTCGCGATTCGGCGATTTGGGAGGTAGACGCGGGGGCCGCCGTGCAGTGGGTTGCGATGGGGCGGGGGAATGTCGAGATCGCAACGATCGCCGAGCGCTACGCTGCGCTGTGTCCGGGGAAAGTGTTTTCGCTCGAGATCATCAACACACGGTCGCCTCGAGTGTTCGCTTACTGGTCGCAGGATTTCTGGGAGCACTACCGCGACGTTCCTGGCTGGGTGCTCGCGGATTTTCTGGAGCGGGCACGTTCGGGCCAACCTTACGATGGTGTGCCGCCGGGACCTTTGGGGGCGGCGCCCGACAGTACCGAGTTCAAGCGGTTCCTCGTCGAGCAGGAACGCCGCGATGTCGAGCAGGCCGTGGCTTTCTGCAAGACGGAACTTGTATTCGGCGCGGGCTGAGCGGGACCGCTTTTCGGGGGACCGGCACTGATGCCGGTCGCTACTGGGGCCGCGGGCTTAGGCGAGCATCTGCTTCACGACGTTGCCGTGGACATCGGTCAGGCGGAAGTTCCGACCCTGGTATTTGAAGGTCAGCTTGGTGTGATCGACGCCGAGTAGGTGCAGGACCGTGGCGTGCAGGTCATGAACATGTACCGGGTCTCGCACGACGTTGTAGCTGAAGTCGTCGGTCTCGCCAATCGTTGTTCCCGGTTTGACGCCGCCTCCGGCCATCCACATCGTGAAACAGCGCGGATGATGATCGCGGCCGTAGTCGTCGTCGGTAAGGCGGCCCTGGCAATAGACGGTGCGCCCGAATTCCCCGCCCCAGATTACGAGGGTTTCATCGAGCATGCCTCGCTCTTTGAGATCTTGAACCAAGGCCGCCGCGCCCTGATCCGTCTCGGCGCAGCGCTTCGGCAGGGCCTTGGGCAGATCGCCATGCTGATCCCAACCGCGGTGGAAGAGTTGGATAAAGCGCACGCCGCGCTCGGCTAGCCGCCTGGCGAGCAAACAGTTGGCCGCGAACGTTCCCGGTTTCTGGGAGTCTTCGCCGTAGAGCTTGAACGTTCGTGGTGACTCGTCGGACAAGTCGGTCAGATCGGGTACCGACGTCTGCATGCGGAACGCCATCTCGTACTGCGCGATGCGGGTCGCGATCTCAGGGTCAGCGAACTGCTCGTATTTGATGCCGTTCAACTCGGCCAGGGCATCAAGGTAGGTGCGGCGCTGCTCGGCGTCGAAGCCGGGCGGGTCGGACAGATACAGCACCGGATCGCCTACGGAGCGGAACTTGACGCCTTGATATTTGGTCGGCAGAAAACCGCTCCCCCAGAGTCGGTCGTACAGCGGCTGTCCGCCGGCGCCCTTCGTCATCATCACGACGAATGCCGGCAGGTCGGCGCTTTCGCTGCCCAGCCCGTACGCCAGCCATGAGCCGATGCTGGGCCTGCCTGCGATCTGAAAGCCTGTTTGGAAGAACGTGATAGCCGGGTCGTGGTTGATGGCCTCGGTATGCATCGATCGGACGATGCACAAGTCATCGGCGATCTTCGCCGTCTCGGGGAGAAGCTCGCTGACCCAGGCCCCGGACTCGCCGTGCCGCGCGAACTTGAAGATCGAGTTGGCGATCGGGAAACCCTCCTGCGTCGCCGTCATGCCCGTCAGCCGCTGGCCTTGGCGGATGGAGTCGGGCAACTCGGAACCGCGCAGAGTGTCGAGCCCGGGCTTATAGTCGAACAGGTCCATCTGCGACGGACCGCCGGACTGAAACAGCCAGATCACACGCTTTGCTTTGGGCGCGAAATGCGGCATGCCGGACAATCCGGGAAAGGGTCGCTGGATGCCGCTGGATGCTTCTGTCGCGGCGTTGAGATCGGGGCCGAGCAAGGATGCCAGGGCCGCTGTTCCCAGCCCCGCCGCGCCGCGGCCGAAGAAGTGGCGGCGAGTCATTAGCGAAGCATGTTCTTGTCTCGGGTCCATGTCACTCCTTCGTAATCGTCTCATCGAGGTTGAGAATCAGGCTGGCGACTCCGGCGTAGGCAGCGAGTTCCGCCGCGTCGAGCGACTTGTCGTAGGGAGATTCGCCCTGGGCCAGCAATTGTTTGGCGTCCTCGGCGGCGGCGTTATATTTGGCGAGAAATTTTTCATACACGTTTTGCAGAACCGGCACTTCGGCGCTGCCGGGAGCGCGCGCCAAGGCCAAGCGGAAACCATGGGCGATTCGCTCGGCAGTGGTCGCACCGCCTTCCTTCATCATCCGCTCGGCGAGTTTACGCGAGGCCTCGACGTAGGTGACGTCGTTCATCAGGTTGAGCGCTTGCAGAGGCGTATTCGTCCGCATATCGCGAACGGTACAGGTCTCTCGATCACCGGCGTCGAAGGTCGCCATCGCCGGAGGCGCGATCGTGCGCTTCCAATAGGTGTAGAGGCTGCGGCGGTAGAGGTCCTCATCCTTGTCTATCTGATAGCCGCCCGCGAACGCCAACTCCTCCCAAAGTCCCTCGGGCTGATACGGTTTCACCGACGGACCACCGAGCTGATCAGTCAATAAGCCCGACGCCGCCAGGGCTTGATCGCGGATCATTCCGGCCGCGAGCCGATAACGTGGTCCGCGCGCCACCAGGCGGTTCTCCGGGTCGCGTTCAAGCAGCTTGGGTTCGGACTTCGAGGATTGGCGGTAGGCCGCGCTTATGAGCATCGTCTTGAGAATCCTCTTGACGTTCCAGCCGCTTTCGACGAACTCGATGGCCAGCCAATCGAGCAACTCGGGATGAACCGGGCGCTCGCCTTGCGTCCCGAAATCTTCGCCGGTCTTGACGAGTCCCGTGCCGAACAGCATCTGCCAATAGCGATTCACGGCTACGCGCGCCGTGAGAGGATTCGACGGGTCGACGAGCCAGCGCGCCAGGGCGAGGCGGTCATTGTTCTGGCCGCTTGGCAGCGGCGGCAGAATCGCCGGGACGCCGGGCCCGACTTTTTCGCCGTGTGCATCGTAAGCGCCGCGCTTGAGGACGAAGGCGTCGCGCGGTGTGTCACTCTCTTGCATCACCATGACGGTCGGGAGCGTGGCGGCGAAGACCTCGCGCTCGCGCCGTGCGTCTCGGAAGCGCTCCTGAGCTTCTTGAATCTCTTTCGGCGCCGCCCTGTCTAGAAACGCAAGCCGCAGTTTGGTCTGTTGCGGCGGGGTCCTCTTTGCGGATGCGATGGCGCCGATTTCAGCAATCGACTCGCGCAGCGGGAATGTAGAGGCTTCGCCGCGCGTGAGGGCGCGACTGTAGACGCGAACGTCGTCGATCGACCCTTGAAAGTCAGGCTCGCCGCCGCCCGCGCCGATCTTGAACGGCTCCTTCGTTTGGAAGGGGAATGTGAGTTCGTCAAACAGAACGTCCTTCGTCCACTCCTCACCGTCGATGTAGATATGGACGCCCGCGGCTTTGCGCTTGCCGTCGTAGGTCACAAGAACGTGCTGCCACTCGTTCAGCTCGAGCGGCTTGGCGGTCTGGAGGCGCATGCTGATATCGGTCCAGCGGCGATTCATGTAGAGGAAGACTTTGCCGTCGCGCAGATAGAGACCGTGACCCTGGCCTGTCTTGAAGTCCTCGACTTTCGAGAGGATCGCGCCGTTGGGAGAGGTTGGCCGAATCCACGCCGCGAAGGTGAATGGATCCAAGAAATTGAGTTTGAAGCCGAAGCCGCCGTCGACGTAGTTCTCGCCGTCAAGCTCGACAGCCTGGCCCACGGCTCCTTTGACGTAGGGCGACGGCTGCGTTTTTTCGTTGGCGAACGAGGCACGAATTCCGGGCCGCGGTTCCGCGAAGGCGTCCTCGGACTCGGGCCGCCGGTAGACGCCGGTCTCCTCGCGCAGGTCGCCGTCGAGTTCAAAATACAGGATGAGTCCGCGTTCGGGCTTCCAGTCAGGCGTGGCGGCGCGCCGCAGCCACTTTTCCCAAGTCCGCTGCGCCCGTGCGAGCTTGGGTTCGAGCGCTTTGAAGTCACGTTCGGACACGGCAGCGCGTTCTTCCAGCGCGGCGAGCTTCGCCTCCTGCTCGGGAGTTGGCGCAGGGATCAACGGCTGCTCGTTGCCGAAGTTGTAGACGAGGCCTCGCTCGGGAACGTTGTTGAAATACGCGAACAAGCGGTAGAACTCTTTCTGCGTGATCGGGTCGAACTTGTGGTCATGGCAACGCGCGCATCCGACCGTGAGACCGAGCCAGACCGTGGAGGTCGTCTCGACGCGGTCGGCTACATACTCAACCCGGAACTCCTCTTCGACGATGCCACCCTCGGCGCTCGTTCGATGGTTGCGATTGAAGGCCGTAGCGATGACTTGACTGCGCGTGGCGTTCGGAAGCATGTCGCCCGCGATCTGTTCGATCGTGAACTGATCGAATGGCATGTTGTTGTTAAATGCATCGATCACCCAATCGCGCCAGCGCCACATGCTGCGCACACCGTCGGATTGATAGCCATTCGTATCGGCGTAACGCGCGGCATCGAGCCAGCGCGCGGCCATGCGTTCGCCGTAGCGCGGCGATTCGAGCAGGCGGTCGACGACCTTCTCGTAGGCGTTCTCGGACGAATCGCTGACGAAGGCCGCGACTTCCTCAGGGGTAGGCGGCAGGCCGGTCAAATCCAGCGTCAGCCGCCGAATCAGCGTGGTCTTATCCGCCTCGCCGGAGGGTGTAAGCCCTTCGCGTTCCAGGCGGGCCAGAAGGAAGGAATCGATCCCGTTGCGCGGCCAATGCGCGTTGCTGACCCGTGGAAGCGCCGGCCGTTTGGGCGCGATGAACGACCAATGACCTTGCCACTCCGCCCCTTGTTCGATCCAGCGGCGAATCAACTCGATCTCGCCGGCGGCGAGTCTTTCGTGGCCTTCGTAGGCCGGCGGCATGCGGCGCGCGGGGTCGCGGGATGTGATGCGTTGGTAGAGAACGCTCTGGTCCGGTTTGCCGCGCACGATTGCGTAGCCGCCGCTCGCCAGCGACGCGAATGCGCCCTGCTCGGTGTCGAAACGCAGTGCCGTTTTGCGATTGGCCGCGTCGGGGCCATGGCAGGCATAACAGCGGTCGGAAAGGATCGGCCGGATGTCTTTGTTAAAGCCAACCGGGCCGCTCGGCGCGGATGCCGCCACGCCGCCGCCCGGACAAAGCGTCAGGAGGGCGACTAGCAGCCAAGGCTCGAAGTAGCAGACTCGCACAGGAACTCGCGTTGATTATAACTTCCGGCCGTGTCCCTCCCGCAGGCGCGCGTGCCAGAATGGGTCTCTTGTGGCGATGACAAAAGCGAGTGTTCCCGTGACCCAAGACCTCGTTCTCGTGGGCGGCGGGCACAGCCAGGTGACGGTGATCAAGCGGTTTGCGATGAACCCGATCCCGGGCGTGCGACTGACGATCGTTTGCCGCGATGTGCACACGCCTTACTCGGGAATGTTGCCGGGCTTCATCGCGGGTCACTATACGTATGACGACGCGCACATCGACCTGCTGCCGCTGGCGCGGCTCGCGGGCGCGCGCTTTCTGCACGATGAGGTCGTCGGAATCGATCTCGCGAACCGCCGCCTGAAGTTTCGAGAGCGGCCCAGCCTGGCTTACGATGTCGTCTCGATCAACACCGGTTCGACGCCGAGCCTTGATGTCGCCGGCGCGGAAGGCCGGGTGGTGCCGGTCAAGCCGATCAGCAATTTTCTCGCCCGCTGGGATCAGCTTGTGGAACGGGTGCTGGCTCTCGGCCGGCGTCCGCGAATCGGCGTTGTAGGGACTGGGGCAGGGGGCGTGGAACTTGCTCTCGCCGCCCAATTCCGGCTGAAACAATTCTTCGTTGAGCACGGCAAGGCTTCACACGAACCGGAGTTTCACCTGTACGGAAGTGCGCCGACCGTCCTCGGCAACCACAACGGCGGTGTCCGGAGCAAGTTCGATCGAATCCTTGCGGAGCGAGGCGTTCACGTGCACACCTCAACGCGGGTGGCTGAAGTCACCGACTACGGCCTTGTGTTGGGCGGCGGCGAACTGCACGCGCTGGACGAGGTCCTATGGGTCACCCATGCTTCGGCCCCGGCATGGCCAGGCGAATGCGGCCTTGATGTGAATGAGAGAGGTTTCATCAAGGTCCGCGACACTCTCCAAACCCTATCCCACCCCGAGGTTTTCGCGGCGGGCGATGTGGCCGCCGTGGTGGCGCATCCGCGGGAGAAGGCGGGCGTTTTCGCTGTGCGCCAGGGGCCGCCCCTTGAGGAGAACCTGCGGCGGGTATTGCTTTGCGAGGACACGGTTCCGTTCCATCCCCAGAAGAAGTTCCTCAGCATCATCAGCACCGGCGACAAGTACGCCGTTGCTTCACGCTCTTTTTGGTCGTTTGAAGGAAGCTGGGTGTGGACGTGGAAAGACTGGATCGACCGGCGCTTCATGGATAAGTACAACAAGCTGCCGGAGATGGAAATACTCGCGGACGTGGGAGGGCCGGAGGCTGAGTCGGCCAGGATGCGTTGCGCAGGCTGCGGATCGAAGGTCGGCCCAGCGATCCTCGAACGGGCGCTGGCGCGCGTCCCGACTCTCGACCGCCCCGACGTCATTACAGGCCTCTCAAGCCCCGACGACGCGGCTATCATGCGGGTTCCCAAGGGCAAAGTCAGCGTGCAATCGGTCGACTTCTTCCGGGCGATCGTCGACGACCCCTACGTCTTTGGCCGGATCGCGGCCAATCATTGCCTCGGCGACATTTTCGCAATGGGGGCCGAAGCTCAGATGGCACTGGCCATCGTCACGCTGCCGCCGGCGGCCGACGATAAGACGGAAGAGCTTCTGGTTCAGCTTCTGCTCGGGGCGCACTCGATCCTGGCGGACGCAGGCGCCGCGCTCGCCGGGGGTCACACGAGCGAGGGCAATGAACTCGGGCTCGGCTTAGCGGTCACTGGCCTTGCGGACCCGAACCGCATCCTGCGCAAGCGGGGCCTACGGCCGGGCGATCAACTGATCCTCAGCAAGCCGCTCGGCACGGGCACACTCTTCGCCGCCGAAATGCGGGGCAAGGCCAAAGGCCGCTGGATCACCGCCGCGCTCGATGTGATGACACAATCCAGCCGCCGCGCCGCCCAGATTCTCATCGGAAACGGGGCGACGGCCTGCACTGACGTTACAGGCTTTGGATTAATCGGCCACTTGGCCGAGATGACCGCGGCTTCGCAAGTCGAAGTCGAGATGTCGGTGGCAAGAATTCCGTTCTTGGATGGCGCGCGTGAGACGGCGGCGGCGGGAATCCTCAGCTCTCTCCATCCCGCCAACCTGGCCTCTGAGCGGGCGATCCACCACCCGGAAAGACACCGCGCGCGGCCCGAGTACGCGTTGCTTTTTGATCCTCAAACGGCGGGAGGACTCTTGGCGGGCGTTCCGCGGGAGTTCGCGGATACTTGTCTAGGCCGGCTGCGAGCAGACGGTTACGCAGCCGCGTTGATCGGAGAAGTGAGGGCCTCGAGCCGCGGTCCCGCAACGATAACCTTGGCCTGAAACGGTTGGACCGGGGGAGTTCGTTTGGTAAGAGACGTTTGTTGTGATCTTGGTATCTCTCTCTTTGCGGGCAGAGGCACTGTACACGCCGCAAAGGGGAGCTACTTCTTGAACAACGAATCAAACTTCACCCGGGCGTCTTCGGGGCCGGCTTGGCTGCGGTTGACGAGGTCGATTGTGGTGCGGGGTTCGAAGTAGTCGCAGAAATTCGATTTTTCCTTATCGGAAACCAATTCGGCCTGAGGTTCGGCGCACTGCTTGCTCTTGGCGGGATCAAAGAAGCGGCAATTGCGGCAGCAATGAAGATCGGCCCCGCAAGAGTCACAGGTATCGCGGCGCCGGATCCTTATGAGGGTAGGGGACGTGAGTTGGGTCCCGCAACGTTGGCAGTTGAGCGCTACACTGTTCATAATACGTGCAAGGTTACTCCGACTTGATGTCCAGATTCAACGTTTTATTTCGCTCCGCCTTGGTCCGGTCCGCCGCGCTTGCCACCCTTGGAACCGTATTGATTGGTTTCAGCGGTGGTTGTGGCGGCAAGGTTCCGCTGACCCATTATTACAAGCTCGATCTACCGCCGGCTCCAGAGAGCACGAGGGCGGAAGGCGGAGGGACGGCGATCGTCATGCCGTTTCGGGGCTCCAAGATGTTGACTCAGGATAAGATCATCTATCGCCCGAGCCGCCAGGAGGTTGGGTTCTACGAGTATCATCGCTGGGCCGAGGATCCGAGAACGACGCTTGCCCAATCGTTGCTCGACCACTTGCGGCAAAAAAAGACTTTCAGCCGTGCCGTGCCGTTCGACAGCCGTACGGTGACGGACTACGTGATCCGCGGACAAATCGAGCAGTTGGAAGAAGTCGATTCGCCGGACGGTGTGAGCATCGCCCTGCGGATTTCCGCCGAGCTTGTTGACGTCGGCACGCGTCAACCGCTTTGGCACGGTTCTCACGAAGAGACCCGCAAAGTAGAGGTCGGAGACGTAAAAGCGATTGTCAGCAAGATGAGCGAGGCCGCCGGGTCAGGCGTAGCGAAGCTGGCGGCGGAGATCGATGCCTTTGTGCGGACCGGACGTGCCGCAGCCGGTTCACAAGGGGCATCGGAAGCGTCAGCGCGCTAAATCTTGTTCACTCCGAGGTCACCCGCCCGGGTGCGACGGGGCCCCAAGGCTGATGGGCACGAGCGAAGACATCTCAGCCAACTTCCCAACGGCGCGTATTGTTCTACTGGGACGCGCCCTTACGGCGCCGCATCACGACCAGCGCCAAAAGGACGACGGCCAGCGAGCCGAAAAGCATTCGAATCATACTTGAATCCATGGTTATTCCTCCTCTGCAAAATCCGTTAGCCGCCCTTCATCATGGGAATCAGAACGTTGAAGATACGGTAGATGACCGGTCCGACAGTAACGACAAAGAGCGAAGGGAGAATGCAGAAAAAGATGGGAAACACCAGCTTGATCGCGAGCTTAGCTGCCTTCTCCTCGGCGCGCTGACGGGCGGTGAGCCTCATGAAGTCGGCGTGGCTGCGTAGTGACTGAGCGATGCTCGTCCCGAAACGATCGGCTTGAATGAGCGTACTGCACAGTTTGCGCATGTCGTCGACGTCGGTGCGGGTGCCCAAATCCTTGAGGGCCTCGGCGCGACGTTTACCGTGCCGCATC
Source organism: Acidobacteriota bacterium (assembly GCA_027624045.1). Classification (GTDB taxonomy): domain Bacteria; phylum Acidobacteriota; class Terriglobia; order Bryobacterales; family UBA6623; genus JAPPLB01. The sequence continues at coordinate 17,435 of JAQBUE010000069.1, forward strand.
TCGAGGTTTGTGACTGCAAACTCACTACTGAGTTCGGGATAGTACTTCGCCATCTCACGGCTCACCTGAACGACGGCTTGGTCCAAGCCCAACCCCGACTCGACGCACACAATCATCAAATCTAAGGCGTTGGGAAGTGCGCGGCTGATACGCTTCTTGCGTCTCCTAATCAGGAGCTTCAGGACTTCGTTCGGCCCCAGGAAGCCGAGGCCGGCCATTCCGACGACCAAGAAGAGGGTGTTGTCACCACTCACGCTTGTATTGGCAAGCAGCAGCCACGTCAACAGCGGCAGCGCGATCAAGCTGACAGCTTTGACGCCCAGGAACACTCTCAGCGCCGTGGCGGAACGGAAGCCGGCCGCGAACAGCCGCTTTTGGGCGGCGGTGGCGTCGGTCGGCGAAGCGGGCACGATATTCCCAAGGCGCGCCAGAAGATCGTGGATCGCGAGACTCGGATGAGCCACTTCCTGGTGGGAGATTCCACCCTCGACAATGCGGTCGACGGCCGAGCGGGGCGTCACCCAAAACTTCATACCGAAGAAGTAGAGCAGCCCAGTCACCATGACGAAGACCAGAATCGAGAGCGTAATTACCATGACACGTTTCCTGTCTAAACCTCGATCTTCACGATCTGCCGCATGATGAAATAGCCCAGCCCTTGAAAAGCGAGAGCGATCCCAGCCATCCACTGCCCCGCGTACTCGTCGACGAAGAACTGCATGTGGTCGCGATTCACGAAGTACATCATCACCGCGACGACGGAGGGAATGGCGGTCAGCACGAGGCTTGACAGGCGCCCGTGGGCGCTGATGGTGCGGATCTGGCCTCGCAGCTTGAAGCGTTCTCGAATCAGTATCGCCAGCTTCTCAAGGATCTCGGCGAGGTTTCCGCCGGTCCTCTTCTGTAGGATGACGGCCGCGACGAAGAACTGCACATCCATGAGCGGAACGCGGCCGGCAAGCTTCTCCAGCGTGATCTCGATCGGCAGGCCGAGGTTCTGTTCCTCAAAGGTGCGCCGAAATTCGCTGCCGAGTGGCTCGGCGAACTCCTGGTGCAGCATCTCGAGCGAAACCGAGAAGGCGTGTCCGGCGCGCATCGCCCTTGCGATGAACTGCAGGGCGTCGGGAAACTGCCCTTCGAACGCGAAGATGCGCCGTTTTTTCATTCGCTTCAAGAGAGAGTAGGGGAAGATGGCCACGACCGGAGCCACCAGGAACGCCAGACCCTTGAGCCAGGGGACCAAGTACCAGATCAAGTTGAAAGTCACGAGCCCGGCTAGTACGCCGACAAGGACAATCTGGCCCGGCGTCCAAGGGACGCCGGCTTGTTCTGCAAGTTCCTGCAGGTGCCGTTCGAAACTCAGCCTGCGGAGCAGGCGGCTGAGGAGGTCATTCTTCACCCCCCCCCGGGAAGAAAGAGCGGCGTCGCAATCGCCTCCGAAGATACGACCCGCTTATCGAAACGGTCCCGGACCTTTGCGGCGTCGCGGCTATCTAGCGTGCGATAGACGAAAAGATAGGCCCCGTCGAGATTGCCATCGTTACAACGAATAGAAGGATGAAAAGCATGGTTTGCGCCTGGCCCCGCTCTACGAGTTCTCCGTATCGATCTCTTCGATCGAATCAAACAGGTCCGCGGGCAGCCGAATGCCGGCGGTCAGCATCTTTTCGTGAAACCTGGGACGGATTCCGGTAGCGGCAAAGCGTCCCTGAACACGGCCTTCCGGCGAGAGACCGCGCTTCTCGAACACGAAAAGATCCTGCAAAGTAATGACATCGCCTTCCATACTGCCGACCTCAGTGATACAGACCACACGCCGGGTGCCATCGCTAAGCCGGGACGTCTGGACAATGAGGTCGACGGCGGAGGAGATCTGTTGCCGGATGGACACCACGCTGAGGTTCGAACTCGCCATGGTGACCATCACCTCGAGCCGCGACATCACGTCGCGGGGGGAGTTGGCGTGAACGGTAGTCATCGAGCCGTCATGGCCGGTGTTCATGGCCTGCAACATGTCCAATGCTTCCTCGGAGCGGCACTCGCCGATCACGATGCGGTCGGGCCTCATGCGGAGTGAGTTGATCAGAAGGTCTCGCTGACGGATCGCCCCAGTGCCCTCCATGTTCGGCGGGCGGGTCTCGAGCCGCGCCAAGTGGGGCTGTTTGAGCTGGAGTTCGGCGGCGTCCTCAATGGTGATGACGCGCTCCCTGGGTGAAATGAAGACCGACAGGGCGTTGAGCAAGGTTGTTTTGCCCGAGCCCGTTCCGCCGGCGACAATGATGTTGAGGCGGCTCTTGACGGCAGCCGCCAGCAGTTCCATCATGCCGGCCGTCATGGCCCCTTTGTCGACCAAGTCCGGCGGCAAGAGCTTATCGGTGCCGAAACGACGGATCGACAGTAGCGGACCATCCACGGCCAGCGGACCAATGATGGCGTTCACACGCGAGCCGTCCGGCAGCCGGGCATCGACCATCGGGGAGGACTCATCGATCCTGCGTCCTACCTGCGAGACGATCTTGTCGATGATCCGCAGCAGGTGGGAATTATCCTTAAAGGTGACGCTGGTTAGTTCCAGCAGCCCTTTCCGCTCGATGTAGACTTGGCTGTAGGTATTGACGAGAATGTCGCTGATTGTTGAATCCTGGAGCAACGGTTCCAGGGGGCCGAGCCCGAAGACCTCGTCGAGCACCTCGCCGATGATCTGGTTGCGTTCGACGGCGCTTAGCAGAGTCTGCTCACCGTCCATCAAAGAGGTGAGGGCCGAGCGTACTTCGTTTCGAAGGCGCTGCGTCTCAATGGAGGCGAGTGCCTCCAAGTTGATCTTGTCGAGCAACTTGCGATGGAGAGTGAACTTCAGGTCCTGGTACTCCGGACTGAGCATTCGCCTCGGACCGCTGAGGCCGGCAAGTGGGGATTTCGGCTGTTCTTCCCATCCGGTAAGTACCGTGGGAGAAGGTAAGGTTGTTTGGGGCATGGCTTGAGTCGGGGCTAGCGCCAAAACACATATCGGTCAGCAGCGCTGTCTTCTGCTTATCGCTGACCACAGAGGCCGTGTTTAGGTCCCGCTGAGGAGTTCCCTAAGCGCACGAACGCCGAACCCGCCACTCTCTCTTTGCGGTACCTTGCCGACGAAATCCTTCACAAACTTACGGACAGCCCCGCTCAGATCCGAGTTGTTGGCGACCGTGTCGCCGTCCCGCAAGGCGGTCAAAACAGCGGCACTATCTTCAGGAAAGGTAGCGTGTACGCTGGCGCGGAATATTTTCTCCATATCGCTGAGCGACAATTCCGAGCGCCGAGGGAGCCGATTGACGACGACGCGGATCTGGTCGCGGCTGTACCCCATCTCTTCGACGAGCGGAATCGTGCGACGCATCATGTAGAGCGACGCCAAGTCGCCGCTGCACACGAGATAAACATCTTGGGCGGCCGACAGCGTGGCCATCGACATCGATTCACACACACCGCCGAGGTCGACAACGACGACATCGTACATATTGCGGGCATGTTCGAGAATAGCCTGGACCGGATAGGGTTCTATGAGCGCGGGCTCGGGCCGATCGGGAGCAAGCAGCAGATCGACTCCCTTGTGGGAGACTACAAGTGATTCCCATAGCTTGCGGTCCATCTCGCCGATGTGGTGTAGGGCGTCGGTGACGGCGTACTGGTGGTTGACGCGGAGAGTGAACGACAACACCCCTTGTGTGACGTCAAAATCGGCCAGTAGCACCTTTCCGTCGGTTTGCTTCTTCACCTGAAAGGCCACGTTAGCGGCGAGGGTACTTGCGCCGGACCCACCCTTGACGGGCGCGAAGACAATCAAGCGGCCACCGGGGGGCGTCTCGGCCCGTACCTCGGCGGGGCGCCGCCGCAACACCCGCTGCATGGCCTGCGTGACATCGGAGGCGGAAAACGGGCTACTGAGAAACTCTGAGCAGCCGGCTCGTAGACTCTGCAGAATGGCGTCGGGATCATTCTTCGAATGGAGCGCGACGACGGCCGTTGCGGGAGCACTTTCGAGCAGCACGGCGGTTAGCTGAAGCGCTCTGCCTAGGTCGGTGGCGACATCGACCAAGACGACCTCGGGCGCGATCTGACGGAGAGCTTCCTTGAGTTGGGGGCCGGTCGGGTATGCGGCGAGATGAGTCTTGACCTCAAGCTCGGAGACAGCGCCGGTGCCACGCGTGAATTGGGTAGCGAGGACGGTGTCAGGGCAGATGAGCAACGCCCTCAACGATCGCTCTTCCGCGCTGCCTCCCGTCATTCATTTTTCCCATCGGACCGATGCCGCGCGCGAACACTCCTTAGGGCGGCATGCGGTCGTGTTCAGTTGGCCGTGGAGGCATCAAAGGCTTGCATGGACCGTTCGTTTCCTCGAATGATCTCCAGCTGTACGGGCGGAGGTGGCGGAGGCGGCGCGATACGCGCAATTGTGCGCGTCCTCGGACGGTGCTTCGCGGGGGGCTTGGGCATTTCAGTTTTCACCCGAAAGATCTCAGGTTCCCGCACGCCATCGGTGTCGTAGACCTCTTCGTCACTCGAGTTCCGGAGGACGAGTTGCAAGCGTCCCTGAGAAGTAGCCAACGTCAGCAGCTCAGCCTGGTGCGGTGTTACGAGCAACGTGACCACTGCTACGCGCTGCGGCTTTCCCGAGGCGTCGGGTTCAAGATTTTCGCCCGCCGAGATCACTCGCACATTGCCGAGGATCGTTTTGGTCATCTGGCCGTCGGACTCCTGTCCCCTGGGCATGCCTGTCACGAGTACGTCAACGCGGGCTTCCGGCAGGACAAATCCGGAAACTCCGATGACGTCATTGACTCTCACCGACATCGCGCGCATGCCTGGCGGCACCTTGGGCGCCAGTCCGAAACCGGAACCCGGATCCGCGAGCCGCCTGCCGACCACGGGTTCATCGGCGAGGATCTTATTGATGGGAACCCTGCCCAAGAGCTCATCGATTTCGAAGAAGGCGTCGCTGGGGATCTTCGTGGAAGGCCACATCTCGACACGCAGATCAGCGACCTCGATCGTTGCGCCGGTATTGAGTTCCTTGGCCGCGACGACGACTTCCTGGAGGGCAACCTGCTCCACGGGGTTAGCTTGGTCCCGCACAGCGATTTGATAAAACACGCCCGCAACAATCAGCGCCATTCCGGCTGAAACAGCCAAGGCAAGCATCACTCGTGGATTCATCGCTCTTTCTCCTATTCGCCCGCGGCGCGGCGACCAACCGGCCACCCACGTCGGGCCCTTCTAATGGATCGGCTCGCCGCGCGCGGAACGTAACAGCGGCCAAGAAGATTCCCTCCGGGCCGCCGTCACCGTTCGCTCAGACGCCATCAACAAGCCGGGGAGCCAGCCAGGACGATAACGTTGATCGCCTGGACGCCTCTTATCCGATCGCCTGATCGAGCCGTGACGCCAATCGCGAGTAGATCGACGTCATGCTGTCGGTCATTTCGGGTGCGAAGAGTCCGCTTGCCACGGCGACCAGCCCCGCAAGCAGCGCGTACTCGACCATGTCTTGCCCTGCTTCATCCGCCCAAAGGGCCAAAACCCATTCCAACCGTTCCCATGCGTTCATACGACATCTCCCAAAGTCATGAAAAAAGTCCGAGGCCCCACCGCTGCACGCGCAGAGCCCCGGTTCGTACCGGAACCGACGCGCGACCTAGGCGGCCGCCGCGGTCAACACGCTTCCCATGCGCGAAAAGATCGTGCTGATACTGCCGCTGATTGCAGGCAGTAGCGCCCCGGCTGCAACGGCAACGAAACCAGCCAGCAAGGCGTACTCCACCATGTCTTGGCCTTCGTTGTCGTCAACGAAACCGCGCAGTTTCAGGAACAACATGTTGATTCGATTAGTCATAAGCTCTCCTGGTTAAGTAAAGGTTCAGCAGCAATGAATCCGGGCCGTCTATGCATCGAAGCTGTCCGGACCCGGCCGCTGAATGTCACGGGGAAGCGATGCCTTCGATTCGCCGCTACCCGTACTTATCGTCCGGAACCGGGGAAGCTTGAACGGCATTTATGCGCCAGGCTCCGGCGACAGGCGCACGCGGCGGTGATGGTCTCCGACCATCTCAACTGTAGGAATGAGAGCGCTGAGTCGATGAGAGCAAGAGAGGCGTGTGAGCACGGTTGTTGCTCAAATCCAACGCCGGCATGTCGAGGTGAGCCGGATGATTACTGTTTGTGTTTGTGATCCGCAACCCATCGTGCGCCACGGCTTGGCGAGTGTCCTCGATGGTTCGGCACTATTTACGTTCGCCGATTCAACATCGACGATTAGGGAAGCCCTGGAGCAGCTCAACGCTTCCAGCGCGGGGATACTGGTGCTCGACCGCTCTTTCGGAATGCACGCTCTCGTAGAAGGTATCAACGACGTGCGGCGGCTCTCGCCGCTGACGGAAGTCGTCATCTGGGCGAGCACCATCTCAGATGTCGAGTCGTTTCGTCTGCTGCAGGCCGGCGCCCGCGGCGTGCTCCGCAAGACAGCTGAGATTCACGCCCTCATCGATTGTTTCCAGACCGTTGTCAAGAAGCAGATCTGGACGGACAATCTTATCGCGGATGCCGAATCGCCTTTGGGAAGACCGCGCACACGTCCACTTACGCCGCGTGAGCAGCAGGTGGCGGAACTCGTATCCAAGGGGATGAAGAATCGAGAGATCGCCGAAGCACTGAGCATCGCCACGGGAACCGTCAAGATTCATCTGATGCACATCTTCGAAAAGACTGGCATCCGTGACCGCTTCGAACTTGCCCTGCACGGCTTGCGGCTGGCGTGTGAACCGGAGGCCGCACAGCCGGCGAACAGCTTCGCCCGGGGAAGCTTCGCTCCGTTGCGCGCGCTGCTGAAGTCCTAATTCGGCGGCTCAGTTTTGAATCGCGCCGGCATTTCGGGCGCTCTGAACGGCACTGACGAGTTGCTGGGTGACTTTCTCGGCAACGTCGGAGGCAGGGCCGCGGTATTTCGCTCCGCTACTCTCTTGCGTCGTCGACCAGATGACTTCACCGTCGCGGAGGACGAGCCGGACGGCGGCCATGGCCTCGTGTTTCTGTTCGCGGCGGCTGGTTGCCACCGTGTCGCCGATCCCGAACGAGCTCGAATCGAAATTCGATTCCCCCGCCTCGCGGCTGCTCTTCGAGACAGCGCCCCTAACGTTCAGTCCTTCGCGCCCGCTGGAGGACTCGAAGAACACGAGATCTTCGGCCGAGCCCCGCAGAAAGGCGTCGGCGTGCTCGGCATCTTCGGTGATCACAAAAACGGCCGAGCGGTGCAGAGTGCCGATCAGCATATCGCGAATCTGTGCGCTGCCATCGGAGCCATTGAGCTCGTCGACGTAAACGGTTCGCACGTTGCCGAGCTTAGCGCGCTGCGCCTGCTGGAGAGCCGCAGGGTCCTCGGCGAGTGCGAGCGTGCATCCCGCGAGGAGACAAATGGCGAAGTGTCGGTAGAGGATCACGGTTACACCTTGTGTACGTTGTGTACGTTTATCGTTTGTTTGCTTTGCGGGCTTCTTCGTCTTGATATTCGATACGGAGTCCGGTGCGGGCTTCGAGTCCGGCCAGAGTGGCACGGACGAGATCTTTTCCCAACTCGAAGACAGCCGCCTGCTGTTCGCCGGCGGGATCGACGTAGTTGACCGTCAGGTAGTGCTTGCGTTTGCGTGACAGTAGAAAGACGGGGGAGATGACGAAAGCCAGGCCGAGACGGCGGCCGGCTTTCTGCCCGTACTCAAGAATATTGATGCGGCCATAGGGCACGCGCAGTTCGCCCACACCGTAGTCGAAGACGAACTCGTCAGGCCCGGTGACACGCAACTCTCCCTTGGTCGATGGCTTAGGCACCGCGAGGGTGCCGCCTCGATACACTGCTTTTTTGCTGGGGATGCCTGCCAGCAGGACCGGCGAAATAACATTCGCTAACGGAACGGCCGTGAGAATAATGGCGTTCCTGCGGGTCATACCGCGTTGGGTGTGAGACTGGCCCTATTATGGCAGATCGCTGGGAGCGATGGTGTTTCTAGA
>JAQBUE010000302.1 GCA_027624045.1 Acidobacteriota bacterium
TCCTTCCGTAGCGGGCAGCGGCCCATGAGCCCGGCTGCCAGGGGAACGTTCTACTTTGCTCAATCAGGGGATCTTTCTAAATTGCGTTGACACGGAGTTTTCCGACTTCGAGCATTTTCCCGAGACAGGAGATACCGCGGCCTACATTGCCGCGCCGGTTTTCCATGAAGGCCGGCTCGCCGGGATCATCGTGTTGCGCCTCGAAGCCCGCGACATCTATCACGTCGTGAACGACTACACCGGGTTGGGCAAAACTGGCGAAACAATGGTGGCTCGCAACTGGAACAACAAAGTTCTTTTCGTAGCGCCGTTGCGCCATGCTCCCGAAGCGGCTTTCCGCCGGACGGTGGAACTGGGAGAACCTGTGGCGCTGCCGGTCCAGAAGGCCATTCTCGGTGAGAAGGGATCCGGTCTATCCGTCGATTACCGTGGGGCCGATGTCCTGGCGGCCTGGTCGTATCTGCCGCTGTTTCGCTGGGGAATCGTCGTGAAGATCGATCGTGACGAAGCTTTCGAACCCGTAAAAGTGCTGCGTGATCTTTCGATTCTGATCGCTCTCGCGACGGCGGTGGTTGTTGTGCTCGTGGGTACGCGCGTGGCGCGCTCCATCTCGCGGCCGGTCGAGGAATTGACCCGCGCCACGGAGCTGATGCGGCAGGGCAGCCTGGGCCAACAGATTGACGTCCGCTCCAGCAACGAGATCGGCGCGCTTGCCAAGTCATTCAACGAGATGGCCGAGCGCCTCCGATCGATCATCGGAAATCTTGACAACCTCGTCGCCGAACGTACGGTGGAGTTGAATAAGAAAAATGTGGACCTCGAGCAGACGCTCAAGCAGTTGAAAGAAGCTCAGACTCGGCTCGTGCTGCAGGAGAAGATGGCGTCCCTGGGCGGGTTGACGGCGGGAATCGCGCACGAGATCAAAAATCCGCTGAACTTCATCAATAACTTTGCGGAGCTGTCGGAAGATCTTGTCAAAGAAACCCGCGAGGAGATCGGCAAGCTGGCCTCGTTGATGGAGCCGGCAACGGTTGCGCTTCTCGATGAGAACTTCGATGACCTGCAACAGAACGTCAGCAAGATCGCCGAGCACGGCAGGCGGGCGGACAGCATCGTCAAGGGCATGCTGCTGCATTCACGCGGTACACCGGGCGCACGCCGGCCCACCGATATTAATTCCTTGTTGGATGAATACGTCAATCTGGCCTATCATGGAATGCGCGCCAAGGATTCTTCGTTCAACGTTACGATCGACAGAGATTACGATTCATCGATCGGCCAGATCAACGCGGTGCCGCAGGATATCAGCCGTGTTTTTCTCAACATCGTTAACAACGGCTGCTACTCGACACATCAGAGACAAAAAGAGGCCGCAGCCTCGTACTCGCCTCAATTGCGGGTTCAAACCCGTAATCTCGGTGATGCCTGCGAGATTCGCATTCGAGACAACGGGAAGGGTATCCCGCCGGACGTGATGCGGAAACTGTTCAATCCATTCTTTACAACGAAACCTCCCGGCGAAGGTACCGGGTTGGGTCTTTCGATGAGTTACGAGATCGTCGTCTCAGGCCATGAAGGCGAAATGAAAGCGGAAACGGAGTTGGGTGAGTTCGCTGAATTCATCATCAAGCTGCCGAAGGCCTGAAGATTTCGAGAGCACGATGAGGATACTGATTGTTGACGACGAAAAGGACATTCCGCTCCTGTTCCGGCAGAGATTCCGCAAGGAACTGCGGGCCGGCCAAATCGAGCTGGAGTTTGCGTTTTCAGCGGAAGAGGCGCTGCAACACATGGCGGGCCCGGGCGGCGCGGAAGTCGTGCTCATCCTTTCCGACATCAATATGCCGGGAATGAATGGACTCGACTTGCTCAAGGTGCTCAAGCAGCGCTTCCCTGCTCCCAAGGTCCTCATCATCACCGCCTACGACACAAAGGAAAAGTACGATACAGCAATGAAGTATAAGGCCGACGGGTTCATGACGAAGCCCGTCGATTTCGAGGCGCTGCGACGGCACATCTTCGGCGCTGATTCCGACTGACGCGGCGGCAACGACTTATGGCTTACAAAATTCTCATCGTGGACGATGAGCCCGACCTTGAATCTCTCATCCGCCAGAAGTTCCGGCGGCACGTGCGTGAGGGGCGTTTCGAGTTCACGTTTGCTCAAAATGGTCAGGACGCGCTCGACAAACTGGACGCCGACAAAGACATCGATCTAGTGTTGAGCGATATCAACATGCCGGTCATGGATGGGCTCACGCTGCTGGCCCGCCTGGAAGGAATCGACCGGCTGCTGAAGGCTGTCATCGTCTCGGCCTATGGCGATATGGAAAATATTCGTATCGCGATGAACCGCGTGGCGTTCGATTTCATCACCAAGCCAATCGACTTTCAGGATCTTGAAATCACAATCGACAAGACGATCAGGACAATTACCGAACTCAAGCAGGCCGAGCAAGAGCGGGCTGAGCTGCTTTCTTTGCAGCAGGAACTGAGCGTCGCGGCGCGCATCCAGCTCTCGATTCTTCCGCGCGACTTTCCCGCGTTTCCTGACCGAACCGAGTTCGATGTGTTCGCTCAAATCCACCCCGCAAAGCAAGTCGGAGGGGATCTCTACGATTTCTTCCTGCTCGATGAAAACCGGCTGGGTATCGTGATCGGCGATGTTTCCGGCAAAGGCGTGCCGGCGGCGATCTTCATGGCTGTGACGCGAACGCTGCTGCGCGCAACGGCGCTGCAAGATCTTTCCGCCGGCAGTTGCCTGGAATACATCAACAGCGTTTTGGTCGGGCAGAGCGACTCGGCGATGTTCGTTACCGTTTTCTACGCTATTCTCGACCTCCGCAACGGCGAGCTTGAATACGCCGTCGGAGGCCACAATCCGCCGTACCTTTTCGCGCCGGATAATGTTCGGATGCTTCCTGTGGTGGCCGGTCTCATCGTCGGCGTGATGGGAGACGCTGACTATGAAACCCAGCGCATCCGCCTGCAACCCGGCGAAGGCATTTTGCTTTATACCGACGGCATTACCGAGGCCGAGAACGCCGCGGGCGAGTTCTTCGACGAGCAGGGTCTTGAGGCGTGGCTGCGCCGCTCAGAGTCCCTGCCGCTGTCGGAGCTGGTCGGAGGGCTTGTTAACGAAGTGCGGCAGTTTGCCGGCGAGCATCCGCAGGCCGATGACTTGACGGCCCTGGCAGTGCGCTACCTCGGTTGAGCGGTGTACCCTCCCCGAGTCCTCGCCGCAACCAAACCCCTTCCGCCCCAAATCGCCATCACAAGCCCAGAAAATATTTATCCCCCATCATTCCAACCACTTAGCTCCAGCCACCCCCGCTAGCCCGCCCCCTCAGGTGCATACTATTCCCGGAAGGCCCAATCACTCCTTCCCAACCAAGGCCGAAGGTGCGCCCAAAGCAAAGGAGGCGCGGATGTCAATCCGCGCGCCCGCGACCGCAGGGCGCGGCAGGCCCTCTAAATCAATCCCAAGGAGAATCACCATGTCAACTGCTGCTCAGCAACAAGCCAACAAAGAAAACGCGCAACATTCCACCGGTCCGCGCACCGACGAAGGCAAACAGCGTTCTTCTCTGAACGCCCTCAAACACGGCTTTCGCGCCAAAGATCCCCTCATCCCCGGCGAAGATCCCGACGAATTCCACCGCCACCGCCGTAACATCGCTTACGACTTCGAGCCGCTGGGCGCCGTCGAGGAAAACCTCGTCGAGCAAATCGCCGACATTACCTGGCGCCTCAAACGCTTCGCGCGCATCGAGTCCGCTGTCATCAACGAGTTCTACGGCGACACCGCCAAACAATCCGGCAACCAGGACTGCGACGGCGACGAACTACTCGGCAAGTCCATCGCCGGCTACGCCAATCTCCCTGCGCTCGGCCACCTGAGCCGCTACGAGTCGCAACTCGCGCGCCGCTACCACAGCTCCATGAAAGAGCTCCGCGAACTCCGCAAGGAAAACCGCCGCGGCCGCTTCGCCTCGCTTGGCACCCGGCTGCCCGCCGAACCACAGGCCGCATCCAACGGCGAGGCCGAAAAGACCGAAC
>JAQBUE010000303.1 GCA_027624045.1 Acidobacteriota bacterium
GCGCGCCGCTGGCCACCCCGCTGCTTCTCGCCGCCTGAAAACAGGGTATTCTGCCACAGGCTGCTAGCTGCTGCCTCACCGCCCAGCGCCTCCAGATACAGAATTCCCGAGAACGGCATCACAAAGTTTTCAGAGTTCGCCGTGCCCAGGGAAAGCAAAAGGGTAAGTGCTGTTGGTGCAAGCCGTGATCTAAGCCAGTGCATGGTATCTCCAGAAATCCCAGATTTCTCCAAAGCCGCTACTCACAATAGGCTACTCGACGGCCCTCCGGAACACAAGACATTTCTCACGTTTGATACGGACCGTTCCCTCAAATAAGCCCGCAACAGGATCGGAACAAGCACTTCCCTGGACCTCGTCGGCGAGTCCGCCCCCATGCTATTCTGTCGCCATGTCAAACGCCCTGCAAGTGCTGATTGAAGAACGAGACAAGCTCAACCGAGCCATCGAGGTACTGGGTGGAACTGTGCCGAAACGACGTGGACGACCACCAGGCAAGACTGCGAAGCAGGCAGCTAAGAAATCCTCTCCTGGCCGTCCGAAGATGTCAACAGCCCAGAAAAAGAAGGCATCTGAGCGGATGAAGAAGGTTTGGGCAGCTAGACGGAAGGCGGCCAAAAAGTAGTAGCTTCCTCAGGCTGCTAGAACAGCGTAGACTTCGCATCACGGAAGGCGGGCGCGGCGGCATGAGAGATGACGATTTATGTTTGAACAAGCCTTCAAAAACATCGACGATGTTCTCTGGAAAGAGGCCGGTTGCACCACGGAACTCGACTACACCGAGCAGACCTCCTGGCTTCTCTTCCTGAAATACCTCGACGCGCTGGAGCAGGACAAGGCCGACGAAGCCGCACTGGAGGGCAACAAGTATAGCTTCATTCTCGACAAGCCCTACCGCTGGGAAGAATGGGCTGCGCCGAAGGGCAAAGACGGCCAGGTTGACCACAACCGAGCGATGACGGGCGATGATCTTCGCGACTTCGTCAATCAGAAGCTCTCCCCCTACTTGCAGGGGTTCAGAGAGAGAGCCACCGGGCCGGACACCATCGAATACAAGATCGGTGAAATCTTCGCCGAGATCAAAAACAAAATCTCCAGTGGCTACAACCTGCGCGAGATCATCGACCACATCGACGAGCTGCGCTTCCGTTCGCAAACCGAGAAGCACGAGCTATCGCATCTCTACGAAGCCAAGATCAAGAACATGGGCAACGCCGGACGCAACGGCGGCGAGTATTACACACCACGCCCGCTGATTCGCGCCATGGTGCAAGTCGTGCGACCGAAGATTGGGGAACGCATCTACGACGGCGCTTGCGGCTCGGCAGGCTTCTTGTGTGAGTCGTTTGACTTCATGAAGGCCAAGGCCGGTCTCACCACCAAGGACGCCAGGACCCTCCAGGAACGCACGTTCTACGGTAAGGAGAAGAAATCACTCGCCTACGTCATCGCGATCATGAACATGATCTTGCACGGGATCGAAGCGCCCAACATCATCCACACCAACACGCTCACCGAAAACCTTGCCGACATTCAGGAAAAGGACCGCTTCGACGTGGTGCTGGCGAATCCGCCCTTCGGAGGCAAGGAGCGCAAGGAAGTTCAGCAAAACTTCCCCATTCGCACGGGCGAGACGGCGTTCCTGTTCCTTCAGCACTTCATCAAGATGGTGAAAGCTGGCGGGCGCGGCGGCGTGGTCATCAAGAACACGTTTCTCTCGAATGGCGACAACGCCTCTGTGAGCTTGCGCAAGCTGTTGCTGGAAAGCTGCAACCTGCACACCGTGCTCGACTGCCCCAGCGGCACGTTTCTGGGAGCGGGTGTGAAGACGGTGGTGCTGTTCTTTGAGAAGGGCACGAAGACGCGCAAGGTCTGGTTCTATCAGCTCGACCCTGGCCGCAACCTTGGCAAGACCAACCCGCTGAACGACGCTGACCTTGCGGATTTCATCGCGCTACAAAAGACGTTTGCGGATTCGCCCAAGAGCTGGAGCGTAGACGCTAAGACCATTGACGCGGCGAGCTTTGACCTCTCTGTGAAGAACCCGAACGGTGGCGAGGAAATCGTGCATCGCAGCCCTCAAGAGATAATGGACGAGATCGTAGCGTTGAATGCCGAGAGCGCGCAAGTGCTGGAGAATATCAGGGCGCTGCTATGAAAACGGGGTGGAAAGTCAAAGAACTCCTAGCGGTGTCTGCCATCAACTATGGCTACACGACAAGCGCTGCCGGAGAGCCGGTTGGCCCTCGCTTTCTCCGGATAACTGACATTCAAGGCGACGAGGTTAACTGGGAGAGCGTGCCCTTTTGCAAGATTGACTCAGCGGACCTTCCCAGATACCGCTTGGCCAGCGGTGACATTGTTTTTGCGCGAACTGGTGCGACAACAGGCAAGAGCTTCCTTGTGCATGATCCGCCCGATGCAGTGTTCGCGTCCTACTTGATTCGACTCCGCTTGCTGGATAGGACTGTGCTACCAGAGTTCGTGTCACTCTACTTTCAAACCCCCGGCTACTGGAAGGCAATCAAGGATGGTTCATCCGGCAGCGCGCAGGGCGGCTTCAACGCGACGAAGCTTGGTGCTTTGTCCCTCCCTATTCCCCCACTCACGGAACAGCAGCGGATCGTCGGGATTCTCGACGAAGCGTTTGAGGGCATCGCCACCGCCAAAGCGAACGCCGAAAAGAACCTCCAGAACGCTCGCGCTCTCTTTGAAAGCCACTTGCGGGCCGTCTTCAAGCAGCACGGTGAAGCGGGCATCGAAGGGGAAGTTTCGGAGAAGTCACGGACGCACCCACTCGTCAAGGGCGTCACCTCCGCCGTAGCCGCCGATCCTGCCATGTCCAAGCTAAATGCTGGATACGTGACACGAACAGGGGGCAGGAAAGCAACGCTGCGCCACATCCTGGGGAACTTGTCGCTCGCAGTCGGTATGCCGCGCACAGGGGCACGCAAGGGCTGGCGTTGGTCCGCACTTACCGATTTGGCACGGCTCGAATCCGGCCACACACCAAGCAGAAGACACCCCGAATACTGGGGTGGTTCGGTCCCTTGGATAGGGATTCAGGATGCGAGAGAAAACCATGGCCTACGCATTTCAGATACATTGCAAAAGACAAACGCTCTAGGAATCGCTAACTCTTCAGCACGAGTCCTCCCAACAAATACGGTATGCCTGTCAAGAACCGCGTCAGTAGGCTATGTCGTCGTGATGGGACGACCGATGGCCACCAGCCAAGACTTCGTCAACTGGGTTTGTTCCGATAAACTGAACCCGGATTTTCTAAAGTATCTAATCCTTGCTGAGGGGCGCGATGGACTTCTAAGATATGCCAGCGGCTCTGTTCACCAGACAATCTATTTCCCGGAGGCGAAGGCGTTTCATATCTGCTATCCCGACATTGAGGAACAAGTCCGACTTGTCAGGCAATGCGACTCACTCCGCGAAGAAACTCAGCGGCTCGAATCCATCTGCCAGCAAAAGCTCACTGCGCTCGATGCCTTAAAGAAGTCACTCCTGCACCAAGCCTTCACTGGGAACCTGTAGAGCCCAGCCATGAACGAAGCCGAGACCAGAGCCGAGCATATCGATCCCGCGCTCAAGGCTGCGGGCTGGGGCGTGGTCGAAGGCAGCCGCATTCTGCGTGAGTATCCCATCACACTGGGTCGCATCGAAGGGCAGGGGCGGCGCTAGGGGCTACGTTGACTGACGCGGAGTCGAAGATCTGGCGGAAAGCACGTGAGCTTCGAGAGTTTCGCCACAAGGATCTGCTTAAGGCAGCAGAGACGACCAATAAGAAGGCCGTTAGCATGGTTCTAAAAAAAGCGCAGCTTCACGGTGTTCTCACACAAACTGCCGACGGTAAATACTGCTGCTGCGAGGCTGCAAAGTTCTAACATGGTGCCGCACCCTCAGCTTAGCAGCCTGTGGCAGAATACCCTGTTTTCAGGCGGCGAGAAGCAGCGGGGTGGCCAGCGGCGCG
>JAQBUE010000070.1 GCA_027624045.1 Acidobacteriota bacterium
TCCCATTGCCATAGAACAAGTTTATCGACTCTTGTTTCAATGTGGGACTTCCACCACAGGCTGCTAGCATCAGGATCGTGTCCTGGTGCTGTTCGATGCGTTGGCGCGTTCGCCATTCGGGCCAGAACACGGCGCCGCCGACAACGGCTCCGTGCTCGGCCAGAAATTCATCGAGCGTGGGACGAATGCTGCCCACCAGATCCAAGACTGTTCCAAAGATGTCAAACGTGAGCGTATGGACACGCGAGAGTGCGTCGTCGGGCATAGGCCTGTATCTTAGCTGCTTTCGGCTAGCTCCAGCTCATGGTCTCCAGGTGTTCACGAAGCGCGGTCACGGTGGGAAACTTTTTGAGAATCAGCGTCCGTTTCAGGCCGCAACAGATGTACTTGATTTCCGGTAGGTGGGAGGCATAGCGCTTTTGGCCTCCCAGAGCATCGTAGAAGATGCGAATCAGGTCGCAGATGTCATTCCGCAGCCTTTCGCGGGGCGGCAGCCGCCAGTAGTAGAAGTCAATCAACTTGATGTCAAACCCGAGCCCGCAACGGCGCAGGATGATGTTCCCGGAGTGCAGGTCTCCATGGTAGTCGCGATGACGGTGGATGCTCTCGATGCCGCAGGCAAGGGAATGGAGCAGGTGGACGGCGACAAAGGGCGGCAGGCGGCGACCTGGCTGTCGATTAACGAATATCTCTAGGATATCCCCTTCAACATACTCAGAAACAAGGAATTTAATGGGCATGCGTTTGAACTGCATGGTCTCTTCAGTGTGGTATTGAACCAACATCTGGCAGTCGCGCAGCTGATGCAGCTTGCGGGCGTAGAAAGTGATCGCCCGGTCCTTCGGATTTCTGTGGGGGTAGAAAACCTTGATGGCGCGCTCGATGCCGGTCGTCCTCTCACGGACGAGATAGACTTCGCCCTCCCAGCCGCTGCCGAGACGGGACAACACTTCGTACTTGCGGGCCAGGATACGTCCCGGCAGGAAGTCGAAGGCGTCAATCCGAGGTAGAGAACGTTGTGCCGCCGCCATGATGGAATCCGCCGTTGCGCGTCTATTCGTCCAAATCGTGGGTGCTGAGCCGGCCCGCCGCGCGCTGAGCCTCAAACGCTTCCAAGGTGCGCAGGATACCCTCGCGCAGGGGCGTCTGAGGCAGATTGGGGAAGAAGCGGCGCAACTCGCTGTCGTCCAGGTCACAGGCCACCGGAATCGGTCCGCCGGAAAGTTGAATCCGTCCTTTCGCGGAGGGCTGTAGCTCCTCGACGAGTGAGATGAACTTGGTCATTTCGACAACGTCTCCGCGCAGGTTGAAGGTTGCGGCGACGTTCCGGCGGTCCAAGGCCGCGAGGACGAAAGCCGCCGCCACGTCGCCGGCAAACTGCAAGGCGTTGCGTCCCGCATAGCGAATGGTAAACGGCCGATCGACGACGGCCGACTTGATGGCGCGTGTCGCGTCGGATGTGACGCCTTGGTCGCGGCCTGCGCCATAGACCGTCCAGGGCCGCAGGCCGATGCTGCTCATGCCGTGATCCTGAAAGTAGATTTTGGCGTTGCCCTCGTTGCACTGCTTGAAGACGCCGTAGTGGGTCGCCGGGTAGAGTGGCGCATCATTGGGGATCGGCCCTGGCGGGTAGCTTTCCTCAGGGCCAATCACGGCCGCCGAACTGGCATACGCGATCTGCTTAACCGTACCTGCCTGCCGGGCCGCTTCAAATACGGCAAGCGTTCCGGCGACGTTCACCTCGGCACCCTTCATGGGATCGCTGCGGCAAGCTGGTATCTGCAGACCAGCCAGATGGATCACGGACGTAATCTCGTGCTGCCGCATGCAGGCGGTGATGGCGGCCAGATCGGTGATCTCCGCGGTCACCGTAGTTAGGTCCGGCGGGTGGTTGGGCATGACTTCGCCGAGCCGCCGCAAGTCCGCATCGCGGTCGAGCAGGACGAAGTTGAGTCCGCGCTCGATCAGATCCTTGACAATCCAGGCGCCCAGGAAACCCGACGAGCCTGTTACCAGCACACAATCAGCCATAAGGTCACAGTATGCCGCAAACCGGTGATATAGCACAACTTAGCCCCGCGGCCTCGCGTCCTGCTATCTTGGCCCTAATGACCTATCGACAGGCGACGTTGCTGCTAGAGTCACTGGGAACCGCGCAGAATCGCAAGGTTTACGCCCGCCATGGTGTCGGGAACGAGATGTACGGCGTGAGTTTCGCGGATCTGGGTCGTTTGCACAGGGAGATCAAGAAGAACCACGCCCTCGCCCAGGAGCTTTGGCGCTCAGGCAACCACGATGCCCGCGTTCTCGCCACGATGGTCGCCGATCCGCACGAAGCCTCGTTGCAACTTCTCGATGAGTGGAGGCGCGACCTCGACAACTACGTCATCACAAATGCTTTCTCACGCTTCGTTGCCGCGACGCGCTTTGCCGAGAAGCGGATGGAGCAGTGGACGAAGTCCTCACGAGAGTGGACCGGCCGCGCGGGATGGCTGATTCTCGCGCGGCTGGCGACGAAAGACGATGCGGCGGAGGATGAATATTTCGCAGCCTACATTCCAATAATCGAGGAACGCATTCACAAGGCGAAGAACCGCGTGCGTGACGCGATGAACGCCGCCCTGATCGCGATCGGCGGGCGCAGTGCGGCTCTGGAGGAGAAGGCCGTTGCGGCCGCCGTACGCATTGGCAAGGTTGAAGTCGACCACGGCCCGACCGGCTGCAAGACGCCCGACTCGGTTACTTACATTCGCAAAACGGGCGCTCGCAAGAGACACCGCTCGGTTACGTGCTGAGTCGTCTTCGCTGCGGCTTCGTTAACATGTGGGATGCTGTTCGCCTGTCGGAAGTTCCGCCCCGGACGTTGGGTAATACACGGGGCCGTTGCCGCCGATCGGATGGTATCGAGTGAAAGGAGTTTTATTCAATGGCTGAAGGTCAGTTTGGTGTAGCGGGGCTGGGCGTGATGGGGCAGATGGTGGCCCTGAATATAGAGCGCAACGGCTTCCCGGTTGTCGCTTATAACCGCGGCGCGGAAAACGCCGATCATATGCGCAAGATTTCGGCCGGCAAGAACGTCCAGGTCACGCAGTCAATCACCGAAATGGCCGCGCTGCTTCAGAAGCCCCGCAAGGTTCTGATCATGGTGACGGCCGGCGCTGGGACGGACGCGGTGATCGCCGAGCTGAAGGGCGTGCTTGAAAAGGGCGACATCATCATCGACGGCGGCAATGCGCACTTTCCGGATACGAACCGGCGGCAGGAGGAATTGAGCGCGGCGGGCCTGCACTTCATCGGCTGCGGCATCAGCGGCGGAGAGAAGGGGGCGCTGCTGGGTCCGAGCATCATGCCGGGCGGTGACGAGCAGGCCTACAAGCTGGTCGAGCCCGTGCTGACGAAGATCGCGGCGCAGACGGAAGACGGCGCTTGCTGCACGTATGTGGGCGCGGGGTCAGCGGGTCATTACGTCAAGATGGTCCACAACGGAATTGAGTACGGGATCATGCAGATCTTGTGCGAGGCGTACGACGTGATGCGCAAATCGCTCGGGATGAGTTCCAGCGAGATCCAAAAGGTATTCGCCGCGTGGAGCGAGTCGGAGATTAGCGGGTTTCTGGTCGAGATTTCGGCCACGTGCCTGGCCAAGGCCGACCCAGACACGGGCAAGGCTCTGATCGAACTGATTCTCGACACGGCGGGCCAGAAGGGTACAGGAAAATGGACGGCGCAGACGTCACTCGACCTGGGCGTGCCCACACCGACACTGAGTATGGCGGTGCAGGCGCGCATTTTGTCTGGGTTGAAGCCGCAGCGGATCGCCGCTTCAAGAGTCTTGAAGGGGCCAACGGCGGCGGCAGCGGCTGACCGCGACGCAGTCGTGAAAGCGCTCTTCGACGCCGTGTATCTGGGTATGGTGACGAGCTATGCACAGGGCTTGGCGCTGATTCAAGAAGCGTCGAAGGAATACAACTACGGTGTCGAGTTGAGTGAGGTCGCGCGCATCTGGAAAGCGGGTTGCATCATTCGTTCGAAGATTCTGGACCCGATCAAGCAGGCCTACAAGGCGGATGCGGGGCTTGTGAATCTAATGATGGATAAGCACTTCAGCGCCGTCGTGAACCGTACGCTGCCGGCGCTGCGAACCGTTACGCAGGTGGCCGCCGCGACGGGTGTGCCGCTGACGTGTCTGGGGGCAAGTCTGGCGTACGTAGATAGCTACCGCAGCGAGTTCCTGCCGGCTAATCTGCTGCAGGCGCAGCGCGATTTGTTCGGCGCGCATACGTATAAGCGCCTGGATCGCGAGGGAACTTTCCATACCGAATGGGAAGAGGAATAGCGGCCACGTTTCGTAGTCATGCCCATTTACGACACCCTCGAACAGTTTCAACGCAAGCACGACTTCTTTGTCGCGCTCGATTCGGACGGTTGTGTGTTCGATTCGATGGAGATCAAACACAAAGAGTGCTTTACGCCGGCGTTCATCAAGGCGTGGGAGCTGCAGGCGGCGGCGAAGTATGCGCGGCAGGTGTGGGAGTTCGCGAATCTGTATTCGGTCGACCGCGGCATGAACCGCTTTCCGGTTCTCGTGAAGGCGCTCGATCTGCTGATGGACTATCCGGAGGCGGCGCGGCGCGGGATTCAGGTTCCCGACTTGAGGCCTCTGCGCGACTTTGTGAAT
Organism: Acidobacteriota bacterium; assembly: GCA_027624045.1. Lineage (GTDB taxonomy): Bacteria > Acidobacteriota > Terriglobia > Bryobacterales > UBA6623 > JAPPLB01. Next base: position 4,679 of record JAQBUE010000070.1, read on the forward strand.
TCAGACCGGCCGCCGAGCAATGCTTCGCTCGCCGAGTTGATCAAAGAGACCGGCGACCCGCTGTTGAAGCGCACGATGGAGTGGAGTCTGGCGGTGAACGCGTCGATTGGCGATTTGGTGAAAGGCGTGCCGCCGTTTCCGAAGGTGGTCGAGTGCTTGGAGCGGGTCACGGCGAAGGCGGACCTGGCGGTGGTATCGGGGACGCCGGGCGAGGCGCTACGCCGAGAGTGGGATGAGCACGGGATTGACCACTATCCGCTGATCATCGCGGGGCAGGAGCTGGGCAAGAAGACCGAGCATCTGCGGGTGATGACAGGCGGCAAAGGCTATGAGCCGCGGCGGATGTTGATGATCGGCGATGCGCCGGGAGACTTCAATGCGGCGCGCGCGGCCGGCGTGATGTTCTACCCGGTGAATCCGGGACATGAAGAGGACTCATGGCAGCGGCTTCATGATGAGGCGTTGGACCGGTTTTTCGCCGGCACATATGGCGGAGAGTATGAGGCGGCGCGGGTAGCGGAGTTTGAAAAGTTGCTGCCTGTTACGCCGCCCTGGAAGGAAGCCAGGGCAGTAACACCACGCCCCTGATCGGCACTTGCCTCCCGCCGCTGGCGGTTGCACACTATAAGGTCGTTCGCGACAGTTATCGGGAGCCTTTAAGGAAATTCACAATGATCCACGTACCACTGATTCGATGGGGCGAGCCCTACAAGAGTTCGGACGTTGACAAGGTTGTCCATTTTGACACCGGCGAGCCGGTTGCTGAAGTGAGCCAGGCGGTGCCGGGTATGGTGCGCCGCGACATGCGCCAGACGAAGAACGCTCGCGACGTGCTGCGCGAAATCCCTTGCCGGGATTTGGCGGGCATGGTGAAGAAAGCCGGTGAGTTGTTCATGTCGGCCGATCTGCCGTTGGGCGATAGTTCGCAGACGCCGGATGATTTTGTTCGGCAGCAGTCGGCGACGACCGGCTTGCCTGAGCATATGTGCCGCAAGAACATGGACAAGATTGCGTTCGTGCTGAGTCAGATGGACCGCATTCTGGATTCATTGACCCGCGGATTGGATCTAGACATCCTCACCAGGGGGTACGGGTCCGACTCAGAAGGGCGCTTGCTCAGTTATCAGGCGCAGACCGATGTTCTGGGGATGGTATTGCCGAGCAATTCGCCGGGCGTGCATACGCTCTGGATGCCGGTGATCCCGATGCAGATCGGGCTTGTATTGAAGCCGGGGCCCCAGGAACCGTGGACGCCCTATCGCATGGTGCAGGCGATGATTCAGGCGGGCGTTCCGGCCCAAGCCTTCGCGGTCTACGCCGGTGCCGGCGACGTGGGAGCCGCGGTGCTGCAAAGCTGCCGGCGCACGATGCTGTTTGGTAGCCAGGCGACGGTTGATCAGCACGCCGGCAACCCGGGCATTCAAGTCCATGGGCCCGGCTATACCAAGATTCTCATTGGCGACGATCAGGTCGACGACTGGGAAAAGTACCTCGACATCATGGTCACCAGCGTTGCGCTCAACAGCGGACGCAGTTGCATCAACTGTTCGGGCATCTGGGTATCACGGCATGGGAAAGAGATCGCCGAGGCGATTGCCGAGAAGCTGGCGAAGATCGAGGCGTTGCCTCCGGAGCATCCTGAGGCCGAGTTGGCCGCGTTTACCGTAGCGGGAGTGCCGGAAGCTATTTCAGCCGTGATTGATGAGGATCTGAAGGCCACGAACTCGGAGGATCTCGTCCAGAAACATCGCGGGACTCCGCGCGCCATCACCCGCGAACATTGCGGGTATCTGCTGCCGACGTTGGCTTATTGCGCCTCGCCGGAGGAGCCGATTGCGAAGAAGGAATTCATGTTCCCGTTCGCGACGGTCGTTGAATGTCCGCAGGACGAGATGCTGGCGAAGATCGGGCCAACGCTGGTGTGCAGCGGCATCACCGAAGATCCCAAGTTCCAGCGGGCGCTGCTCGATTCCGACGACATCGATCGCTTGAATCTTGGTCCCGTACCGACCACCAAACTCGACTGGCTTCAGCCTCACGAAGGCAATATTGTTGAGTTTCTGTATAAGGCTCGGGCGTTCCAGTCGGCCTCGTCGGAGTAGTCGCCGCCCGATAACAGGCTAAGCTGTTTCTGCGTCAGGGAGAGACGTGTTCTACCGCGTAGGGAATGTAGCAGTAGCCCTAGGCGGAGCACTCGAAGTCGAGTCTGGCGTGCCCGCTTCGAATTGTGGGCACGACTCTATCTGGCAAGGTGTCGACGACCTACAGGCGGCTTCCCAAGAAGTTGGAGTTCACGGCATGGCGGACGGTCGGTGGCATCGAGTGGCCCCAGAAGCTTGTCAACTTCCACGAAGATGTGAAGGTGGCGGAGATCACGACAACTGAGGTCGCTATTGATGTGGGCCTCGACCCGTATGACCTCTCACGCAAGCCTCAAGGCTGATGCTGCCTACTTGTTCCCGCATCGGGAGTTTCCGCTATGGGGGAGCCGAGGAAGTGGGCCGAGGCCCTTTTGCGAGATAACACACTAAAGTATGAAGATGGCCGATTTCTCCGTCACGGAACTGGATAGCGGGATTGATTTTTCGAATCTCCCCTACTGGGACGTTGTGATCGTGGGCGCAGGTCCCGCGGGACTCGCTGCCAGTCTCACGACCGTCCACCGAGGCTTGACAACGCTGGTCGTGGAAGCGAAGTCCAGGCCGGGCGGCCAGCCTCAATTCCTCTACGCGGATAAGAAGATCGTGGATGTTTCTGGTTTTCCCGACGGGATTACCGGGGAGGAGCTTTCTGCGCGGGTGTTTCGCCAGGCTGGTGACGCCCTGGTTCAGTTTCGCTTCAACGAAGAGCTTGTAGCTATCGAAGAAACCGATCAGGTAGCGAAAGACGACCCCCTGAAGCGACTTGTCACGAATGACGGAGGTTATCTTTGCCGCAAAGTCATCATTGCGTGTGGACTGCTGCACTACCCAAGAAAGCTGTCAGTGCTCGATCAGCTCAGCTCGAAAAAGGTCTACTACAAAATACCCAAGATCGGCGACTACGAGGAGAATCAGGTTGCCGTGGTTGGTGGCGGCGACTCCGCGATGGACGCGGCCTTGATGGTCCTCCAGCGAAACGGTCGGGTCGATATGGTCATTCGTGAGGAGGTTCCGTTGGGGAAGGCGGATACCCTTGCCCGCATCCGCCATCTTGGCGGAAATATCCATATCTCCAGCGAGATTACGGCGGCGAAGTTCCACGGCGACAAGATCGTACTCACGCTGTCGGACGGAAGCAATGTGGAGTGCGATCTGGCCATCGTACAGATCGGTTTCCTCTCCGCCAAAGACACGTTTCAGCGGCTGGATCTGCGACTGAATCAAGACGGGAGTATCGCCATCGATCCCTACTATGAGACGAGTCGCGGGGGGATCTTCGCCGTCGGCGATATCCATGGCGACATCAAACTGATTACCGTTGCCTGGACGGAAGGCATTCAGGCCGCCATCTATGCATTCAAGGAGATCACCAGCCCGTACTGGCTCAACGAAAAGCGGTTACGCGACCAAAAGATCACGATGATCGGTGAAAAGATCACTCAGGCGGCACAAAGCCAAACTCTCGCCAAGCGCAAGCGGACGTGATCTACTGGAATTCGGCCTTGCGAGGCAGCGGCGTATCTTCTTGTCTCTTGAGGAACTCCGATAGGACTTCGCTAGTACATTTCACAATCGCCTCGTCCGCGATGAAGAGATCGATCTTGCCCGCTTCCAAGCTTGCCCAGCGAACGTTGTGGTAGTAGCCGTGCTTTGCCGGGATTGCTTTGAAGAGAATGATACGGCGCTCACCTGCCTGAAAGGTGGGTCCCACCCAGGCGCTGGCACCGAAACGAATCCGCCGCGCCGCACGAACTCCGCCCTTGATGACTTTAACGACCTTCGCTTCGGCGTACATGGGCCCATCAGCGGCAGTCGCCGAATAGTCCGTGGAGACGATTTCGACAACTGCAATAGCATCTGCCTCCGAAACGAGGTTGCTGAGGCCGGCGGCCGCAGTGACGAAAAGCATGAACCAGATCAGCGGCATTGCATCCCCCTTACTACGAAGTGACGCCGGAAGGGCGTCCGGCGCGCATCATTTGTGCACATTACGGTCGCGAAATCGCGATCTGCCCATCAATGTGCGCCGACATGGCAGAGTTCTTCCCCGCTGAGAAAGACCTTGGTGTTTAGGGCCACGGGCATTGCGCGAGTAGCCCTCAGAACTCCGGCAGGCGCAGCACGCGGACCTGCATATCCGCGACCTCGCCTTCGGTGTAGGCAAAGTGCTCGTCGCTGAAGAACGCCACTTGGCTGCGCGAATAAGTGCGAAGGTATCGCCGAAAGACTTCCGAGGCGTCTGAGGTTCGCAGGACGTAAACGGCGTCGGGGATGCTGCCGATGTTCAGGCTGGTGCCGACGCTGACGGCGATAAAGCGGCCCGATGGGCTGACCGCCACTGCGTTCGGCGAGCGGCCCTTGAGGATTCGATGGGTACCGGTGTTTTCTCCGAGCGACCATGCGATCGTATAACTGCCTTGGTCCTTGTAGCTATCCCAGGCGACCCAGCCGTTTTCGGCGAATAAGATGCTAAAGCCGGAGGCTTGCACGGCGCTGGGGGTAAACGGGCCCCATCGTAGCGATCCATCAAAGCCGGTGCGCAAGAGGTTTCTGTAGTTGTTTTCAAACGTGAGTTCCTCGGCGGTGGCATCGATCGCGAGAAGACGCAGGCCGCCGTTGGGAAGTGGCTTGACCTCAATGGTCCTGGTCTCACCGGACTCGGGTGATTCGATGGTGACCTGAGCGCCGGTTTCGCCGTCCGGTTTGGGATTCCGTGATAACCAGCCGACCCACTTGCCGTCGTGGGAGAGCGTCGGGTAGGCGGGCTCTCTCTCAGCGCGCGGCTCGATCGCAATCGGAGACGAGCCGGGGCCAGGGAGGTACCACCAGGATCGATTGCCTGTCGGCCGATCGGTGATGGAGTAAACCGCGCGTCCGCCGGGGGCGGCGTGCGAGATGTCGGGGCTGACGTTGCTCCACGAGAGATCGATGGGTTCGACGGCGCAGGCGGGCATCCGCAGCAGCGCCAGCTTCTGGGTTTGTTTCTCGGCGATCCATGCCTCATGGGCCTGTGCCAGCCGGGGGTAGGGCGAGGTGCGAACAGCGGCGAGATAGTAGCCCGGGACGGTGCATGTCTCGACGAGATCGGTCTTCTCGGGCGCCGTGTCGCTCTCGATGAGAAACAGAGTCGGGATGGCAATCAGGAACAGCAGTGATCCAGCAAGGAAGAACCCAGGCAGGATCCCGCCAACGACAGCGGCGCGCTTCCATGAAGGCGCCAGGAACAACCAGTACAAAAACATCCCGGCAAGAAGCTGCAGGCCGAGAGCTACCGCAAGGTCGGTGACAATCCAAAGGACTTCCTTGTCTCCCCACGCTCTGGTGAGGTCGAAGAAGACGGCTGCCCCGAGCGGAAGAACGGCGTGAACCGTTATCAACGGCAAGAGATAGACGAGAAAAGAGCCTAGGAAAGCCTTGAGTTTTGGTGCGGCCATCGCTTGCCTTCGAGGATAGCGGTTTCACTCGCACGGCACATAGCGGGCGCGGCGGCGGTCCGCCTTGAGGTGGGCTAGGATGACGTTTGATGACGAAAACAGTCGAAGCTTTGCTTGTTATGAAGTTCGGTGGGACGAGTGTCGGGTCGCCGGAACGGATCAGGATGGCGGCCGACCTGATCGCGAAAAGCGCGGCGGCGCGGCCGGTGGTCGTCGTTCTGTCGGCGATGTCGAAAGTCACGGACTTGTTGCTCGATACCCTGAAGAGTGCCGAGGAAGGGCAGCAGGGAGCGGTTGAAGAGAATCTAGCCGCGTTGCGTAGCCGTCACATCGAAGCCTGCGACGAGCTGTTGCCGGCTGGAGCGCGCGAGGCGGCCTATGAGGGGATTGACGCGATCATTGCCGGGTTCGAGAGGGTTGCACGTGGCATGTTGATGCTGGGGGAACGGCCGCCGCGTTCGGTGGACGACGCGGTAACGGCGGGTGAGAAGTTGTCGGTCTTGTTGTGCACGGCCTTGTTGCGTTCGCGCGGCGTCGCGGCGGAAGCCATTCATGGCACCGAGTTGATTGTCACCGATGAGCAATTCGGCGATGCGTCGCCGTTGCTCGAAGCGACGGAAGAGAGAAGCCGGAGCCGCTTGTTTCCGCTGCTCGAAAGCGGACATGTAGCGGTCGTGACAGGCTTCAACGGAGCAACGCACAATGGCGTACCGACGACATTGGGACGCGGAGGATCGGATTTTTCGGCGTCGATTTTAGCCGCCGTGCTTGACGCCGAGGAGCTTTGGATCTGGACGGATGTGGACGGCATTCTCTCGGCAGACCCGCGGGTGGTTTCGGGGACGCGTATCCTGCCCGAGGTGACGTACAACGAAGCGGCCGAGCTGGCCTACAACGGGGCGAAGGTGCTGCATCCGCGCACGCTCGCGCCGCTGATCGAGAAGCAGATTCCGGTGTGGATCAAGAACAGTTTTCGGCCGCAAGAGCCGGGGACGCGCATCGTTTCACGGATCAAGGATGGTCATGGCGTGCGCGCGATCACGTCGCTTGCCAAGGTGGCGTTGATATCGATTGAGGCGGCGAGCACGTCAATGTCGGGAGCGCAGTTGATGGCGCGGGCCTTGACGGCGGCCGCGCGGGCTCACGTCGAGGTATTGCTACTGACGCGGTCGAGTTTTCGGCAGAACTTCTGCATGCTGGTTCGGAGCGAAGACATTGATGCCGTGATGGAGAGCTTGCGGACCGAGCTGGGGTTGGAGCTGGCGCACGGCTATGTCCACCCAATCGATGTGGATCACAGCGTGGGCTTGCTGGCCGCGGTGGGCGAGGGCATGAAGGGGACGCCAGGGCTGGCGGGCAAGGTGTTTACGGCGCTCTCGGAGCAGAAGGTCAATATCATTGCGATTGCTCAGGGCTCGAGCGAGCTGACGATCGCGATCGTCGTGAAGCAGGAAGCGCTGGACGACGCGGTGCGGGCGCTTCATCAGGCGTGCCGGCTGGGTGATGAGCGGCGCACGGAAGCGTTGGTATAGGCAGGCCGCTGAATCGGGGCGGATCACGGACGCCGCCGCCCGCGCCCTATTCAGGGATTCTGCTAACCTAGTCGATCGAATCGAGCAATCGAGTCGAGCAGTATTGGGGGTGCGCATGAAACTTCGTTGGATCACTATTTCTGTTCTCTTGGGCTTGGGCCTGGGCTGCGGCTCCGATGAACCCGCGCCTCAAGCGGATGCCTCTGCGTTCAAGGTCGAGCGCAAGTTCATCTACCCCAAAGAATTCCCGGACGGTAAACCCTACAATCCCGGCGTCCTCGTTGGTGACTACCTCTACATCGCCGGACAGGTCAGCCTCGATCCGCAAACGCGCGAACAGCCCGCGACGATTGCAGACCAGACCCATGTGGCAATGAAAAGCATGGGCTATGTGCTGCGCGATGCCGGTATGGACTACGACAACGTGGTCACGTGCCATGTGCAGCTCGATGACATGGATAACTACAAGGGCATGAATGAGGTTTACGGCAGCTACTACACTTCAGGCCGTTACCCGGCCCGCACGACGCTGGAGTTTCCCGGCCTGCCCTCCGGCTCGCATGTCGAGATCACCTGCATCGCCTACGCTGACAAGTCGAAGATCGAAGTCGTCCGTCCCGAGGAGGGTAAGACGCCCCCCGCCATGGGTCCTTATTCACCCGCCGTCTGGGCCGGCGACCGGCTCTATCTCTCCGGCCAGGGTGGCCGCAATCCGACAACGAACGAACTCGACCCCACTATCGAAGGGCAAACGAAGCAGGTTCTCGATACCATCGGCGAAATCCTCAAAGCCGCCGGCCTCGGTTTCGAGAACACCGTCATGGTCAATCCCTACTATCTGGGGTCAGACAATTACGAGAAACTGAACTCTGTCTACCAGAACTACTTTGAGCTGGGCCGTGCTTCGGCGCGCGCCAGCTTCTGCCTGTCGCGTTTGCCGGGAGACATCAGCGTCGAGATCACTTTCGTAGCCACCAGGAACCTGCGGAAGAAGGGCCGTGTGATCCCCGACTACATGCACCCGCGACATACTTCGGTGCCGGGAACGCTCGATGGCGACACACTCTTCCTTTCGGCCAAATCGGCCGCCGACGCAGGGGACAACATCGAGTCCCAATTCCGGAAGTCGATGCAATACCAGCTCGACAGCCTCAAGCTCGCCGGCATGGGTTGGGAACACGTCGTGAGCGCCAACGTTTATCTCAAGGACCTTGGCGACATGCCCAGGATGACCGAGCTCTTCAGGGAGTATTTCCCCAATAATCAGCCGGTCCGGACCACGGTACAAGTCGTTGAAGACGGTCCGCGGGCCAAGGTGCTGGAAGAGATAGCCCTGATCGCCGTCCGCTAACCGTGTTGAAGAAATGGGAACTGTACCAAGCGCCGCGCCAAGGAGAACACCCGTGAAACTCACATCCGCTGCCTGCCTCATCGTTTGCCTCGCGTTTTCGGCCGGAGCCCTTCTCGGCGAGCAGCACCACAAAGTCGAGCGCCAGTTTATCTACCCTGATGAATTCGCGCCGGGAAAATCTTATACACCCGGCGTCCTGGTTGGCGACTACCTCTACATCGCCGGCCAAATCGACAAGGATCCGAAGAGCGGAGCGCAGCCCGAAGGCATCGCTGACCAAACCCGTATGGCGATGGACAACATGGGCCACGTCCTGCGCGCGGCCGGCATGGACTTCGGGAACGTCGTCACGTGCCACGTGCAGCTCAACGACATGGATAACTACAAGGGGATGAACGAGGTCTACGGCAGCTACTTCGGCCCCGATCACTTTCCGGCGCGAACGACGCTGGAATTTCCCGGGCTTCCCGGTGGCGCCAATCTCGAAGTCACCTGCATCGCCTACGCCGACAAGTCGAGGATCTCGATTGTCACTCCCCCGGCGGGCTCGACTCCCGCCGCGATGGGCCCCTATCGGCCTGGCGTCTGGGCCGGTGACCTGCTCTACGTTTCGGGAAGCGGTGGCCGCGACCCCAAGACCAACGAGGTCCCTGCCACTATGGAGGAGCAGACAGACCGGACCATGAAGAACATCGGCGCCATTCTCGCCGCGGCCGGACTCGAGCATGAGGACGCCGTGTTTGCAAACGTCTACTTCCTTGATCCCGATGGCTATCAAGGACCGACTTACGGCAAGCTCAACTCCATCTACAAAAACTACTTCACGATCGGGACCGCGCCGAGCCGCGCCAGCTTCTGCCTAACGAAGCTTCCTGGTACCATCTCCACCGAGATCACCTTTATCGCAACCCGGGATTCAGCTAACAAAGGCCGCGTTGTTCCCGCCTCCATGGGCACCAGCCCCACCTCATCCGGCGGCGGCGTATTGGCCGGGGACACCCTGTGGACTTCAGGCAAATCCGGCAAAGGGGACACGCTGGAAGCACAGATGCGCGACTCACTCGAGGCAATCCGTGACACCCTGAACCTCGCCGGCATGGACATGGAGCACGTCGTCGACGCGCACGTCTATCTCAAGGACATCGCTGACATGCCCAAGATGGACGCCGTCTTCAAGGAGTATTTCCCCAACAACCCACCGGCGCGAACGACGCTGCAGGTCGTCCAAGAGCAGTTGGAACAAGTCCAAGTGGTCGCCGTCCGCTGACCGCCGGCTGAACCATCCAAACTGAGGAGTGAGCGTGAGCGAGCGTTCCCGCCTGCCCGCTCAGTAAAACCGGTTTCCTATTGCGTCTACGGAGATCCCTTAGCGGGAAATCGGGTGGGAGGCCGATAGGTTCTCTGGGGTGCGCTGACCGACAATAAGCGGAGTGAGAGCTTACATCAAAGTCTCCGAGGCCCGCTTCGGCCCCATCGTCATCTCGGTGGCGCTGTTGGCAGGACTGCTCAGCGGCTTCTTCTGGCTCGGCTACTGGGTTTCTGAAACCAATCTCGCGGATACGTCCCGACCCCAAGGCCGGCAAGTATTTCAGATCCCTCTCCCTCACGCGGAGATCGTGTCCGAAAGCGTGCCGACGCCAACGCAACTGCTCCGGATGAACCCTGAAGAGAAGGTCCGGCTGTAGGCTTAGCGCTAGCGCGCTCCTCACTATCGGGCGCGCCCGAACGCATCTACTGATTCAGAATCTGATCGATGACTTCCTCGTCGTTATCTACGTCGATCTGTGCCCAAAGAGGCAGATGATCCGATAACTCGTAGGTGAACTCGGTCTTGGTCATCGGATCGCCAGGGAACAACTTCTGGTGATCGTCGTGGAAAAAGTCCAGCACGCCGGCAGCCCCTTGGAAAGCCTGTTCGGAATGGTTCTGGTAGTAGAGAATTTGGTCGTAGCTTCGGTTGCGCGCCAGATTCGAACGAACGGACAAAAGCGGCTCCGGAATACGCAACCCGTTGCTTGTGATCGCCTTAAACAGATCATCGCCCACCTTCGGCATATTGAAATCCCCCACCAAGATGATGTCGCGGTCGGTCACGTACTTTTCCTTGACGCGCTTGTCGACCCAGGTTGCCAGGTTCTTGAGCGCCTCCTTGCGTGACGCCTCTCCGCCTGTGGCGTCCCAACGGATATGCACCGTCAGTAAAATGAAGTCGAAATTACCGGCCTGGAATGAGGCCATGTAAGGACTCCGCCACCACTCAAACTGAGAGCGCCACTCCCCGTCGATCTTCTTCTTGGGCGGGTCCGCTTCCGCCGCGAGCCCTTTGAAGTCAACTGCCCGTTTGTCGTAGACATAAGCGATCCGCTCGCGATTCCCGGCCGAGTCGGTGTTGTAATCGGAAAACACGACCTTCCAGTACGGTCCCAGGTACGTAAGAACCTGTTTGAGTTCGGCGAGGTTCTCGCGCAGTTCGGTAACGGCGATCAGATCGAACTGTCCTAGGATCTCGGCAATGAAGTGCAGAGACGCTTCGCGCCTGGGCTTCCTGCCAAACTCGCGTATGTTCCAGGTAGCGAGGTTCAGCGATTCATCGAGCTTCGAGGGCGGAATGCCGGTCTTCTCTATACGGTCCCAAAGAACCTTCAGGCCTTTCGCAATGTCCGTGGATATCGTTCCGTGATGCATAGGGGTTCACTCTTCTGCGTGGGATCAATCGTCTATGGAGGTTAGCGTATCCGGCGAACCAGGCGGGCCACAAAGGGCGTGGATCGCCCTGCCCGGCGGGAAAAAATGCGGCGCTAGCCGGCGGGGAAAATGCCGGTTTAACTGCCCGCTTCCCAGCGAATACCCACACGCAACAAGCGCGGATTACCGGTCGTCGGCGTTGGCGTGAACCCGACCAGGAAAGTCCGGTCGAGCAGGTTCTCCGCCGCCAGCAGCGCCGAGAAGCCATGCGCCAGACGGTGCTTCACCATCACTTGAACCGTCGCGAAACCGGGCAATAGGAACTGATTTAAGTCATCTTCAAACTGTGCGTCGTACGAGCGCAGGCCCCCGCTGAGCAGCGTCCGGCCTGAGGAATACAGCAACTGGAACGAGCCCTGGTGCCGAGGCACCTGCGACATCCAAACGCTGTTGTCGAGTTGGGCGTCCACATACAGGTAAGCCGCTTCCGCGCGTATCGGGCCGAATATCTTCTGGATCTCGACCTCGAGGCCCCGAGAGGTTGCTTCGCCGAAGTTCTGTCTTTGCCGGATGATGGACGGCGTGAGTTGAATGGTCGCGTTGCCGATTAGATCTTCGATCTGCTGCCAAAACAGTGTCGTACGAACAAGGAAGCCGTCCCGCCGCCAGTCCATGCCCGCATCGACGCCCGTCATCGTTTCGGGGCGCAGATTCTCGTTCTGCAGCGTCGTGATGTTCCCGACCCGGAATTGCCGGAAGAACTCATTCAAGGTTGGTGAACGAAAGCTGCGATAGGCCGACGCGCGCCAGCGGCGCGGGCCTTCCGAAAACGCGATGCCGCCGCGCGGACTCCAAAAATCGTTGCCGCGATCGGTGAAGTCATGGCGCAGTCCGCCGTAGACCTGAGTGCGGCTATTAAGATTCGCGTCGGCTTGCACGAACATGCCCTGCTGCCACAGCTTGCCCCCCAGAGCCCGCCGAGCCCCGTTGAAAATGACGATCTCGTTGCTCACGCCAGACGCGCGGTGCGTGTCCGCGCCTAGCATCAAGTTCCAGTTCGTCCGTGAACGGCTCCAGACCAGCGAACCGCCCGTGTCTTCCGCCGGCACGCTCTGCAGCAGACTAAGGCTCTCGCTGTTCCCGCCATTGCTCACCGCTGAAAAGGTGCTGCGCAGGATGCCGCGTGAGTGGTAGCCCGTTATCGAAAGCTCTTGCCTTTGATAGTGCCCGCCGACGGTTCCGAGCGAGCTCGAATTCTCTCGCAAAGACGTGCCATTGATGCGCTGCTCGGCAATCACGTTCGAGCGTAGTGAGAGGTGATCGTTGTCGCCAAAGAAATCGAGGCGCACATCGCCGGAAATGAAATCGACGTCCGCTTTGCGGTCGACGCTGCCGCGCACATCTTCCGGCACGATGTAAAAGCCGTCGGACCGGAACCCGCGTACGGAACTTGAGAAACCGACCGGCCCCCAAAGATCGGTGAAGCCGCCCCGCGCTTCGGCGATCCCCGCGCTGCCCGTTTCGAACGCGCCCGTTGCGTGCCGCGCCTCGGGCGTCGGCGAGCGCAGTGAAACGGCGCCGCCCATGGCGCGATCACCGAAGACGCTGGTCGATGCGCCCCGCGAGATTTCGACGCTGTCGATGTAGTCGGGATTGAACCGCGACCAATAGACCCAGCCGCCGAAAGGGTCATTAGCCGGCAGGCCGTCAAATAAAACCAGCGTGCGGCTTGCCGCGCTGCTGCCGATACCCCGCAGCGACACGCCCTGACTCGTGGGATGGGACGTCAGGCTCGACGAACGCCGAAACAAAGTGAAGCCCGGCACATCGCGCAAACGGTCGTCGATATTCACGCCTGGACGGGACGCGATCGACTCCTCGGTATACTCGCTGATGTAGGCCGGAGCGGGAGATTCCACCTTCTCACGAACCGTGATCGATGTCTTGATCGGATCAATCTTGCGAGCTTCGGCCGCGTTGTTTTGCGGCTGTTGAGCCCAGCCCTGCGTAAGGCACGCGATGAGCACGATCGAAATCCGCTTCATAACTGTTCAAACAGGACATAGCGCCCCTCGCTCGATTGTAGCGCCGCCGGCTGCTGATCTGATGCCGTGAAAACGAAGCGATGTCCCCAGCTCCGCAAGGCCGGCCGCGGATACAAGTTTCCGGAACCGCTTCGCTGCTCAGTGGGACGCACCACGGCCAGCCATTGAAGAACCTCGTAAATCCGTTGCGACTGAGCGGGTGCGGTGATCCGTGTATCGCCTGAACAAAACTGTACCGCGGCGCCCATCTCGTGCAACCGCCAAACCAGCGATGCGCAGAGCTGAACCGCCTTCTCGAACTGCTCATCCGCACGTGGGCCTCGCGGCGGGATGGCTTCGAAAACCACTTCGACCTGCCCGCGGTTCTCGCGCGTAAACTCCCGGACCATCAATCCAGTCGAGCGAGCCGTTGCCTTCCAGTCCACAAAGCGAGCGTCGTCGGAGGCCGTGGCCGGACGTATCCGGTAGAGGTCGTGGCTGTCGCCGCGAACGGGAGCCTGCCAGTCCTCGGCAACCGGCTCAATCAATCCTTCCACCTCGGCCGAGTCGTCAACCGAAGGATAAACAAGCACCTGTTGGGTCAAGCGCAACCGCGCCCTGCGTTCCACAAAGGCAAAAGGGAAGCGCGAGCGCAGCCAGAAATCACCTTGCTGAAAACGTCCGCGCCGCAAAAACGTGGCAGGGACCGAGATCCGCGCCTCGCCGCGCCCGGTAATCAACGGGCAGTAGACGTTCTCGATCTCGACGTGTGGTTGGTCGCCGGGTGCGGGCGCGACGCCCAGCCAAATCGAAAACGACGGCATCCAGCGCTTCAGATTTCGCAGCCCGATGCGAGCCGTCGTTTGACGCCCCGCGAACAGGTGAGGAGGGAACGACAAGCTCAACTGCAATCCGGAAAGTCCGAGCCGCGAAGCCAATCCGGAAATCACCATCGCGGCCAGCATGCAGCTCAGGATCAGATAGAGCAAATTGTTGCCGGAGCTAATTGCCGCCAGAGCCACCGCGCTCACCGCCCCGATGAAAAAAAGCCCTTGGCGCGTGAGCCCGTAGCTCCACGGCAGGCTTATGCGGTTCGCACGCATCCAGCGAGCGAATACAGGAGCCGACCAATACGCGACCGCGCAGCAGAGTAGCAAGCCAAGCACGGCCAACGACAGGCTCGCCACGTGTTCTTCGAGAATGAAAGTCCAGCGCGCCGCCAGCGCCAGCCCTAGCGCCACCACCAGTAGCAGCGTTGCCTGAATGAGTCGGCGAGTCATCGGATCGCGCGGCATAGGCTTTGTGTAGCGCAACGCCGCCATTGTAACAGCCACCCTCGGACAAGCTTTGGCGAGCTCCCTCCCATGGACCGATTGGAGTCAGAGCTGACACTGCCGCCGACTCAGCTATAGTCAGGAGTTCGGTTTCAACCCATCGATCACAATGCAGCCATCTCACCTAAATCCGCCCATCGGCTCAACTATCGAAGACATCGACACCCCGTGCCTGCTTCTCGACCTCGACATCTTCGAGGCCAACGTGCGGCAGATCAGCGACTATTGTTCGTCACACGGCCTTGCATGGCGCCCGCACGCCAAGAGCCACAAATGCCCGGACATCGCGCACAAGATCATCTCGGCCGGAGCGATTGGTCTCACATGCGCCAAACTCGGCGAAGCCGAAGTCATGGCCGAGGCAGGCATTCGCGACTTGCTGATTGCGAATCCGCTTGCGAGCCCCATCAAGGTTCGCCGTCTGGCGGCTCTGCGCGAGGTGGCCGACCCGATCGTGCTTGTCGACCACGCCGACCACGTAGGAATTCTGGCCGCTTCGCTGCCGCCGTCGCGGCCGGTGCGTGTGCTGATCGAAATCGACATCGGCATGAATCGCTGCGGGGTGCAACCAGGTGGGCCCGCCGTTACTCTGGCGCAGCTTATAGCCGCCACTCCCGCCCTTGAGTTCGCTGGAATCATGGGCTACGAGGGTCATCTGCTGATGGTCGAAGATCCCACCGAAAAGCAGCAACGGATCGCCGCATCGATCGGGCTGCTCGCTGAGACAAAACTGGCTCTCGACGAGTCCGGCATCCCGTGTCCCATCGTGAGCGCCGGCGGCACGGGGTCGTTCGAAATCACGGCTCTCCAACCGGGGCTGACAGAACTTCAGGCCGGTGGTGGCATCTTTATGGACCTACTCTACCGGGAACTCTGCCATGTCGACTGCTTGGACTATGCGCTGACGATTCTCGCCGCGGTCACTAGCCGCCCCGCCGCTGATCGCGCCATTATCGACGCCGGACGAAAGACGATGAATCAGGAAATGCACATCCCGGAGATCAAGGGACGCGATGACTTGCGGATCAAGGGCCTATCGGCCGAGCATGGTGTCCTTGAAGTAACCTCTGGCCCGGGACCCCGCATCGGCGAGAAAATCCAGATCATTCCAGGTTATGGCGACTTTACCACCGTGCTTCACGACCGCTTCTACTGCCTCCGCAATGGACGCCTGGAAGCGATCTGGCCTCTGACGGCAAGGGGACGCCTCGATTAGCGTACCCCGGCTCGGCGATTCTCAGCGCCGCACCCGTGACCTCTTCACCCAGTCGGCCTAATGTAATCACCTGATTGGTTTCCAACGGAGCCCGGCTTACCCTGGTGGCATGGTAGAGCGGGTTCTGAACCTCTGGGACTATCCAAACGACGAGCCCGCGTATGACGACGCAGGCGAAGAACCGGTCGCCGTCGAGACCGTCGAACGCCGCCGCCAGGAACGCTGGCAGGCTCTGGGCGAGGTCGAATTGCGGTGGCGCGATAAGGAGGGTATTCAGCAGTCCGCTCAGGCCGCGATGATCGAACGCTCGTCCGACGGCTTGCGGATCATCTCGCCCAAGGAATTCACGGCTGGTGACGAAATCCGCATTACACTGCCCAAAGACGGCGAGGACGTTAAAGCCAACGTACGTCATCTGGAGCAATCCGACGATGGCTGGCATATCGGACTCCGCCTGATCCGCAACGAGCGCCGCCGCTTCCCCCGAATTCCGGCCGACGGTGGAGCTATCTTACGCTGGCTGGGCTCCGATCAGCGGTCCCGCGAAGCCCTCGTGGAAGTGAAGAACATTGCCGCCGACGGCATGCAGCTGAGGATACCCGAGCCCGTCACGGTCGGGACAACCGTGAAAGTCAAAGGGAAAACCATGCAGTGCGTCGGCGTTGTTTGGTACTGCAATAAGGAAGGCCACAGCTATATCGCAGGAATCCAAATGAGCCGCGATCCCTATCAGAGCAGCTCCCGCGATTTCCACGATTAGGCGTCGCGCGGACGCCAGTCTGGCTCGGCCTGTTGCGAGGCGAGAATGGCAGCGCCTTGTGTGACGACTTGGGCGCCGAGCAGGGACGAGCGGATTTCGTACCTGTCGCGGAAGCACGGTGCTACCAGCCGGATCGCTTTTTCACGCACGAGGCCGACGAACTCGGGATTGCCCGACCCGACGCCTCCGCCGATAACGAAGACGCTGGGTGCGAGTAGGTTGATGGTGACGGCTACCGCCGAAGCGAGGCAGATGGCTGCCGTTTCGATGACTTTGCGGGCGAATGGGTCGCCCGTGCGCCAAGCCGTCATCAGGTCCTCGCTTGCAAAGCCTGTTTCGCTGCGTCGGAGTTTGGTTGCAGCGCGGAGTTGCGGTTTGTTCTCCGCTACCCATTCGGCTAATCCAGACAAGCCGGGCCCGGAGCAGACGGCTTCGACACAGCCACGGTTCCCACAGGCGCAGAGCGGCCCGTTCGGGAGGACGATGATGTGGCCGATCTCCGCCTCGCCAATATCGCTCATTTCGATGATGCTTCCGTCGCGGACGATGCCGCCGCCAACCCCCGTGCCGAGTGTCATGTAGAAGACGGTTTGTTGCCCCCGGCCCGCGCCAAAGTGGGCCTCGGCTAGGGCCGCTAACTTGCAGTCGTTTTCGATAGTTGCGGGAATGTTGAACGCAGCATGTAACAGCTTGACGACGTCTAACTCACCCCAGCCCGGCTCGTGCAGGTTCGCAAGCGGACGCCGATCGGAGCGGCGCACGTAGCCGCCAAAGCCCAGTCCGCAGCCGCGGAACTCGAGTCCGATCGCTTCATGTGCTTGCTGGAGCTCGTGACCTAACTCGATGAGACGCCCCAAGCTGTGGCGCGCTTCGGCCCCTGGTTCACGATAGATGGTCCGCGTTTCGAGTAGGCGAAGATCGGGGCCCGCCACACCCGCGACAAGTTTTGTGCCTCCGGTTTCAAAAGCCAGATAAGCCGGTTTACTCATGCCTCAGGATGATTCCAAGGATTCCGGTACGCCACGGAAGCCCGCCAGACGCCTTCACGGCTCATACGATCTACTTGGGCGCGCTTGAGTCGCATGATCATGTCGGATGGTAATCGCTGCATGTCTTTCGCGCAACCTGGCGGGCGTGCGCTGTCATAGCCCAATAGAAATGTCCCCGTATTTCGTGAGGGGACAATCGTCGTCGTGGCTGTGGGGACTAGGGAACGAGAGGGCCTAGAAGCTTCCGAGTCTGGTCTATCACCGCGTATCTGAATCGCGCTAGAATCGGACCGACGTGATCGGCCGAACAACTTCTCATTACAAGATCCTGCCCAAGCTTGGCGAAGGTGGGATGGGTGTTGTCTCTAAGGCCGAGGACACGCGTCTGAAGCGCGCTGTTGCGCTCAATTCTGACGGAGACGAATCATGAACAAGATCTTATTGCACTGCTTGGCCATACTCATTGCGTTCGGCTGTACGGCTGCCAAAACGGCGGCCGACGACGTGCGCGAGAGCGCGGTGCGGCCCACGGAAGTCATCCGGCTTTTTGACGGCAAGTCGCTGGACGGTTTTTACACCTGGATGAAAGACACGCAGCGCGAAGACCCGCGCAAAGTGTTTCGCGTCACGGACGGCATGCTGCACGTGACCGGCGACGGCCTGGGCGGATTACTGACCAACAAAGAGTACCGCGACTATCACTCGATTCTGGAGATCAAGTGGGGCCCACGCGCCTGGGACAGCCGCACCGAGAAGACCAAGGATTCCGGCCTGCTGATCCACAGCGTGGGTGCAGACGGAGGCTATAACGACACCTGGATGCCGTCGATCGAAACACAGATCATCGAAGGCGGCTTCGGCGATTTCATCCTTGTCAGCGGCAATGACAAAGACGGCAAGCCGGTGCCGATCGCGCTGACCGCCGAGACGGCTCGTGATCGCGACGGCGAAGTCATCTGGAAAGAGGGCGGCCAGCGCGAAACGTTCAACCTCGAAAACCGCAAACGGATCAACTGGTACGGCCGCGATCCCGATTGGAAAGACGTGATCGGTTTCCGCGGCAAGAACGACGTCGAAAGCCCCGACGGCAAGTGGACGCGGATGGACGTGATCGCCGACGGCGGCCACATCCAGGTTTTCGTGAATGGCGTCAAGGTCAACGAAGGGTTTGACTCATTCCCCACGTACGGCCGTCTGCAGCTGCAAACTGAACTGGCCGAATGCTTCGTCCGACGCTGGGAACTGTGGCCGCTGGGGAAAGGCCCCAAGCCCGCGCCCGCTGAGAATGAATAGCCGGGGCCTTAATCGCAACGAAGCTCGCAACAAAGCGCTGGTTCGCAGATAGATGTTGCGGTAAATCGAATCGCGTTCGCACAAGGAGATGGTTTCGTCGAAGAGGTAGAGAAACCCCAGGCACACTTCAAGGCAATGGCACCTCAGCGTCATTAACTTGACGGCGGGGCCGAGGGTCTCGACAAGAGAACGGCCAGTAGCAGGCAGGCTAGTTGTGATCGGTGTGTGGGGCCGCCAGGAGAAGTTCCGCCGCCGTGCCCGCGCCGCGATCCGACTGCCGTGGCATGCTTGGTCGCTGTCCCGTCAACACCGGCGCGCACATTTTCTCCAGCAGATCGGCATCTTGCAGACTCGTGCGAAACGCCATCGACACCGCGCCTCGCAGCCGAATGTCCAGCCCCAGGCTGCTGACGGTGATCTTAACGCCACTCAAGACTTCGGGCAATGTACAACGAATGATTTCTTCCTTGACAATGGGCAGCAATACATCTTCGCCGGCAATGATGTCGCCCCCAAAGATGATAATCTCCGGGTTCAAAAACTGAATGGCGTACGACAACGCGCGGCCCAGAGCTTTCCCGGCCCGATCCAAGACAGCTTTGGCCGCTTCATCGCCCCGCCGCGCCCGCTCGAAGACATCCGTGACTCGCAGCTCGTCGCTGCCCGCCATTCCGGCCCGTTCACGATACTGGCGCACGATGTTGACGCTTGACGCGATCGATTCGAGGCAGCCTCTTCGTCCGCAGCCGCACAGGTCATCCGCGTCGGGATCGATGAGGCAATGGCCGAGTTCGCCGACCATGCCTCGCCAACCGTCCACCGGCTTGCCGTCGAGAAACACGCCGACACCGATGCCGCGCTCAACGATTACGAACAGTCCATGTCTGTAATCCTGGGCGCAGCCGAGCCAGCGTTCCGCGAGCACGCAGCTGTGCTTATCGTGCTCGGCGAAAACGGGCAGATGCAGCTCCTCATGCAGTTGCGCGAGAAAGGGAAAGTGCTGCCAGCCCAGGTTGAACGCCGTCAGTCTCCCTTCCGGGTCGAGGAGTCCGGGATAACTCACGCCCACCGCGATCAGGCGTGAGCACTGGTCCTCATCGAGATCCCGCAGGACGCGCGAGACTCCCATCCTGAGCTTGTCCACTTGCAAAGGCTGACCCGGCTCGAAGTCTTCTTCCCAGCGGTACCGAATGTCTCCGACGAAATTGGAGAGGGCAAACCGGATGCTACGACCCTCGAGGTCAACCGCCACGAAGTAGCCGGCCTCTGGATTCAAACTCAGGACATCGCTAGGCCGGCCGCCGTTCGATTGGCGTTCGCCGATCCTGAGAACCGTGCCTCGATCGGTGCTTCCGTCATCGAGTGTTGCTACGCCGCCAGTTGTACTCGTTTATCGTCCACAATGACGAAGCTC
>JAQBUE010000071.1 GCA_027624045.1 Acidobacteriota bacterium
CCCATTGCCATAGAACAAGTTTATCGACTCTTGTTTCAATGTGGGACTTCCACCACAGGCTGTTAAAGAAGCTCTACAGTTCTTTCCCGCGAGCGGTACCCAAGGTTCTACAGATTCAACTAAGACATTCATAGTAGGACATGGATGATATGGGTTGTGCAAGAGAAAACATTTACGTCTTCATGTTTAGTACTGGTACTATCTGTATTCTGTAGGTTCGTCGCCCATGGGCGAACCGTTGAGGGCTTTGGTTACATGGGTATCGTCGGAAACGAGTGTGAATCGCCCGCCAATCAGCGATAGACGGACGAACGAAGAGTCTCTGCCAGCCCCCAGTCAATGCGTTATGTATCGGAAAAACCCCGGTAGTCACATTCTGGAGATCCCTGAATCGCGGGGCGAAGATTTCGGCGGCTGGCACTGGCCAAACACAGTACGAGCCGGCATCACCTTAGTACCCTCGATATGGATCGGCGAAGAGCTCCGCGGCCCACCTTCGAGGCCAAGGCCCTGTGGGGCGGCTTGGGCGAGTGGCGGGAATCGATGAGGATGCAGGAATGGGTCGGGGGCCACGGGGGAATTGTAGTCTTGGATCAGGGTTCGGTGGCGTTTGCCAACGCGCTTGGCGTTGAGCCGGCGGCTTGATCGGGGGCGTTCTTGCGCCAGAGCAGGATGCGTCCGTCATCGCCCGCCGCCGCTACGACTTGCGCCGCCGGTGTTAGCGCGACGGCTTGCAGCATGCCTTCACCCTGGAAGGTAGCGATGGGGCGCGGGTCGGCGAGATCCCAGATGTGGATCTCGCCCGAAGGGCTGCTCGGCGCGGTGACGGCAAGGCAGTGCCCTTGAGCGGTGAACGAAAGAGCGTAGCGATAGCCCGGGATGCGGACGACTTGCCGCCGCCGAGCTTGCTCAATGTCCCAGACTCCCACTTCATGAGCGCCCGCGGCGGCGATCGTCCGTCCGTCAGGGCTAAAGGCCACGGCTTCGGCGTCGCGGGGCAGCCCTTCGAGCAGCGTCGGGCGCGAAGTCGTCTCAGTTGCCCAGAGTCTTACCTGGCGCGAGGCGGATACGAGATGTTTCCCGTTTGGGCTAAAAGCGAGCGCCTGCGCGGGGCCCTTGTGGCCGCGGTATTCGCGCAACGCTCCGCTGGGCGTCAGGTCCCATAGGCTGACAGTCTTATTTTCGGAGCCGGTGGCCAACCGCAGACCATCGGGACTGAAGGTAACCGACGTAACGCTGCTTTTGTGGCCAAGAGTCCTGATTTCGCGCTGCGCGAGGACGTCCCAAACTTTGGCGCTGCCGTCGAAACTTCCCGAGGCGAGACGGTTGCCGTCAGGGCTAAAGGCCAGCGCCGTGATGCGGCCGGTGTGGCCTTTAAGAGTGGCTGTTTTGCGTCCCGAGGTGTCCCACACGACGATCGTATTGTTTTGGATCGCGGCGGCGACTCGGTTGCCGTCAGAGCTGAGGGCGATGGCCCGCACCGGCGCGCCGGCGTCAAGCGTTGCGGCCGCGGCGAATTGATCCCGCAACGGAACCCGGCCGGCGGGCTTGGGAGCAGCTTTGGGGATCGTGATTTGCTGATCGTCGGCCAGCTCACTGCGCATGGGCGAGGCCTTCGGCGTCGTCGCTGCGGGAGCCAGCTGGGGTGATTGTTGCGGCTGCGTCGAAGGCTGTCGCGCGGGCTGTCGTTTTGCAGAGTTTTTCGCAGCGGGAGCGGTCGCGGTTGGTAGCCGCTCAGGTGAAGCGCTCTGTTGCTGCTCGATGCTAACGGCAGCGGCTTCCTGAGGCACGGAAGCGCCGGGCTCGGGGCCGGGTTCAGCGGCTGGGCCGCCTCCGGCCGTCTCGGCGGCGGATGTATCCGGCGATTGCGCGACGAGGGGAGGCTGATCGTTGGGCGAGGAAATGGTGAGTCCTGTCCAGGCCCAAATCAGCAGGGCAATGAGCAAGACAGAGGCGAATCCGGCCACGCCTTGCAGTAGCCGAAGTCTGACGGCTGCGTTCGCCCAGAGCGGAGGAGCGGCCTCCTTGCGCTCTTGCTCAGGCGCTTCCGCGATAGCCGCTACGGATTCGGCGGCCTCGACCGGCCCGGCTGAAGCGGCGACGCTCAGACTGTCGAGCGCCGTAGCGAATTCGGCCATGGATGCGTATCGCGCGTCCCGATCTTTCTCAAGCGCTTTGAGGATGAAACGGTCGATTTCCGGTGAAAGGCGCTGATTCCTCTTGCTTGGCGGATCGGGTGCCTGGTTGACGTGCGCTTCCATAACTTCATAGGCGCTGTGGCCCGAGAAGACGCGGGTCCCGGTGAGGGTTTCGTAGAGAACGGCTCCGAGCGAATAAACGTCGGTTCGGGCATCGAGATCAGCGGCCGATTTCACCTGCTCGGGTGACATGTAATAAGCCGAGCCCATCAAGCTGCCGTCTTGTTGTTTATGGACGCGGCCCGACCCCAAGGCGGCCGCCAGCCCGAAGTCAGTGATCTTGACCGTGCCGGAGGGCGTGATCAGGATATTCGATGGCGAGATGTCGCGGTGCGTGATGCCCCGCGAGTGCGTATAGGCGAGCGCGCTCAGCGCCTGCCGGGCATAGCCAACGACGCTGCCAATTGACAGCGGGCCGCCTCGCAGAAGTTCGCGCAGAGAGGTGCCGTCGACAAACTCCATGACCATGACGAGGGTTTGGTCGAACCAGAAGGCGTTGTGGACGACGGCGACGTTGGGGTGCTCGATGTTTGCCTGCAGGCGAATTTCGCCCAGAAATTCCTCGGCGCGTTTGCTGCCGGGCTCACCGCTATCCGTCAGGACTTTGAGAGCCTCAATGCGGCCGGTGATGGTGTGGCGGGCTCGAACGACCTTACCCGAGCCTCCCATGCCAAGCTCACCGACAACGCGATAGGCGCCTATCGTAGCTCCGAGTTCAACATTCATTTGAGGTTGACCGAGGCCGCCTTCCGCTCCTATCTTGACACAGTATTCGGAATATCAGGGTGTTGCGGGAGGTTTCCACGGAGAGCGCGGTTTGGCAGGCTAGCGAGCAGGCTATAGCGAAGCAGTGCTGGGCCGATGAGTGTTTGGGCTGGCTGGAGGCCGGAAGCGGGCTGGAGCGGCGAACGGAAACATGGAACCTCGAGAGCGTCATGGCCGTCTGACGAAACGAGGCTGCTAGAGGTTCAAGATGTTGCGGCGCTAGCGCGAAGAAAAGGGAAAACTACACTTGAACTTGAGGTCGAAGCTGGTGTATGCTGCAAGTAGATCGTCGCACAGATGTAGCGTCCCGGCCCTCCCAAGGGACGCCGTCACTAGTAGGTAGTTAGAGCGGGCCGATCACCAACAGACGTATCTTTAGTGTTGATTTGTAGGCTGGGTGTACCCGAACCTCCTAGGTGAAATCTAGGGCAGCCTCGAAAAATATGCGAAATCAAACCTCAGACAGACGCACGGGAAGACCGCCCCGACCCTTTCGTAAGAAGAAGAGAAAGGGTGGCAACGGCGGCAATGGCGGCAATGGCGGTAACGCCGGTGGAGGCCCTAACGGTAACAGGGCTGCACAGAGTAATGGGAGCCGCGTGGCCCAAGGTCTGCAGCCGCAGCCGCAAATGGCGAGTGTTTGCCAGAAGTGCGGCCAGCCGGCCCCAGACGGTAAGCTCTGTACGTTCCACCGTAACCTGCTGAACGCGTTGCGGAATAGCGCGCCGCCGAGCAGGCGGGGACCGGGCCGGATGCCGTCCGGCTACGAATCACCCGTCTAGAACCGTACCGGCCTTCCCGCCGCAACAAGCCCCCTCGTGGCGTGTTGAGTCTTCTTGTGTGCGCCCCGATGTCGTCGGCGAGCGCGATGGCCTCGGTAACTTTCTTCCTGCTGAGGCGGCGCCCCGTCGATGAAGCAAAGGATGCCCGATTCCCACAGCTCGTCTCGGTATCGCCTGCATCACGGAGCGGCTTGGGCGCTGGGCAGTCAAGGATCCGCGGTCTTGGCCCAGGCCGGGATCATCGTGTTCCTTGCGAAACTGGGGAGCGCAGCGGTCGTCGGTGAATACTCGCTCGCGCTGGCAATCGTCGCGCCGGTCGCCCTGCTGACCCGGCTGCAACTGCGGGCCGTGATCGCGACGGATGTCGAGCGCGAACAGCGTTTCGGAGACTACTTTGCGCTACGCCTCATTGCCAATTTCGTAACCATCGGGGCTGTCGCTCTCATTGTGGCGGGCCTGAGCTACGACGCCGATTTCAACCGCGTTGTTCTCGCCTTATCGCTAACCAAGGCGATCGAGAACACGAGCGATGTCTTTCTTGGCCGCCTGCAAGCCAGCGAGGATTGGCGGCGTATCGGGATCGCTTCGGTCGCGAAGGCGGCCTGCGGCTTGGCGGCATTCCTGTCGGTGTGGATGGCGGGCGGAGGGCTCGCTGTTTCGGTTCTGGCGTTTGGGGCCGGCCAGTTGACGGTTCTCGGCTGTTACGAGCTGCCGGCCGTCAGGGCTCGGCTCCGCGGCGTACGGGAGTCGGTTTGGCCGGCCTGGAATTGGGCGTCTTTATCAAGGCTGGCCGTGACGACACTGCCTCTGGGATTCGTGTCGATGCTCGTAAGCCTGAGTCTTCAGACGCCGAGGTACTTTGTCGAGGCGTATGAAGGGACGGAGGCGCTCGGATACTGGTCGGCGGTGGTGCAACTGGCGACGGTGACGTCACTGTTGCTGCAACCGCTCGGGCAAGCTTCGCTGGCCCGACTGGCATCCTACGACCGCGGGAATCCGGCTGCCTATCGCAAGTTGTTCGGACTTCTCATGGCGGTAGCCGTGCTAGCTGGTATCGCTGGAATCGGCGGCGCTTATCTGCTGGGCGGATGGGCGTTGCGGCTGATCTATCGTCCTGAGTACGAGACGCTACAGCCGCTGCTGGTGGTCTTGATGGGCGGCATGTTGGTCACCAACGTGTGTACGGTTCTGGGATATGCGATGACAGCCGGGCGGCGATTTCGTTCGCAACTCGTACTCTTCGCGGTTACAGCCGGGGCCAGCGCGCTGAGTTGCGGACTGCTATTGCCCGAGTATGGGCTCTTGGGCGCCGCTTACGCTCACGCCGCTACCTGGCTGGTCGCCAGTGCCGGTGCAACTGGGATCCTGATCTGGCATCGCCGGGAGCGGGCCGCTGAGAGTAGCGAACTCGCCGCGGCAGACCTGCCGTATGTGGCGGAAGACAACCCGCTGGCTTGATTCAAAGAACAGGGTCTGGGTCGGCGAACCGGAGTCTTCACGCTGCTCGGCCTTCAATCCGAGGCTAGCCATCGGCTCATCCCCGTCCGGAATTTTCCGCAATGCAGTAGACGTGGGAGTCGGTTCGGTAGAACAACTCGTTTCCACAGACCGCGGGTGAGGCGGTGATTCTCTCCCCAAGGCTGTTCGTGCTGAGCAATGCGAACTCTCGCCCGGCCTTGACAACGAAAGTTGCGCCGTCGGTGTTGCTGAAGCAAATACGTCCATCACCGGCGATCGGGGAAGAGTTGCAGGCGCCGCCCAGCCGCTGCCGGTAGATTTCCTTGCCGCTCTTCGCGTCGAGACAAGTGAGAACGCCGTTATCCATCAGGGCATACAGCAGTCCTCGATAAAGCAGCGGCGACGGTTCCTGTGGCCCCGGCTTTTCGCTGACCCACACTAATTCCGGTGGCTGTCCGTTGGCGGTGAGTCGAATGGCGTGGATGGGACTCTGCCGCCACAGTTGCAGGAAAACGATGCCATCCGCGTAGAGCGGGCTGACGATGATTTCGCCGTTGAACGGCCCTTCCCCTTCGCCATACGTCCACAATTCGGCGTGTGTTTTCGCGTCGAAGGCAGTGAGGCGGTTCTTGCCGGACACAAGGATGTCAGACTGCGCATGATGTTTCACGAGCAGCGGTGTTGCATGAGCCGTGCCGATGGGGCGGTCTTTCTTCCAGCTAATGCTGCCCGTTTGCTGATCGAGACCCACCAGAAAGCAGGGGCCCGTGTGATGGTCCCACGGCAGCAGCACGGAGTCCTCTAGGACGAGTGGGCTGGCTGCGTAGCCCCAGGCCATTTTCGGATTTGGGAATAGTTCCATGTAGCGCGTGACCCAGACGAGTTTGCCGTCGTGGGTGTAGCGCGCAACGTCCGAATTACCGAAGGCGACGTAGACTGCATCCTCGGTGACCGCAGGGGTATTCACGGCAAGATTGGATTTCTCGTGAGTCCGCTGATCGACGCCAAGTCCGAAGTCATGCCGCCACAATTCCCGGCCGGTGTCTCGATGGAAACATAGCGTTAGCAGCGATTTCGCGTCGCCTTTTGGCACCTCGGACGTGATGAAGAGGCGGTCTCCGTAGATCACCGGAGAACTGGTTCCCCAACCAGGCAACTCCACCGCCCAGCGGACGTTCTCGGTCTGGCTCCATTGTGTGGGAAGACTTCCGCCGTCGGCCACGCCATCAGCATTCGGCCCTCTCCAGCGCGGCCAGTTGGCGGGGCCTCGAGCGGCGTTCGCTGTCAGGCCGAATGTCGCGGGCAGGGCAGCAGCGCCTAGCACGCTCAGCACTTCTCGTCGGTTCATTCCGGTATCGCTCCCGACGGGCATCGTTCGCCGTCTGCAACGATTCTACTAGTCCGCACCGATCTCGTCTCGGGAGCAGGGTGATGATTCGCTAGACTGGCAGCATATGCGTACCGTGACTGTGGGTCTCGCCGGAAGTGCATTCTTCGCTGCCGTGTTCCTCTTGCTGAGCGGGCCTCTTACGGCCGCTGACTGGCCGCAGTTTCGTGGTCCGACCGGGCAGGGTGTCTCGGAAGACACGGGGTTGCCGATCCAATGGAGCGAAAAGGAAAATGTCGCCTGGAAGGTGGCGATTCCGGGAACCGGCTGGTCGTCACCGGTGATCAAGGACGGCCAATTGTGGCTTACGACGGCGACCGAAGAGGGCCGCTCTCTGCGCGCAATCAGGGTCGATATCGAGTCGGGCGAGATCGTTCACAACATTGAGGTGTTTCGGGAAGAGAAGCCGACGAAGAAACACGAGAAGAACAGCTATGCCACGCCGACGCCGATTCTTGAAGACGGCCGAGTTTACGTACACTTTGGCCCGCAGGGTACGGCGGCGTTGAGCGATGCGGGCGAAATCCTTTGGAAGAATCAGGAGCTCAGCTACGTGCCCGGTCACGGCCAGGGTGGAACGCCGGAGCTGGCGGGCGACCTGCTCGTGATTAGCTGCGACGGTACCGATCAGCAGTTTGTTGTCGCGCTGGATAAGACCACCGGCAAAATCCGCTGGCGCACGTTGCGGAAGGATGCCGCCATGGCCTTTAGCACGCCGCTCGTGATCGAACAGGGTTCCACGCGGCAAGTCGTGAGCCCTGGAGCGAATCGCGCCGTCGCCTACCAGTTGGAAACGGGTGAAGAGTTATGGTCCGTTAGCTACAAAGGATTCTCGAACGTGCCTCGGCCGGTATTCGCTCACGGGCTTGTCTACGTGGCGTCGGGATTCTATAACCCGGTGATCTATGCGGTGCGGCCCGATGGACGCGGCGATGTGACGGAGAGCCACGTGGCCTGGAGTACGAGCCGCGGCGTTCCGTTGACGTCTTCGCCGCTGGTGGTGGGCGATGAGATCTACTTCGTGAGCGACAACGGCATCGCGAGCTGCCTGGACGCGAAGACGGGCCGGCAGCACTGGCGTTCGCGGCTTACCGGCGCCTACTCGGCGTCGCCTCTCTACGCCGGAGGACACATCTATTTCCAGAGCGAGGCGGGACTGACAACTGTTATCACACCGGGGAAAACTTTCAAGAGCGTTGCCGAGAACCAGCTCGACGGCCGTACGTTCGCATCGCCATCGCCCGCCGGTAAAGCCATCTTCCTTCGAACGGAAACGCATTTGTACCGCATCGAGAATTAGTTCGGCGCGGGATTCAAGTGGGTACGCTCGCGTGGACCGTGGCTATAATAAGTTTTCCATCCCGCCCATCGTCCGGCAGAAGCTCGGAGTCCTTGTTTGTCCCTCGAAGATCGCCTTTTTGAACAGCGCTACCAGAAAATCCGCGAGATCGAAGCGCTGGGTTTTTCAGCCTACCCTCGCAAGTTTGCTTACCCACATACAGCCGCCGAAATCAGCGCGAAGTTCGAGCCGGTCAGCGGCGAGGATCTCGAAGCACAGAAGGTTCAGGTGCGCGTCTGTGGACGTCTGATGACCGTTCGCCGGCAAGGTAAGGCGGGCTTCTGTCACATCCAGCAGGAAGGCGAGCGGCTACAAATCTACGTCCGCAAAGACGAAGTCGGCGAGGCGGCGTTTGAACTCTATAAGAAGCTGGACGCCGGCGACATCATCGGCATCGAAGGTCTCGTCTTCCGAACAAAGACCGGCGAACTCACGGTACGCGCCGAGCGCCTCGAATTTCTTGCGAAGGCCATCCTGCCGATGCCCGAAAAATG
This sequence comes from Acidobacteriota bacterium, assembly GCA_027624045.1. Taxonomy (GTDB): domain Bacteria; phylum Acidobacteriota; class Terriglobia; order Bryobacterales; family UBA6623; genus JAPPLB01. The sequence continues at coordinate 8,424 of JAQBUE010000071.1, forward strand.
GCATGGTCTTCAGGACATCGAGATCCGCTATCGTCAACGCTACCTTGATCTCATCGCGAATCGGCAGGTCCGCGAAGTCTTTGTGAAGCGGGACAGAATTATCCGCGCCCTGCGCGACGCGCTCACCCAGCGCGGCTATCTCGAAGTCGAGACGCCCATGATGCAGCAGATCTACGGTGGCGCGCTGGCACGGCCGTTCGAGACGCATCACAACGCGCTCGATATCGATCTCTACCTGCGCATCGCGCCCGAGCTCTATCTCAAGCGGCTCGTCGTCGGCGGCCTCGACCGCGTGTTTGAGATCAACAAGAACTTCCGCAACGAAGGGCTTTCGATGCGGCACAACCCCGAGTTCACGATGCTCGAGTTCTATCAGGCGTACAGCGATTACAACGACTTGATGGACTTGAGCGAAGTGCTGCTGCGCGCCGCCGCTGAAGCCGCGAACGACGGCAATCCGGAGGTTGAGTTCAAAGGGCAGAAGATCAATTTCGGCAAACTGCGGCGGCTTTCGATGAAAGAGGCGATCGTCGAGTTCTGGCCCAACGACGAGACACGTCCCGTTCCCGCCGACCTCGACGATCCAAAGCGCGTCGCTGAGTTGGTCGACATCTATAACGGCACCATCGATTCGCCGTTGTCGCTCCCGGCAGGCGCTTCGGCGGGAAGCTGCATCCAGGCTCTGTTCGAGCACGCCTGCGAAGCGAATCTGATTCAGCCGACACTCATTTACGACTATCCTGTCGAGGCCTCGCCGCTTTCGAAGAAGAAGCCCGATGATCCGAACTGGGTTGAGCGCTTCGAGATTTACGCCGGCGGCATGGAGATCGCCAACGCCTACTCCGAGCTCAATGATCCGCAGGAACAGCGCCGCCGCTTCGAGCAGCAGGTCGACCAGCGTGAGCAAGGTGAGCGCGAGGCTCATGAGATGGATGAGGACTACATCCGCGCGCTGTGCTACGGCATGCCGCCCACGGCCGGCGAAGGCATCGGCATCGACCGCCTGACGATGCTTCTCACCGGGTCGAATTCGATTCGCGACGTGGTTCTGTTCCCGCTGCTGCGGCCCGAGGGCGAGATCGGCGTCGCCGAGCGTCTGCGCGCCGCCGAAGAATCACCCGACGAGCACTGACCGCTATGTCTTTCGAGACCTTTGTGGCTCTGCGCTATCTTCGGGCGAAGAGCAGGGAGCGCTTCGTTTCACTCGTGACAGTGCTTTCCGCCGTAGGAGTGGCGACCGGCGTCGCGGCGCTCGTGATTGCGTTGGCCATCAACAACGGCGTCGAACAAGATCTTCAGCGGTACCTGCTGGGCGCGACCGCTCACGTCCGGCTCCTCGAAAAGAGTAACAGTGGCATCGAGAACTGGCGTGAGTTCATCGCGGAGTTTGACGATGTCGAGGGTGTTGCCGCCGCCGCGCCCGCGCTGTGGGGCGAGGTCATGGTGTCAACCCCGGTGCGAAGCGGCTTTGCTTACCTCAAGGGCATAGACATCGAGCGCGAGCTTGATGTGGTCGGCATGTTAAACGACCTCAAAGAAGGCTCGGTGAGCGACCTCGATCGCGCCGACGATTATCCCGGTATTATCCTTGGCAAGGATCTTGCCGAACACATCGGCGCCCGCCTCGAGACTGTTGTCACGATCATTAACCCGCAAGGCGAGATGACGCCTTTCGGTCCGATCACGAGCCAGAAGCGCTTTCGAGTCGCCGGCGTTATGGACTCGGGGTTTTTCCTTTATGACAATCAGTGGGCGGTCGCCACTTTAACGGCTACGCAGCAGGCCCTCAACGTCGGCGACGTCATCAGCGGTGTCGAATTCAAGCTTGACGACCTCGACAAAGCTGAACCTGTCGCCGAGCGTCTCGAAGCGATCGCCGGAAGCAATTTCGGCACGACCAACTGGAAAGAGGAAAATCGCAGTCTCTTCCAGGCCCTCGAAGTCGAGAAACTCGTTACCGCTATTACGATCGGCCTGATCATGCTTGTCGCCGCGCTCAACATCCTCACGTCGCTCGTGATGATGGTGATGGAAAAGCGCAAAGGCATCGCCATCCTCAAATCCCTCGGTGCGTCAGCGGCGCAGGTGCGCAAGATCTTCGTGCTGCAAGGCATGATCATCGGCGCGGCCGGCACGGCCGTGGGACTCGTCTTGGGACACATCCTTGCCTTGGTGTGCAACGCGCACAAACTGATCCCGCTCGATGCGGCCGTGTATGGCCTCAGCCACGTCCCTTTCGCGCCGCGCTTGATTGACGGCATTCTGGTCGGGGTCGCGGCGCTGCTGATGAGCTACCTGACGACGCTCTATCCTTCCAGCTCGGCTACGCGGATCGCGCCTGCTCATGTGCTGCGGTACGAGTAGATTGCCGCACCGGGCGTGGTAGCTACACTGACACCATGGCTTTGGGTCGTCTATTTCTGATTGATACGTTCGGGTTGATCTTTCGGGCGTTCTATGGCCGCGCGCGGTCGGGGGCTCCGCTGATGCGGACCGCGGCCGGTGAGCCGACCGAAGCCGTCTATATCTTCGTCACGATGCTGCGGAAGCTGATGGAAACGCATCGGCCCGATTACGTGGCGGCGACTTGGGAGAGCCTCGGTCCCACGTTTCGCGACGAGATCTTCCCTGCCTACAAGGCGAATCGCGCTGAGACGCCCGACGACCTGATCCGGCAGATGCCCTACATCAAGCGGCTGATCGAGAGTTGGCGAGTGCCGGTTCTCTCAGCCGAAGGCTATGAGGCCGATGACGTCATCGGTACAGTGGCCCGCCAAGCGGCTGACCACGATATTGACGTCTACATCGTGACGAGCGATAAGGATTTGTCGCAGCTTGTGACGGCCCGCGTTGTTGTGCTGAACCCGATGAAGAATGATCTGGTGCTCGATCCGAAGGGCGTCAAGGAAGTGATGGGTGTCGAGCCGCTGCAGGTGGTGGATTTGCTGGCGCTCAAGGGCGACTCGGTGGACAACATTCCGGGCGCGCCGGGCATCGGAGATAAGGGAGCCAAGGACTTGATTGCCGCATACGGATCGGTCGAGGGGGCGATCGAGCATGCCGCCGAGGTAAAGCGCAAGACCTATCGCGAGAGCTTGCAGCAGAACCAGGAACAAATCCTGCTGAGCAAGCGCCTGGCGACGATCGCGCTTGATGCTCCGGTCGAGTTAGACCTCGAATCTTTGAAGGTTGCCGAGCCTGATCCCGAAGCGCTGGCGGAGCTGTATCGGGAACTTGAGTTCAACAGCCTGTTGAGCGCCTTGGTTGTGCCGCAACCGGAGACGCCTACGGAAAGCAGAACGCTGGCGTCGGGGGAGGAGTTTTCGGAATGGCTGGCGTCGTCAGAGGCTCAGAGCAAGCTGGTGACGCTCGCTGTCGATGTCGCGGTGCAGGGTGAGCTGGCAGCGGGCGGTGTCGCGTTTTGTGCTGGGGCGGGCGAGTCGGTGCTGCTGCCGGCGGAGCATCTATCGGCGGCGCGCGACTACCTCGCGGACGCCAAGGCTCCGAAGCGCGTTCACGACTCGAAGACGGCGCAGGAGGCTTTGACGAATGTTGATATGGCACTCGACCTGACGCTCGAAGGCGTTGTGAGCGATTCGATGATTGAGGCGTTTTTGCTGGATGCCTCTCGCGCGGATTTTGCGCTCGATAAGGCTGTGGCTCGCTACCTCGGCGTCCCTCTCGACGGGAACTTGGCGCGTACGGCGGACCTGGTGCGGCGGCTGGGCGAAAAGCTCAGCCCTGAGATCGACAAGCTGGAACTGCGGGAACTCTACGAGCAGATGGAGCTGCCGTTGGTCCCGATCCTGGGGCGGATGGAGCGCGAGGGCGTTTTGCTCGACAGCGACTTGTTGTCGTCACTCTCGAAGCGGATGGAAACGGAGATCGGCGTGTTGGCCACGCGCATCTACGAATTGGCGGGTAGCACGTTTAACATCAATTCGACGCAGCAACTCGCCAAAGTGTTGTTCGACGATCTGCAGTTGCCGGCACCGCGGCGGCGCGGGAAAACGAAGGCGCTATCGACCGCTTCCGATGTGCTTGAGGAATTGGCGCCGGCGCACGAGATCGTGCCACAGCTGCTGGAGTACCGGCAGCGCGTGAAGCTAAAGAGCACGTATGTGGACGCCTTACCGGCGTTAGTGAATCCAAAGACGGGGCGGCTGCACACAACGTTTAATCAGTGCGGAGCGGCGACGGGACGCTTGTCATCGTCGAATCCGAATCTGCAAAACATTCCCATTCGCAGCGAGGCGGGGCGGGAGATTCGGGCGGCGTTCGTGGCGCGCCCCGGCTGGCGGTTGCTGGCGGCGGACTACTCGCAGATCGAGCTACGAGTGCTGGCCGACATTTCACGGGACCCGGTGCTGGTCGCGGCGTTTCGCAATGGTGAAGACATTCACACGCGGACGGCGGCGGAAGTGTTCGGCGTGCCGCCGTTGGCGATCGGTCCAGAGGAGCGGCGGCGGGCTAAGGCCGTGAACTTTGGGATCGTCTATGGGCTCAGCCCGTTCGGTCTTTCTAAACAGTTGGGGATTCCTCAGACGGAGTCGCGCCAGTACATCGACGCGTATTTCGAACGCTATGCGGGCGTGAAGAAGTATATGGAAGACGCGGTCGCCCAAGCGCGTAAGACGGGCCGTACGCGGACGTTGCTAGGGCGGCTGCGGCCAATACCCGATTTGGATAGCCGCAATCCGGCGGCGCGCGGCTTTGCCGAACGGACTGCGATCAATTCACCGATTCAAGGCTCAGCGGCGGACCTCATCAAGCTCGCCATGATTCACGTAGACGCGAAGCTGCGGGCCGCGGGAAGCCGAGCAGTGATGCTGCTGCAGGTTCATGACGAGTTGCTGTTCGAAGCGCCTGAGGATGAGGTGGCGGAGTTGGCGAAGTTGGTAAAACGTGAGATGGAGGGCGTCTACCAGTTGCGGGTGCCCCTGTTGGCCGACGTAAAGGCGGGGCTGAACTGGCGGGACATGAAGCTGGTCTGAATCCTGGAGTCCGCTTGCTGGACGGGAGCTGGTCCCCGTAAGGTTTTCGTGGACTCTAGAATAAAGAAGGTGTACCCCGACGGCTTGATTCTGCGTCATACTTCTAGATCAACGGAAAGTTTCGCGGCCCGTCCGCAACTACTATGAGCAACTCACCCATGCCGCCGACCCCACCCGTACAGGAGTTTGGTTTCGCCGAGCAAGTCAAGAAGCCAACCGCCGCGACGATTCTCAAACAGCCTGTGACGATCGCCGCGATTGTTCTGGTGATTGCTGTTTTCGCTTTCGTAGCCTATCTGGAATATGGTGGCAACCGCAGCCGGCTGCCGGAGATTATCGTCAGCTACACTTTGCTGCCGAACGAAGGCAGAACAGAGGGCGTGCCGATCGCGATCAAACTCAATGAGATCGCGGTGTTTGTTGTGAACGATCCGCTCCAGGGCGGTGGCGGGGCGGCGCGAGCGCAGAGTATTGTCGACAATCTGCAGCAGTCCGTCAGCATCCTGAAAGAAGAGCCGGGCAAGACGATTACGCTTGACGAATCAGGCGATCTGCCAGCCATCGTGCAACAGAATAAGGACGGTACCGAGCGTCGCGCGTTGATTCAGCTTACTCAGGCCGACTTGACACTGGCGAGCGAAACGGACGCCAAGCGGCTAGCGCGCTTGTGGGCCGAGCGGCTGACCGATAGCGTCAAGCTCATCGCATTCGGTGAGGCGCCGGAATACAGCAGGGGAACGGAGTTCGGCGATGCGCTGGAAACGCTGTACGCGGCATCACGGGCCCAAGGGGGCGCGGTGTCGGAGGGGTCGCTTGGGGATGCATTCGAGAATCTCAATGACGTCCAGAAGCTGGTGCTCGAAACAGTGCCGCCTCGGCCGGCTTCCGACAGCGACGGCGAGGAAGCGAACAGCGACCAAGTCATCCCTTCAGGGCAGACCTTCAAGTAGCGCGTCGATATCCTCATCGTTGTTGTAGAAATGCGGGGCGACGCGGATCCACCCGAAGCGGTGCGCTGCTGAGATTCCTGCATCGCTGAGGCTTGCGACAGCCGCGGCCGAATCGATGCCTTGCTTGCGAATCGTCACGATACCCGATCCATTCGCGCTGTTACGGGCCGTCATCGGTTCATAGCCTTTGGCGGCGGCGCCCTCGATGGTTCGCCGTGCAAGTCCGTCGATGTGGTTGGCCATACGCTCGACTCCGACCTCGTGAAAAAGATCCAGCGACGCGCGTAAGCCGTGGATGCCGATCGTGTTGAGGGTGCCGCATTCGTAGCGTCGCGCGTCGGCTAGCAGGACCGGGTCGTGACTGTAATGCTCCGAGCCGGCGACGTTCGTCCAGCCAAATTCAACCGGATCGACCCGCGGCAACAGGCCCTGGTCGATGAAAAAGATGGCGCAGCCCTCGGGCCCCAGCAGCCACTTGTGGCCACTTGCTGAAAGCGCATGAATGCCGCTTTGTTTGACGTTCACAGGGAACGGGCCGAGCCCCTGTACGGCGTCGACGACCAGTAGCACGTTCCGCCGCCGGCAGATCTCGCCCAGCGCGTCCAAATCGAGCCGAAACCCGCTGAGGTATTGGACGTAGCTGACAGCCAGCAGTCGCGCTCCGTCGCAGGCTTTGTCGATGTCCTCAAGTTCAATGCGCCCGTTTTCGAGATCGAGCCAGCGCAGATGGACACCGCGTTTTTCCAGCCGCAGCCAAGGGAAGTAGTTGGCGGGGAACTCGTCTCGTATCCCGACCACAACGTCGCCCGCACGCCAGTCGAGGCCGTTGGCGACGAACGACAGGCCCTCCGACGTATTTTTCGTAATGGCGATCTCGCCGGAGCCGCAACCCAGCAGCCGCGCCGCCGTCGCGCGCAGCGCCCCCACTGTCTCCATCCAGCGACCGTAGTTCTTCAGTCCGAAGCCTTCGACATCTTCGGTGAAGGCTCGCATGGCCTCGGCGCTGCGGCGGGGTAGGGGAGAGACCGAGGCATGATTGAGATAAACAGTACTGTTCGTGATAGGAAACTGGTCCCTGTAGGAGGTAACATCTTTCATGTAGGCTGTTTTACGGCGTAACACTATGGGGTTCCGCCGCGACTACAAGTATAGGATGGGCGGTTTTGCACAAGGGCGGTATACTAAGAGCAGCGCTTGCTGTCAAAGCTTTTTTCGCGGCTGATCGAACAGCACTAACGAAACGGAGGCGGTCTTGATGAAAAGTTGGCGAAGATTTCTTCTCCTGGCGCTGACCCTGACGGTACCCGTTTCCCTGTGGGCTGAGAAGTCAGACGACAACGCGAAGCGCGATCCCAAGAACAAGAAGGAAGACGTCGAGGCCATCGGCGACCGTGAGATCGGCAAGGGGATGAACTTCTATTCCCTTGAGAAGGAAATCGGCCTTGGCAAGCGCCTTGCGCAGGATGTCGAGCGTCACGCTAAGATGGTCGACGACCCGGTTATCGCGGAGTACGTCAACCGCGTTGGGCAGAATCTGGTGCGGAATTCCGACGCCAAAGTTCCGTTCACGATCAAGCTGATTGACAGCCAGGAAGTGAACGCCTTCGCCTTGCCCGGCGGATTCTTCTACGTGAATGCGGGACTGTTCATGCGGGCCGAGAGCGAAGCCGAGCTGGCCGGAGTGATGGCGCATGAGATCGCTCATGTCGCCGCGCGACACGGCACCAAGCAGGCAACCAAGAGCCAAGTGATGCAGTTGGCCACGATCCCGCTCATTTTCATGGGCGGTTGGACGGGATACGGCATCTATCAGGCCGCCGGTTTCGCCATCCCGTTGACGTTCCTTCGCTTCAGCCGCAAAGCGGAGTCGGAAGCTGACTTCCTGGGGCTGCAGTATCTTTACAAGGCGGGTTACGATCCGACGGCGTTTATCGATTTCTTCGAGAAGATGAAGTCGGATGAGAAACGCAAGCCCGGCACGATGTCCAAGCTCTTCCGCAGCCATCCGCCGCACGGCTCACGGATCAAGAAAGTTCAAGCAACGATCAACGAACTACTGCCAAACAAGCCCGAGTATGTTGTCAGTACGTCGGAGTTTCTCGACGTGAAACGGCAGCTCGGCTCTTCCCTCGCGCGCTCAAAGGGCAAGCAGGACGAGGAAGATTCGAATCGCCCCACCTTACGCCGCGCTCCTTCCGGTGATGCCACGATTCCGACGGATGCAGAAGGTGCGGGCGACGAAGAGAAGGACGACGGACGTCCTACGCTGAAGCGCCGGTAGCCAGCGGGTTGTCGGCCGCGGTTGGCTCTCCCCTCACCCCCCGACGAATGCCGGCGGCCGTGTTAGGCGCGGCAGTAGCTTGATTCGGCCGGGGCTTTGTACACCACCTTCAGATAAGGCGTCTCAAGGGCAGAACCCTGCTTCTTGGCCTTCAGGCAGGCTTCAAGAGCGCCGCTTACGATCAAGGTTCGCTCAACAGGATACGGCGCGACGCCGGTTTCGAACATCCTCTCGATGCCGTTCACGAGGCAGGCCGAGTAGGTGACGTTCGGGGTGGGTGACAGGAAGAACTGCGTTGCCTGCAAGCCAGCCATGCCCTTGACCCGCGAAGAAAACAGATAGTCCCGGACGGCCCCGTTGACCATAAGTAGCGTTGTCTTCAAACCGTCGTTGTGCTCAATGAAGTAGGCGGCGGGGTTCTTGACGAGCTTATATAGTTCGCCTGTGCCGACAAGATCCTGTGTGCGACCGTCCTCGACGGTTAGTCCCAGGGGCGAGTCACTACGCGAGAGCGCGGAGACGAGTAAGTCCTTCGACCAGCGGCCTTTCTCCCCCGCCTTCCAGACAGCGTCTCCCTCGATCATCTCGACTTTCTTGATGCCGGTCTCGCCGCCTTTACGGCGCTCGATCATGCACTGCATCGCTTCGAGCGCGTGATAATCCATCGCGTCCGAACCGCCTACGCCAACCATTAAGGCGTCTTCGATCTCGCAGCCGAGAGGCAGTTCGATGTCCGGCAGCCGCCAAGTCACGGGCAACGATGAGCCGGCCAGCACCGGGAAGCTGAGCCGCTTCGAGTCAGCCACCATCTCCTTGGCTTTTTCGAAACTGTACGAAAGGTTCTTGTCGTTATAAACAGGAACGGATCGGCCATCGGCCTCGAACACCTTTACGCATTCCTTGAAGAACTCGTAGCGCGGATAGAGTTTCTGGCCGAGATCATTGTCGGGATACTCACCGTGTTCACCGATCACCAATACGGCATCGCAGGCAAGCTTGTCGCCGCCGCAGCGCAGTGTTTCGGCGATTGTCGGGTATACCTTGAAGCCAAACTCTTTCGCGCGTGCTTCGCTCTGGTCGCCTTCCGGACGCTGGTCGACATAGAGCGAGACGATTTTCATATTCGGTTTGCGCCACACTCCGGCATGCGGATATCCGACGAGAAAACGGTCTCCGATGTGCTGTGCGTGCGACAGGTATTTCCAGATTGTGCAGACGACGGCGATGCGTTTGGGCTCGCCCGGCGCGGCCAGTGCGGACGTTGGAAGCAGGCCTGCGACGGAAGCGGCGGCCGCGAGGGAAAGGAAGGTACGGCGGTTCATGAAGTTGTTGTCCTCTCGGTGGTGGGCCGATGGTTCCCCTAGGTTCTCCAGAAATGAGAGTCCCTGGTCGGTTTGTACTTGATGGCGAGGTGCGGCGTGTCGTAGCGCGCCTCCTCGCGGTAGAGGCTTTCGACGCCGGCGGCGGTCAGGCCCGTGGTCAGCAACGTGCGTTCCAACGGATAGGTTTCCTTCCCTGTCAGAAACATCTTCTCGATGTTGTTGACCAGTGGCGAGAAGAAGTTGGCGAGGGTCGTGCGCCCCGGCGGCATTGGTAGATACATTTGCGTCGAAAACGGCGCGGAGTGTCCGTCGATGTCGGCGGCGAAGTTGAAATCCTCCACCAGCCCCTGCATCAGCAGCATCGTACATTTCAGGCCGTCGGCGTGTTCATACTGGTAGGCGACCGGCCGCTGGACGAGCCGCTTCATCGCTTCCAACGTTGGGAAATCGTTATTGAACCCTTCCCGCGACGGTGTCAGCGTATGGCTGCGGGAAAGCGCCGCGTTCATCAGCTTGTGCGACCAGATGCCGTCGTCGTAAGCCTTCCAGAAGTTGTCGCCTCGGTAGGCTTTCACCCATTTGACGCCGCTCTCGCCCCCAGCCCTGCGCTCGACCATGCACTGAATCGTTTCGAGGGCGTGAAAATCGTAGCTGTCCACGCCGCCGTACGCCACTGAGAGCGCCTCACGAATCTTCGACCCCAGCGGCATTTCGACCGACGGCGTCCGCCAAGTCACCGGCAGGCTCGAACCGGCCATGAACGGGAAGCCCATCTCGCGCGACGTGTCGTACATCTGCTTCGCCCATTCCCAGTTCCAGGAAAGATGCTTGTCATTGAACAGCGGCACGGTGCGGCCGCTCGACCGAAAGACCTTCACGATCTCCTGGAAAAATTCGTAGCGCGGATACTTCGTCTGGCGCTTCTCGTTACGCTCGTAGCGGCCGTGTTCGCCGATCAGCAACACGCCGTCGACAGCCAGCTTACTGCCTCCGAGCGTCAGGGCTTCAGCAATCGTCGGGTAGATCTTCATCGACGGATGGCGTCGTCCGCGGTCGGCGCTGAGATCACTCTCACCGACTTGGTTGACGTACAGCGAGACGAGGTCCATGGGAGGTTTGTGATGCGTTCCGTTCCACCCGTAGCCCTCCAGGAATCGATCGACGAAATGTTGCGTGTGCGAGTACTTGAAAAAAACGGTCGAAACGCAGGCGATCTTTGGCCGTTGCTGGGCGCGTAAAGGTGTTTGCAGTGCTAAGGGGAGCGCTGCCGCGAGAACTTGTCGTCGTGTGAGCATGGTTATTCCTGGCGGCTTCGTCCGCCCGTCAAAGTATAGCTGTCGCGGGTGTGCCCTCGCCCCTACGTGCCGGAGATCTGTGAGTGAGCTAAACTTTCGATGCCTTGTCACCCAGCCCTTTCATCATTGGCATGCCGCGCTCGGGCACAACGCTGTTGCGCTTGATGCTTGACGCGCATCCCGATCTGGCGATTCCTCTTGAAACACATTTCTTGCCCGCCTTGCTGAAGCTTCCACCCCAGGCAGCCGCTTCGCGCGAAGAATTTCTGCGCGTGATTACCGAGTTCCACACCTGGCCCGACTTCCATCTGTCGGCCGAGGAGTTCTCCGATCAGCTCGATCGCGTCCGGCCATTTAGCCCAACGGCCGGCCTGCGCTGCTTCTACCGCATGTATGCCGCCAAGTTCGCTAAGAAGCGCTGGGGGGACAAATCGCCGCCATACGGTTTTCACATGGCGGACATTCATCGCCTGCTGCCGGAGGCCCGCTTCATTCACGTGATTCGTGATGGGCGCGATACGGCCCTTTCCCATCGCAAGACTTTCTTCTGGAGAGACCGCACCGTTCCTGGTCACGCCGCCGAGTGGCGCGACAGGATCTTGAGCTTTCGCGAGCAGGCGGAGGCTGTCCCGTATATCGAGCTTCGCTATGAGGACTTGCTCACGCACACGACAGCCGTGCTGGCTGAGGTTTGTGAGTTTCTTGAGTTGCCATACGTTCCCGAGATGGAGCGCTACCACCTGACGGCTTCCGGTCGCATGGACGAGCTTGCCGAGCTACCCGATTACCCTCACAGCGACCTCAAGAAAGAGCAGCGGCTGGAAGCTCACAAGCTGACCTGCCGGCCTCCGGATGCATCGCGGATCGGGCGTTGGCGGGAGGAGATGTCCGGCGACGAGGCTTGGACGTATCAGCAGGTCGCGGGCGATCTGCTGAGAACTCTGGGCTACGAACTGGTGGAAGAGCCGGCTCAACGGACGACGCCTCGGGCCGGTCCCCATTCGCTCGAAGCGCCCCCCGAAGCGCCCCTTGACGAGGCTGCCGCGGCGGCTCCGGCGGTTGCCGGAACGCTTCGTCCAACGGTGAAGAAAGTCCATCTCACTTGGGTCTGTGTGCCGTTCCGGCCGCGCGCGGCTCGCCACATGATCCGGGAACTGGATCACTGGAAGTATTTCGAGATCTGCCAGGTCGAGTTGGACTGCGGAGTGACCGGTTTCGGCGAAACGATGCTGTTCTACAATTGGGGCCGCGTCACGGTGGACTCCATTCGGCGGGTCTTAGGGCGCAACGTCGCCGAGTTGATGTGGGACGACTCGCTCGGCGCGGGTCTGCAGCAGGCCCTGTTTGACGCTGCCGGCAAACTGTACGATCTCCCGATCCACTGCCTGCTCGGATCCAGACGCCGTGACCGGGTCCCGCTGAGCTGGTGGGCTGTCGATATGCCGGGCGAAGATTGGGCCGCTGAATGCGAGGAAGCGATTCAACAAGGCTATACCAGCCTCAAGACGAAGCCGCGTCCGTGGTTTGACCTCAAACAGCAGTGCCGCGTCCTAGCGGAGTCGCTGCCGGAAGGCTTTAAGGTTGGCTTGGACTTCAACGCTTCGTTGCTCGATTCGGAGCGGGCGCTGCCGTATCTGCGCGAGGTCGAACAGTTTCCATGTGTTTCGACCTTCGAAGAGCCGATTCTGAAAGACGACTTTGAAGGTTATCGTCGCCTGCGGCGTGGCATCCGCACGCCGATTGCGCTGCATTCGGGCAAGCCGCCGATCTTCGATGCTGTCGCGAACGACATCTGCGATGGATTCGTGTTGAGCCGCGGTGGCGCGAGCGACATTCTTGAGCAGGCGCACGTTGCCGCCGCCGCCGACAAGCCCTTCTGGCTGCAGCAGGTTGGTACGGGCATCACAGCCGCTTTCTCGCTCCATTGCGCGGCTGTATCGAGTCACGCGAAATGGTCCGCCACCACGTGTCATCAGTTGTTTGCGCATCCCATGATTCGTTCCGGCATCGCGGTGGAAAACGGCTTGGCGGCTATTCCCGATGCTCCCGGATTGGGTGTCGAACTCGATCAAGACGCGCTCGAAAGCTTCGCCGTGGATCCGTTTGACGACGAGCCCTATCCTGTAGCGGGCCAGTTGATCGCGATCCGCTGGCCGGGGCGCGGCAGCAGCTACTATGCTCACACCCGGCAGTATTGGCAGGAATTCCTAGACGGCCGCCACCCGATATTCGAAGATGGCGTCTACCTCGAAGCCGTCGAGAATGACGGCAGCGCTGAGTGGAAGCAGTTGCAGCAGCGAGCCGCCCAAGGCGGCGTCCACTCAGGCGGACGGCCATTCTAGATTAAGCTGCACCGTTTGCCTGCGCTTCTGCTTCAATCGCCCGCAGAAAGCGCAGGCTTGGCACGAAGAAATACTCGCCCCCAAGTGGCGTGACAAAATCCGCCATCTGAAACTCGACCCACTTGGCGGCCTTTTCGCTCCACCAATGCTGGCTGCCATCGCAGCGCTCGGGCTGTGACTTTCCAATCACCGCGTCGACACCGTAGGTGCAGCTCGGTCCACGCGTGGCCCCCATCATGACAATGAAGTTGTGCAGCGTGGACGCCAATCCCAGGAACAGCAGACCGACTTCCTTCTCGGGAGGCGGCTGCGTTTCCATCCAGGACTCGCCGTAGTGGAAGCCGCGGCGGGCAAGCACAAGCTGTGGCTCACGGCGCAGGTTCATCCTTCTGATATGCGCCGATGCCGGGCACTGCTTGGCTCCGAAATTCTCTCTGTCTAGGGGGTCATCGTCATAGTTGAAATCGTCCAGGTCGCCTGGAGGCGCGGGGATCAGAGGTGTGCCATCTTTGCGCCTCCCGACGGCCAGAGCCTCCGCCTCGTCGGCTGATGTCAGTTCGAGGGCATCTTTCAGTTCAGCCGCTCGTTGCTGGAAAGCGCGCACGTTCTGCTCGAGTTTCATGACGGCCAGAAAACTTCCAAACGACGGCGTGCCGTCTACGCTGTTTTCAGGCCACAGAATCGTATCCAGATTGTGAACAGGGCTGGGTTTACGATGCTTGAGTTTCGCCCCTTCACTTTTTAGGAACACGGGCATCGCAATACCATCCGCGAAGCCAAAGTGTTCGACCGGATGCACTCCCGCCTTGCCCAAGTCGCTCTCGCGTGCTGACTTTCTGCCGCGCTCGATTTGAATCCCCATGGTTCCCGACTCGCCCAGGAGCGTCTTCAAATCGTCGACCGACTTATCGAGGTTCGGTTTCTCGTTATTCGCCAAGAGAATGAAAAGATCGAAGTCCTGCTTCAGAGGACTCTCCCAGCCATCGGGGGCCGGATCCCAGCGGGCGTAGGGGGTTTTTACGCGCCCCTTCATGCCGTTCTGAAACGCTTCAAGAGCCGCTGCCTGAGCGGGTTGGTTGTCTTGTGCCTGGGCAGGGCCGCCGAACGTATCAAGGCCGAGTCGTTTGTAGCAGTGCGCCGAGACACCCAACATACAAAAAGGCTTACGCTCACTTGCGCGATCAGGGTTTCCGCCTGCCGCGCGCTTCCTCCATGCTCTGGCGCTCTCTTGCTGCCGTTGTGCCGACCATACCAGCCGCGTCAATTTAGCGATCGCTTGGCGCGCCACTTCCTTCTGTTCGGACAGCACCACAAAGATAGCGGCGGAGTAGTTGCGGCCGTGGCCTTTGAGGATATTCCCCTGCAATTCATCGAGAAGATCCGGATGTTGCTCGATGTCCAGTTCCTCAAGTGAGACCGTTTTCGTGTGCTGTTTCCGAGCCATCAGCTGCCCTCCCGAAAAAAATTACTCAACAGGTCCAGGTGCCTCCAAGAGTGGCGTCGACAAAGAGCTTCTCGCCCTTTTTGACAGCAATCGCGTAGCGGTAGCCGGCGACCTTGTCCAGATTCGCCGAGCGCCCGGCCGCGATCACGGCTGGGTCATTACTGATCTCTTTCTTTCCAGTCGTCCATTTGCGACCCTTTTTACGCGATCGCATACTTACTTTCCCATCCTTAAGCGGGGTGAGATCTTCGTCGGGCTCCCCGCTTGAGTCAATGTGTATGAACTTGAACGTGAACGGGCCACTCTTGCTTTTGACCTCAACCGTGTCGGTACGGTTGTACTCAAATGTGTCGGCTGGCTCGTAGCTAAAAGTTCCTTCTTTATTTACCTCGAACGTGAGCGTCTTCTTTGCCATCGGTCACTCCTTCTTTTTCTAAGAATGTCGTCTAAGGGAGTCGTCTTGAGCTAGTGGAGCGACAGGCCGGCCATAGGGCTTTGCGGGCAAGCCGCGGCCATCTCGATACTGCCCGCGGACGCGGTCTCGCCGCGCTCAAATCCAAACTCTTCCAGTAAGGGCCAATACCGGCCGTCATCTCTTGCTTGCTTCGACAACGGCAGTTGCGAGGCGCCGTGGAGCGTAGCTCCGAGTTCGAGGCCGCCGCGTAGGCTGCTGAACACTTCCGCCCGATTGCCGAGCGCGTCGTGTACAGTCGCCGCGCAAAGATGGGTGGCATCGGCGGAAGGGGCAATACGCTTCAGATTGGCCAGTTGATCAAGGGCCTCCTCACGACGTCCCAACAGCGCGAGCGACCTTGATACGGCGCATATGGCTTCGCGTTGGTCAGGCTGCTCGGTTAGTTGCGCCGTGCCGAGATTCGCTGTCTGCAGGAACGCCTCACGGGTCTCGTCCGAATCTCCTGTCGCCACCAGTAGCGCCTCGGCGAGACGGTACCATGCCAGGAAATTTTGCGGTGTTCGCCCAACGGCGTGGCGGAAGTTCCGCAGTGCGTCTTCGATACACCCGCGATACAGATAGCCGAGTCCAAGTGTCAGATAAAACGGAGGTGAATCGTTGATCTCGATGGCCTTCGCCGCCAATTCGATCACCTCGTCATATCGGCCTTCACCCAAATAAAGGAACGCGAGATTGTTGTAGCCACTGGGGTTTCGAGGAGCGAGCTGAATCACTTTCAACAGACTCTGCTCACTGTCGTGCAGTTGTCTGTTGTCCATTTGCACCTTGGCCATGAAGTTTCTCATCAGCCAACAACCGGGCTGCCGTTCGACGCCGTCGCGCAGCACCTCGTCCGCGCGGGCGCGATTACCGAGCGCCTCGTAGGAGTGAAGGAGGTAGACATGTGACCAGTAGTCGAAGGGATCGGACTGGAGTGCTTGCTCAAACTGAAGCACGGCGCCTTCGTGGTCGCCCTCGGCCTGCTTGAGAGCGCCCCACGAGCGGTACAGATCAACGGAGGGGATGGCCGACGCTTGGCGATAGGCCTGCTCAGCCTCGCGCGCCCAGCTCACGTCATTCGTTTGCGCGAATAGGGCCCGGTTCGCATCACCTAACAGCCTGTGGTGGAAGTCCCACATTGAAACAAGAGTCGATAAACTTGTTCTATGGCAATGGGAC
>JAQBUE010000304.1 GCA_027624045.1 Acidobacteriota bacterium
CCCGAGAGAACCGACTAACCCATACATGTTGCAAAGTGATGCAAAGTGTGGCATCCCCAACAACCGAGGAAACTGGAGACGCGGGAAGGCTGGTTGCCGATGGTTGTGTTGGGTATGCGGCGAGTTTGATTCCGGGGGCTGGCGATTACACGGGCAAGAAGTGGTCCGAATCGGTTGTCAGCACGAAGCGGCGTTTGCGGACGGCCAGCAGATTATCCTTACGTATCAAACGCAAGACTTTCTTGTGATTGACAACGAAGCCCTGACGGCGCAGTTCGGCCGTCACGCGGCGGTAGCCGTAGCGACGATTGCCGAGCGCGATGCGCTGCAAGCGGTCGCGCAACTCCATTCGGATACTCGCCGGTCTACACATTCATGGCGGCGCTCAAGCGATTCAGCGGCGCGGTTCCGCGCTACGAGCAGCGGAATATTGACGAGCGATCCGTTGTGAGTTTCGCGGGGATGGAGTTTCACAGGGCATACAAGCAGCGAGATAGGTTTCCCTCAGGCAGTAGTATTATCGGCAATGACTCCGATCACCGCTCTTCTAGCTTTCCTTGTTTCGCTGTTTCTGACCGTCAGCCCCGCGAAGGCGCAGGAGCATCTACTGCTCGACGGCGGACGCCTGATCGACGGCACCGGCCGCGCGCCGATCGATGACATTCAGATTCTCATCAAAGGCAACCGCATTGAGCGAGTCGGCACTCGGGGCAGTTTCGAAGCACCCGCGGGCGCTCAGCGGATCGATACGGCCGGCAAGACGATTCTGCCGGGCTTCATCGACCTGCACTTTCATATCGCGGACGACGTGACCATGGTTCCGCTCTTCGTCGCCAACGGTGTGACCTCGGCCCGCGATCCTGGCGCATGGATGGAGCTTTTCGAGCCCGTCAAGCAGTGGCAGCAACAACACCGCATCCCCGCGCCACGGCTGTTTCTGTGCGGGCCGCATCTGGACGGACCGAACCCGGCCTATCCGACGGATTCGATCGTGATTCTCAGTCCCGAGGAAGCCCGCCTCGCTGTGCGGCGGCAGGTTGCGCAAGGGGCGACCGCGATCAAAGTGTACTTCCGGCTGCCGCTCGAATCGATTCGCGCCGCCGCCGACGAAGCTCATCGCCTGCATATTCCGGTGACCGCGCACCTTGAAGTGGTCGATGTGCGCGACGCGGTCGAAGCGGGCATCGACGGCGTTGAGCACATCACGTCGTTGGGCACGGCCCTGATCCCGCCGATGGAAGCGGAGAAGTATCGTCAGGACATCCTCGCCGACAATAGCGCTCGGCAGGAAGGCCGCTACCTGATGTGGGCGTCAATCGATCCGCATTCAAAAGAAGCTGCCGACTTGGCCGTTTTTTTTTGGCGGAGCGAAGCATCTTCGTTGACCCCAACCTGGCGGTGTTCGAACGGCGTTCGGAAGATAACCAGAAGCATAATGACGTCAAAGTCCGCGCGACGAAAAACATGAAGGAGTATGTCGGCGTGCTGCATCGCGCCGGTGTGCCGATCGTTGTCGGTTCTCACTCGAATACTCGCTATACGCCGCGCGGGTTCGCTTTTCACCGCGAGATGGAAACGCTCGTCGAGGCCGGGCTCACTCCGATGGAGACGCTGGTTGCGGCAACCAAGGTCGGCGCGAGGTTTCTGCGGCGCGAGAACGACCTAGGGACGGTCGAAGAGGGCAAGCTGGCGGATATCCTGGTGCTGGACCAAGACCCGCTCACGAACATCAGTAGCACGCGCAATATCTCGACGATTGTGGTGGATGGGCGGGTGATTGACCCCAAGGCGGTACCGCCGTTGGCGAAGCCCTAATTCTAATTAAGGGAGTGGCTCCCGCTGCGACGCATACCGGGTACCCTGTAGGTAACGAGTAGGACGATCATGCCGAGAAAGAATAGCCCGTTGCAGTTCGTATTTGTTCGCGTCCACACGGACGGTACGGCGGTTGCGACGGGTGATAATTTGCCGACACAAATGCTGCAGGCAACCGACGATTTGTACGGCACGCCGGTCGCGGACCTTGAAGACGGGATCTATCAGCTCATGCCGCGGCGCTTAAAGCTGACACTCAGAACCCGCGACTTGCAGAATCTTACGGCGCCCCAATCAGCCGCGGGGGAAGCGTCGCCAGCGCACTACCGCGGGCGGCAAAGCCACGGCCCGAGTTTCAGTTGGCCTGCGATTTGCGCGGCGGTCGCGGTCGACATGGGGGTACCCACCCGGCAGGTGACTCGGATGACGCTGCGACAAGTTGTGCCTAAGCTTGAAGATCTACTCTATCGGCGGGGCCGAGCCGACATCCAACGGCCGCAAGCGCCGCGGCCTCTTAAGAAAAGCGACGCATCCGCTGAAGACGACTTAGCGGCACAATTGGCGGAAACGCGCCAGCGGTGCAATCACACCCTAGACGTCGTAGCTGCCAAGGTCGGTGTGGATACGGCGACGGTATTTCGGTGGGCAAAACGGACCCAACCGATAGCATCCGAGCACAAAGACAAGCTACGGGCCTACATCGACAATCCTGAGAAAGACGACTACCAGCGACCCGCCGGCGTTTGAGCATCAGGCCTTCAAAGCCGGGGTGTTTCTTTTGACATGTGACTGCCAGACACTACTTAAAGCTGATGCAGCCGGCTCTTGTGCGCAGCCAGGTCGGTGAGCCGCTCTACAACGCATCCTGCCTGTTCCACCTTGCGGAAAAGTCCGCGCGCACTCTTGCGGTAGCGGGCATTGAGTTGCGACAGGTAATCATCGAAAGTTTTGCAAGTCGGCCCCAGCGTCAGGACCATGTTCGGCTCCGTCTCGAGCGGCCTGTAGCCAAAGGTCTCGATGGCTTCGAATCCTCGCCACGTCTCTTCCTGGAGGTCTTTGATGAGCACAAAGCCCGCCTGCCCTTCAAGTTTCTCCGCCCGGCGGACGCGATACAGCGCCTCGGTAACCGCCGGCCAAATCTCCGCCGGGTCACGGCCGGAGGCAAACGCCACGCCATGACTGCCCCATGAAAACAAGTTGCCGCAGACCAGCAACTGCGCCTTGATCTTGCGTAACTGCCGCAGCCGCAAACGGTCGGCCCGCTGAAAGCCACTATCACCTTCGGACGCCGCCGCGAACGAGGAAGCCGTCACATTCACAATCTGCATCACGCAGATCGCAACCGGCTCGGCGTCGTCATAAATCATGGCGTAACGAAGACGCAGGTTATCGGGCAGCGACGCTTCGAGCACCCCCAGGTAGCCACGCCCGAGGAACAGCGAGCAGCCGGCCGCGACCCGATCCCAGTCGCCGTCGCGAACAAACCGGATGCTGTCACTCAGCGCGAAGCGGAAACCCGTGGGGCGATTGCGTTGGCGGTGGCGGTCACGGGCGGCGACCGCACTTTGGATCAGTTTCTTCGGAGTGTCTCGTGATGGCATAGTATTCCCCCCGCGCGCGGGGTAGGCGGCCCTCTTCGAGGGCGCTTCGCTCAAAACTGATGAGAATGTCGTTTACACAGAAATATTGACACCGCCGACGGTGGCGGGGCCGTGCAACACTTTGCATCATTTTGCAACACCTGGGAGTTTTGCCTGCCCTTTTAGTCAGCCTGCCGGGGCATGCTAACTCACCTGTTTGTAGACACTTGACGGGCGCACTGCGGTTTGAGCCCTCGATCACTGTGTTGCATGCGTTTGTCATGTCGAAAAGTGCCGTCGAGTGCGCCCCGGACGAAAATGCAGGGGCGCCGAACGGGTCGCGCCTGCTGCGGATGGCTTTCTCACGAACGTCGTCCCGCCACGTTCTGGAGAATGCAGGCCGCAGCCATGGCAAGTATAACCCGAGGCGGGGCGGCTGACGGGCATCAGAGTTGTCCAGTGCAAGATGATCCTGAAAGGAGGGAGTGTTTCCAATACAAGATGATCCTGAAGACG
>JAQBUE010000072.1 GCA_027624045.1 Acidobacteriota bacterium
GCATCTCTCGCCCCAAGGGGATCGTTCTACTTTGCTCAGTAGGGGATCTTTTCACATTGCGCCGACACCCCCTTCCAAAGAATCCCCTGCGTGGGGGGAATGTTGGTAGAATCCACTGGGCGGCGCGGAGCGGGTGCTTTCCTGTCTAGCCTAGATGCGGTGGTTTCTTTCTCGGAGGCGGCGATGAACAGACGTACTTTCCTTCAAGGCAGCTTGGCCGGACTCGCGGCGACAGCGACGGCGACAGCCAAACCGAACAAGTATCGGGTCGGAATCATCGGCCACACCGGCCACGGCAATTACGGTCATGGCCTCGACACCGTCTGGGAGGCGTTTGACTTCGTTGAAGTAGCGGCAGTCGCCGACCCTGACGATGCAGGTCGGGCCAAGGGGTTGGAACGTACCGGCGCCCGCAAGGCTTACGCCGACTACCACGAGATGCTCGAAAAGGAGCACCTCGACATCGTGGCCGTCGGCCCTCGTTGGCTTGATCAACGGGTCGAGATGATCACGGCGGCCGCCGATGCCGGCTGCCACATTTTTTCCGAGAAGCCTTTCGCTCAAGACCTTGTGGATGCTGACAAGATGGTTGCGGCCATTGATCGCGCGGGCGTGAAGGTGCAGATGGCGCACCAGATGCGCAAGTCGCCGTTCGTCGAACGCGTCCGTGAGATGGTCGAGGCCGGTGAGATTGGGACGATTCAGGAAGTCCGCGGGCGGGGCAAGGAGGATCGGCGTGCGGGAGGCGAGGACCTCGTCGTGCTCGGATCGCACATTTGCGACATGCTGCGCTACTACCTGGGCGATCCCAAGTGGGTTTTCGCGCACGTCACCGACGACGGCCGCGACATTGCCGCGACGGATGTCAGGCAAGCTTCAGAGCCCATCGGGCCCATCGCCGGAAATGAGGTCGCGGCGATGTTCGCGTTCGACCATGGCATTCACGGCTACTTCGGTTCCAAGGCCAGCCCCGAAACACACCCCTGGCGTTTTGGCACAACGATCTACGGAAGCAAAGGCGTGATCTACGTGCCGAATGCGATCTATCCCGGAGGCCAGCCATACATACTGCGGTCGGCGGCGTGGGTGCCGGGCAAAGAAGGCCAGTGGGAAGACGTGAAGCTTACCAAACCCGTAGGCGGAAACTTCAAGGCGGAGGGCCGCGCATTGGCGAATGCGCTGCTTGTTGAGGATTTGTTCCAGGCGATCGAAAACGATCGCAAACCAGTGTGCAGCGAGATCGACGGGCGCTGGACGGTGGAGATGATTACGTCGGTTTACGCATCACAGAAAGCGGGCGCGCGAGTCGATTTACCGCTCAAACAGCGCGCACACACACTGCATACGTTGTAGCTGCACCGAGTTCGAGCGAAAGGAAACGACAGACATGAAACGACGACAATTTCTTCGTAACGCCGGCATGGGGGCCGCCGCGGCGGCCCCCATGAGCGCGGCCCCCTTCCAGGCGCCTGCCCCGATGGGTGATAAACCGGCGATCAAGATCACCGACATCAAAACGTTCCTCGTCGGGAGCGGCGGACGCAACTGGATCTACGTCAAGGTCTTGACCGACCAGGGCATCGAGGGCATCGGTGAAGCCTATTCCTGCGGGCCGGACGAAGCGACGGTCAAGGTCATCGAAGACTACAAGCTTTGGCTCGTGGGTCAGGATCCGCGCAATATCCAATACCTTTGGGACTTGATGTACAACACGACGCGCTTTCCGGGCGGCTCGATTATCAACTCGGCGATCAGCGGCATTGAGCACGCGCTCTGGGATGTCGCGGGCAAGGCTGCCGGATTGCCCTGCTGGGCGCTGCTGGGCGGACGTGTGCGCCAGAAGGTTCGCGTCTATCAGAGCATCGGCGGCGGCAATGCGCAAGAGGCCGCCGAGAATGCGCAACGCTTGATCGAGGAGCACGGCTATACGGCGGTCAAGATGTCGCCCCACAATCGCGGTGACAATCAGATGCCCTACAACATGGTCACGCGCATCGCCGGGCAGCGGGTGGGAGCCGTTCGTGAGGCGGTGGGCCCGGATGTCGATATCGCGGTCGATATTCACGCGCGCTATTTCGAGGTGCAACGCGCGGTCCGGGTTGCAAAGGAGATCGAGCCCTTCTACCCGTTCTGGCTGGAAGAGCCGATCCGCCCGGAGAACTTTGACGCCATGAAGAAGCTGGCGGATCACGTCAATATCCCGCTCGCAAGCGGCGAGTGCAACTACACGAAGTACGAGTTTCGCGACTTGATCAACATCCAGGCGGTCGACATCGTGCAGCCTGATATCTGCGTCTGCGGCGGCATGATGGAAATGAAGAAAATCGCCGCCATGGCCGAAGCGCAGTACATGATGGTTGCGCCGCACAATCCGATGAGCCCGCTCGCGACAGCCGTCAACGTGCACTTCGCCGCGTCGACCCCGAACTTCCTGGTCCTCGAATATCGCGCTCCGGTTTCCGGGGCGCACAAGGACGTTCTCAAAGAGCCCATCATGGTCAAGGACGGCTACGTCGACATCCCGACCAAGCCCGGTTGGGGCGTCGAACTCAACGAAGAGGCCTTCGCGAGTATGCCCCCAGCTCCTTGGAAGCGCAGTACGGGCTACCGCGCGGATGGCTCGATCGCGTTTATTTAGCTCGACGACTTCCGAGTAGTAGGCGTAACGCCCTTTTCAGACCTGACTGCTCGACGGCGATCACGACGAGGCGTTGCAAAGCGGCCAGTGGCTTGGCTATGCTGACCTGTCGGACTCGCCTGATCGAGATTCCGATCTGTGCATTTTTACTACAGAAGAGCAATTCGATGTCTACGAACGCTATTCACTTCGGCTGGAATAGGACGGTACCGGGCCGCGAAGGCACAAGCGCCGCGCATTTCGAGGAGTTTGTGCAGTACCTCGGCGGGCTGCAGCAGCAAGGTTCGATCATGTCGTTCGAAGTGGTACTCCTCAATCCTCACGGTGGGGATTTGAACGGCTTCTTCCTGATTCGAGGCGATGGCGCCAAGCTCACTGAACTCGTCCAAAGCGATGAGTGGCTGACACATATGATGCGTGCCGCGCTGCACCTGGAAGGTTCTGGAGCGGTAATGGGCGCTACCGGCGATGCTGTTATGGAGCGCATGAAGCTCTGGTCGAGTCTCATTTCCTCTTAACAGTCCGTGGTGAAAGCCCGTCTGCAATGCCCCAAAATGTGGCGCGAGTTGAGCCGGTGGGTTCGTTTGGTAAAAAGGTGATTGGGGCTTCGGATGTCGCCGGGGCGAGAGTGGGGGTGCCTCACTTTGCATCATTTTGCAACACGTACGGGTTATTCGGTCCTCTCGGTAGATTGGGCAACTGCCGTGTTTGTAACGACTTGAGGTCGAGGGAGAACCGAACAACTCATGCATGTTGCAAAATGATGCAAAGTGTGGCATCCCCACTCCCGCCGCGGCGACATCCGAAACCCCAGTCACCCTTTTTACCAAACAAACCCACCGCCCCAAAACCAGCTCAAACCAAACCACTTGCACCGCCATCGGCTCAACTGCCCGACAGCTCAACCGATCAACAAAAAATACCAAACGAACCCATTCAGACCCAACGGGCGAAACGGTCCGATCTTAGCGCCGGCGGGGCTGGAGTTACCGGCCGCCCACCCAAATCGGGCTCGACCAGGCATAACTGCCGTTTGTTTGCGCGACCCGCACCTGATACCAGGCATCGCCCGCTGAGTCCTCATCGGTGTAGCTGAAGCGGGTTCGATAATTATCGGCGAACACCACGCGGTGGAAGAGAACGGACTCGGACGAGAACTCACCAGTAAACAACACGTCATTGGATTCCGCGAGCTCACCCAAGGTCTTGCTGAACGTCAAGCGGGCGGGCTCGGTGAAAGTCACCGTGATCTCGGTGGCCGGCGAACCCTGGATCTCCAGCACGACGTCCTTGGTCGGTTTCTCTTCGTAAGCCTGCAAGCGCGAAGTGTACGAAACGAGTCCAAACGACTGATCGGTCACCGACAGCACCTTGTCCCGCCGCTCCTCATCAAACGGACGCGACTGAAAATGCGGCGATACCGACAGCAGCTTACCGCCCTTCACCTCGACCTGAAACCGCCAATCGGCCGTGCGCGCCATATCGAAATCCGCCCAAGGCCCCCAACCGTACTCGATCCTCAGCAATACCGGCTCATCCCAACTCTGCTCGGGCGGCTCGCGATCGATGGGATGCACGCGGTGGATCACGCGATTATTCCGCAATACCTCGACACGGTCGATGACGTCTTCGCCCTTGATGCTCACCTCGATCTCCCGCTTGCTGCTTCCCGGAACCTCCGCGCCCATCCAGTGACCGTTCAACTTGAAGTCAAGCTCGATGCGGTCGGCATTCACCGCGTACGTGCGGCGCGCCTTGACGGCTTCCATGATCGATTCCCGCGTTAGATCATCGGCCCACACCGCCGCCAGCCCCTCTCCGTAGGCGCCGGGGTAACCGAGATGGTCGTCAGGACTGGCGATCACGCCCGCCCGCGCGCCGCTCTTCCAAAGCCACTGCAGAGTGCTTCTTGTGTAGCGCCCGCCCAAGCTATGCCGGATGTAGCGGATCGGCGAACGGTCCGACTCCGCGTTGCCGTGCTCTGACATCATCTCGACCACTGGGGACACTTCCGGATCAAGCCGGCTCCAGTCCCAGCCCCGCCAATGGGGCAAGTAAGCCGGATGGTGAGGGATCAGAATCGCGCCCGTCTCGCGCGCATGGCCCTGCCACTGCTCGATCGTCTTGAGGTGCACCAACTCGCCGTCCGCGCCGGGGTAGATGATGTTGAAATCCCCGTCGTTGTAATGAACTTCATACCCCAGGAACGCCGCGAACTCACCAGGCTTGTTCACCTGCGCTGTTAGCTCTTGGATCTTCGCCCAGTTGTCTCGCACAGCCTGAAATCCCCGTTCGAACTGCGCGTTGCGGCCACCGGGGATCTCACGCATATCGGGCCACTGGCTTTGAGGCGTGAACGCGAAGAAGTCCAAGTGATTTGGCGCAATTTCAAACGTTCTCTCAAGTGATCCTTTAATCTGTCCAATCGAGTTATGATTGTGCAGATCACCGAAATAGAGATTCCGCGGACTGCCCGCGCGCGGAGGCGAAGATTCGACCTCGGGAACCGGTGAGGCGCAGCCCACCAGCAGGAAGATCAGCAAAGTTCCGATTCGCGCACGCATGTCATACTCCGTTCAGGTCAGGATACAAGACCTTGCCGCGGACGTGTTCGAACATCGGGCTTGAGGCGCATGCGCCGAACCACGGCTTCGAATTGATTCATCGTGAAGTAGCGGGTATCGTTCGCGCTAACCTTCTTGATGGCCGTGGCGAAGCGCTGGTCCGTCATCTTGCCGACGGATCTGACGAAGGTGAACGGGTAACCGCAGGCGCACCTCATGCCGGCGCTGCGCTTGTGGTTAGCGGAGCATTTGGACACTTCACGGGATGCTCGCTAGAGAGAAGGCTTCGCCACCGCGCTGCCACCGATGAGGGTGCGGTTGAGCATCGGGTGCTCCTCGTGCGTCGGCCCGAAGTCACTGTCAGGGTGGTAAGCGATGATTGTCAGGCCGCTTTCTTCGGTGTGGAAGCTGTGGAGCTCAGCAGCGGGAATGATAAAGACCGTGCCGGGCAAAAGGGGCGAGGGGCCGCGCGGCGTTTCGCAGTATCCCTCACCGACGGCGACTAGACCGATGCGAATTGAAGGATGCGTATGCGCGGTCTGATCGGTATGCGGAGGCACGTGCAATAGATTCAGGCAGGCGTCCCCTTTCAGCACCGGCGGGATCAGCAGCAAATCGGTGCATCCATTGATGTAGCGTAGCCGGCCGCGCTCCTCAATCGGCCCCCCAATTTGGAAGAAGCCCTGGTAACCGATACGGCTGATGACGATCCCTTCGCCGCCCCCTTCGATGCGGCAGGCATCCGGGGCGGCGAAATACATGCCCTTCGATAGCGTGAATTCGCCGGACGCATGGCGCATGCGTGCCGGGCCGCGGTAGATGAACCCGAAGTGTGTCGCGCCGGATCTCAGATCCAAGCCGCTCTCTGACCAGGCGCTGACGGTTGTCGGGTGCGGGCCGCCGGATAGATCAAGCAGTTCGCAGTGCTCAAGATCTACGAACACGCTGGTCGCCATCGCCTGTTGTCGTTCCGTGAGGTTCAAGATGTGCCTCTCCTGCCAGGCCTATTCTACAGTGATTTCAATAGCTCTGAAATGAGCCGTCAATGCACACTGATGGCATCCAGAGACTAACGCCGGGCCATTTGCGCGGCGAGCTTCATGGCGGCCTTCATGTTCGTGGCGTCCGCCTCGTTCTTGCCCGCGATATCAAACGCGGTGCCGTGGTCAACCGACGTACGAATAATCGGTAGTCCGAGCGAAACATTCACGGTGTGCTCAAAATCGAGCAGCTTCATCGGGATGTGTCCCTGGTCGTGGTACATCGCTACCACAAGGTCCGAGTGTCCTCGCACGGCCTTGAGAAAAACCGTGTCCGCCGGAACCGGGCCGCTGCAATCGATCCCTTTGGCGCGCGCCGCCGCGACCGCGGGCGCGATCCACTCGCTGTCTTCGTTGCCAAACAAGCCATGCTCGCCGGCGTGAGGGTTCAAGCCGCACACCGCGATTCGGGGGTGCTCGATTCCCATCGCGACGACCGCTTCGTGACCGAGCTCGATCGTTCGCAGGATGCGCTCGTGTTGCAAGTCGCAGGCGCGGCGCAGCGATACGTGCGTCGAAACGTGCACGACCCGTAAGCGTTCGCTGGCCAGCATCATGCGTGTGTCATTCACGCCGCAAAGCTCGGCGATGTATTCGGTGTGACCTGTGAACGACATGCCGCTTATCGTTACGGCCTCTTTGTTGACCGGGCCGGTGACCATGGCGTCTGCATCGCCGCTCAGGCACAACTCGGTCGCCCGCCGAATGTAGCCGACGGAGGCGCGTCCGCAGGCGGCGCTGAGCATACCGGGCGTCACCTCGGTAAGCGCGTCATTCGCGGGGTCGAGGATTTCAACTCCGTCGGGAAGCTTGAGCCCCGTGATGCGCTGGGCCGCCGCGAGCACGCTCTCATGGCCGGCGATCCGCCAACTCGCCAAGCCTGCGATCGCGGGATCAGCAAGCGCCTTCACGGTGACCTCGGCCCCGACACCGGCCGGGTCTCCCATCGAGACCACGATTTTTGGATTCATTAGTCGCCTTCCCGCCACAGAGCCGCCAGCACTGTTGTCAGAGCGCCAGGTTCGCCAAAGCCGCCTGACTTGGTTACGATCGTCATGCCGTCCGCGCAGCCGCCTTCGATATGGCCCCAGGGGACACCCGCCAGCACCTCGCCGCCGAGCCGAATGGCTCGAGCTTCGATGGCGCCGCACAACAGGCGGGCCGTGTCGCCGCCGCTGACGACGAGGCTGCCGGCCCTCGCGTGGTGGATGGCATCGAGCAACGGTTGGAGGGTATTCGCGTTGAAGTGTTCCAGCGGTATTCGGAGCAGTGTCGGCAGACCGCTGTCTTGTTTTGACGTTGTGGCGTCCAAGGCACTGACTTCCATAAGCGATAAGCCCGATCGCTTCAAGTGGTCGAGCTGAGCCAGTGTTGCGGGATGATCCGTGCCGATGATGACCCACGGGGGCCGGTTCGAACGCGGCACACGGGCCTGCGAAACGCTCCTTCCCTGCTCGTCAGCGAGAACATTCGCCAGCGCAGCGGCCAGGCCTCCTGACCCCGCCAAAAGAGGAACAGGCCGCTCCCGTAACGCCGCTTGTGCGATGGCCAGCAGATCGTCATTCGTCTCGGCATCAGAGACCTTAACACTGGGCGCCCTCGATAACATGCCGGTGAGACAGCCCCCCGCCGTCTGCTTGCTTCCGACCACTCGCAGTTCGCCGTCTTGCACAGTGCGTCCGAGAGCCGGGAAGGCCGGGGTCAGCACAGCCGATCGAAACCCGCCACTCGCCATCACAGCCTCGATCTCTTCCCGGATATTGCCGCGCAGCACGGAATCGATTTTCTTGAACAAAACCGTGATGCCGCGCTCTTGCATCCACAGGCACGCCGCGCTGACCTTCGCCGCGGCCACGCCCGGCGGATCGTCGCGGCTGTCAGTCGAAACGACCGTCAGTTCAGCTCCGCGGTTGGCTCGCGGTTCGGCCGCCAAAACGACACGTGTCTCGAATCCCTGGCGGGCGAACGCCACGGCCGCATCACAGGCGCCCGTTAAATCGTCCGCGATCATTCCCCAGCGCGCGCCGGCGAGCCGCTGCTCCGTGGCTTTTTCGACACCCATGGCCACATCCTGAAAGCTCTTCACTCTAGCAGACTGGAAAGGCAGTTCCTGATGGGCGACGCGGCATCTCCGACGACCACCGGCGGCGAGCAAATCCTTGCTACCTGACGGGAATGCTCATGAGGGGCTACTACTGCGTTAGGTAGTCTTTGACCTTGTCGAAGATACCCTTCTCCGCCGGCTGGTTGTCGACAGGAAGCAACTGTTCGAGTTGTTCAAAAAGCTGACGCTGTTCTTTCGTAAGTTTCGCGGGGATCGTAACCCGTAGCAGCACGATCAGATCGCCCCGGCGGCCGCTATTAACGTACGGGACGCCTTTGCCGCGCAGCCGCAGGCGCGAACCGTTCTGCGTGCCTGGCCGGACTTTGACCTTCTCCGTTCCTTCGAGAGTCGGCACTTCGATGTCGGCGCCGAGAGCAGCCTGCGCTACATTGATCGGCACATCGCAAAGCAACTCCGTGCCTTCGCGTCCGAAGATCGCATGCTCTTTGACGCCGAGCAGTACGTACAGATCGCCCGGCGGTCCGTTGTTCTGACCGATCTCACCTTCGCCGCTCAACCGCAGGCGTGTGCCGCTGTCAACGCCGGGCGGAATATTCACCTTCAGCTTGCGTTGCTTGCGGATGTGCCCCGCGCCCCGGCACCCGCTGCATGGATTGTCGACGGTGCTGCCTTCGCCCCGACACCGCACACAGGTTTTGCCCACCGAGAAAAAGCCCTGCTGATAGTACACTTGGCCGCGCCCGGCGCAACCCTCGCAGGTTTTGCGTTGCGCGCCGTGAGCGGCCCCCGTACCGTGGCAGTCGTCACAGAGTTGCAAACGCGGAAACTGAATCTCGGTATTCAAGCCGAAGGCGGCGTCTTCGAACTCGATCTCCAGGTCATACTGCAGATCAGAGCCGCGCCGGGCCCGTGAGCGGCGCCGTCCGCCGCCGCCGAAGGCATCGCCCATTCCGAACAGATCGCCGAAAATGTCGGCGAAGTCGCCGCCGAACTGCGACGAGTCGACGCCCCCCGCACCCCCGGCGTGGCCGAATTGGTCGTAGCGGCTGCGCTTCTCCGAATCGCTCAATACGCTGTAGGCTTCCGAGGCCAGCTTGAACTGGTCTTCCGCCTCCGGGTTGTCGGGATTCCGGTCGGGGTGATACTTAAGCGCCATCTTGCGATAAGCGCTCTTGAGGTCCTGCTCGGAGACCTCACGCCCCACTCCGAGTACGTCGTAATAGTCAGGCTTCGCCACGGTAGTGATATCTCTGGAATAGCGGCCGGTCGAATGCTAGTCCTTAACCGCTACTTTGACCATAGCAGGGCGCAGCAAGCGGTCTTTGAAGTGGTAGCCGCGCTGGTAAACTTCCAGAATTCTCTGATCGTCTTCGTCCGTTTCAGCGGGGCCGCGATCGACGGCTTCGTGAATATTGGGGTCGAAACGTTCTTCGTCATCCATCGATTTGAGGCCGGCGCGCGTGAAGACATCAAAGAGAGCCTTGTGGATCAGATCAAGACCCTTGCACACTTCCGGGTCGAGGCCGGGCGCGTTGAGGGCGCGCTCCAAATCATCGGCGACCGGCAGCAGTGACCGAATCGTATCCATCGCGGCGTACTCGCGGGCGCTGTCCTTCTCGCGCATCAGGCGCTTGCGGAAGTTCTCGAACTCGGCCTGCGCGCGCTGGAAGCGGTCGAGCAGTTCAGCCTTCTCTGAGCGCAGTTGCTCCAACTCGACTTGAACGGGATCAGTCTCGGCTTCCCCCACAGGTGGATCGCCCGGGGCGCCGTTGGCGGCGGTGGCTACCTGTTCATCGGAGCCCGCTGAGTCAGCTTCGGGATCGGACGTCGCGGCTGGCCCTTGGTGGTCGTTTCGTTGGCTTTCAGGCATACTTGCAGTGCTAATAGCCATTTTATCAGAGGCGACCCAAGGCCGTGCTTTGTACCGAGTCGGCGAGCCTTATCTCTCACCAAGTGGCGCCATGTCTTATCAAGAAGCCATGTCTTATCAAGAAGCGCTGCGCAGTACGAGCGCCGCTGCCTGCCCTAAACGTTACCCGATCCAGCACGGCTGCAAACCCCTGATTGTGTTACGCTAGCCGTCTAACGAATCTGTCTCGCGGCCGCGTTTGTGCTTAAAGGCGCGCGCCGGTCGCGAGGCTGTCAGTTGCTTGTCATATGTGTGGAATCGCAGGATACTTCGACAAATCAGGTAACTCCGAGGGCCCGGTTGGGTCTACCGTGCTGGGCATGTTGAGGGCACTGGGATGCCGGGGCCCCGATTCAGCCGGCGTTGCTTTATACCACTCAGATGTGGGCCACCACTCAGCTTCGGGCGCTGACATGGTACTCCAGATCAAGGTTGGAGAAAACGGCCAGTCTCAGGACGGCGCCGCGAACATCATCGCAAAGGCAGCGGCGCTGTCGCAGCCCAAGGATGTCGCAACGACCGGGAGTTACCTGCGCTTGACGATCGATGGGTCGCTCGACCCGCTGCGGCTCACAGCGGCGATTGAATCCGCCAGTCCCGATGTCGAGGTTGTCAGCATGGGCCGGTCGCTCGAAATCGTCAAGCAGGTCGGCTCACCCGAGCGGCTGGAGGAGACGTTTCGCATCTCGGAGTTCAAGGGATCCCACGGCATCGGCCACACCAGGATGTCGACGGAATCCAAGGTCGATCTGAGCCATTCACAGCCCTTCTGGGCGCACGGATATCCCGATCTGGCGATTGTTCACAACGGTCACATCACGAACTACCACAAGCTGCGGCGGCAATATGAACAGCACGGTGTTCGTTTCTACACCGAGAACGACTCGGAAATTATCGCCGTTTACATGGCGCAAGAAATGTCGCGAGGCCTGTCGCTTGAAGAGGTCTTGCACAAGGCATTGATCGATTGGGACGGCTCGTTCAGTTGCCTGGTCAGCACCGCGGATGCAATGGGCTTCGTGAAGGATTCGTTTGCTCATAAGCCGCTTTTGTTTGGCGAGACCGATGAGTTCGTGGCGGTGGCGACTGAGGAGGTCGCATTCCGGGCGGTATTCAGCAGGGAGTTTCGCGTTCGCGAGGCCGGAGCACGGGAAGTGAAGGTATGGCGGAACTAATCTGCGAAGAGCGCACGATCCGAGAGATCAACGCCGACATCCGGCGTCTCCTGAAGGAAGGTGAAGCCATTACGGTGCGGTCACCGGGTGCGCGGCACAATCTGGGCGTGGCTCTGTTGGCGTCAGGCGAGGTGGTATTCGATGGCAGCGTCGGGTATTACTGTGCGGGCTTGATGGATGGAGCGACGGTTCGCATCAAGGGCAGCGCCGGTTGGGGGCTCGCGGAGTCAATGCTCAGCGGCGAGGTGATTGTCGAAGGGAATGCGGGAAACAGCGCCGGCGCGGCGATCCGCGGCGGAGCGCTGGTGGTGCAAGGTGATTCCGGGGCACGCACGGGTGTCTCGATGAAGAACGGATTGATTATCGTCAGCGGCAGTTGTGGCTACATGAGCGGCTTCATGGGCCAGGGGGGGAAGATGATCATTGGCGGCGATACCGCGGAAGCTTTCGGCGACTCTATGTATGAAACGATCTGTTTCGTGGGAGGCGAGATCGCCGACCTGGGCAACGACGCCATTCTGGCTGAAAGCAGCGACGAGGATAAACAGTTCCTCGATACCTCGCTCGCCCGCTACCTGCCCGCCTCGCTGCGCGCCAATCTTCCGGACGCAGCCGGCTTCAAGAAAGTCGTCTCGGGCCGCAAACTTTGGAACTTCAAGAAATCTGAGTGGAAGACCTGGGAGCAGGCTCTCTAGATCGCCATGTCCGAATCCTCTTCTCCGCCACGGGCATTGCAGCAGAGCGGGATTTTCTCGTCCCGCGTCATTGAAGACATCCAAACCAAAGCCGAGAGCGGCATCTATCAGATACGCGGTTACGGCACGCTCCGCGAACGCCGCTGGGCAACTTTCGATGACCTCACCTTTCTGCCGTGCTCGCTAACCCGTATTCCGCTGGAAGGCTATCGCGAAAAATGCTCGACGAAAACCGTGCTGGGTACACGCTTCGCCGAAAAACCGATCGAGCTCGACATCCCGATCATGATCACAGGCATGAGTTGGGGGGCTCTCTCCTACAACGCGAAAGTAGCGCTGGCCAAGGGTGCATCTGAGATTGGCTCTTCGAACACGACCGGCGACGGCGGGATGCTGGCCGCGGAGCGCGAGCACAGTAAGACTCTGATCTACGAAGTCCTGCCTTCCCGCTACGGGATCAATGTTCATCACATGCAGATGTCCGATGGCATTGAGTTGACGATCGGCCAGGGCGCGAAGCCCGGAACGGGCGGACTGCTGCTCGAGACCAAAGTTTCCGATGCGATCTCGAAGCAGCGGGAATTGCCCGTGGGCGTCGATCAACGCAGTCCCGCGCGGCATCCCGATATGCTGGGTCCCGACGACATGGTCATCAAGATCGAAGAGCTGCGCGAAGCTACGAACTGGCAGGTACCGATCTTCGTGAAACTGGGCGCCAGCCGTGTCTACGACGACGTGAAGCTCGCCGCCAAAGCGGGCGCGGACGTGGTTGTGGTGGACGGCATGGAAGGCGGCACCGGGGCATCACCCGCAATTTTCCAGGACCACACAGGCATTCCGACTCTGGCCGCTGTTTGTGAGGCGCGAGCCGCGCTCGAAGACATGGGCTTGTACGGCAAAGTGCAACTGATCATCGCGGGCGGCATCCGGGATGGCGTCGATGCCGCGAAGGCGATGGCGCTGGGGGCGGATGCGATCTACATCGGAACGGCCGCCCTGATTGCGCTCAACTGCAACCGGCCGCTCTATGTCGACGACTATCACAAGCTGGGCACTGAGCCGCACTTCTGCCATCACTGCCACACCGGGCAATGTCCGGTGGGAGTGACGACGCAGGATCCGGAACTCATGAAGAGACTTCCCATTGACGAAGCCGCCGAGCGCGTAACGAATCTGCTGCGTGCTATGACACTGGAGATCCAGATGCTGGCACGCTCCTGTGGAAAGTCAGATGTCCACCACCTTGAGCCCGAGGACATGGCGGCGCTCACGCCCGAGGCGTCAGTGATTTGCAAAGTTCCGTTGGCGGGTACGAGGCGTGTGTGGGGTTCCTGACGCACCGAAATTGAGGGTCCACGAGCGTGTCGTTTCGCATTCCTTGTCCGCAGTGTGGTGAACGCAGCGCCTACGAATTTCGTTTCGGCGGCGAGGTTCTAACCCGTCCGCAAGCCGGTGCGGACGACGACGCGTGGTATCACTACAGCTTTGTCCGCCGTAACGAAATGGGAATACAAACCGAGTGGTGGTATCACCGCTTCGGATGCAGGCAATGGCTGCAAGCGGTGCGGGATACCCGCGCGAATCGTGTGATTCGAGCCTATTTTCCTGACGGGAAGGAGCAGACCGACCTTGGCACAGGTGAGTCGTAGCCCGCATGTCTCACCACGTGGCGAGACGAAGTGCGTGAGAGGCCTGTCAGTGCGAGGCGCGCGCGGGGTGGCGCGCGGAGGCGTACTTGAACGGTACGGTGAGCACGGCGAGCAAGCGCAACGAAGCAATGGCGGGCCTATTGCGCGCTTCGGCCGCCAGGTGGTGAGACGTGCGGGCTAACGAACGCTTCTCCTTCTTTTTCAAAGGCAAGCTGATCGAAGCGCGGCCCGGGGATAGCATTGGCGCGGCCATGTTTCGGGCCGGTGTCCGCGTCTTCACGCGCAGCTTCAAGCACCATCGGCCGCGCGGGCTGATGTGTGTCGCGGGGAATTGCCCGAACTGCTTGATGAATGTGGATGGCGTACCCAGCGTACGAGTCTGCACCGCGCCGGCGAGACCGAATGTGCGGGTCACTCCGCAAAACGTATTTCCGTCGCTCGATTTTGACGTTCTAGCGGCATCACAAAAGTTCGACTGGCTGATGCCCGTTGGCTGGTATTACAAAACTTTCACCAGTCGCGGGGCTTGGAAGAGGGTCGAGCCGTGGATTCGCAAAGCCGCCGGATTGGGAGAGCCACCTCCCGCTATGGCTGAGTTCGCGGGTGAGGCTCCGCCCTATGAGCACCGTTATATCCACAGCGATGTCGCGATTATCGGTGGCGGGCCGGCTGGGCTTAGCGCCGCTCTCGATGCGTCACAGCAGGGCCTCCGTGCGGTCTTGATCGACGATCAAACCCAGCTTGGAGGGCATCTGCGCTTCACGCCGTCAGAGGCTGAGAGACGCGACCGGCTTGTCGAAAAGGTCTTGGCCGACGAGAAAATCGAGGTACTTTCGCGGTCGCATTGCTTCGGGCTTTATGAAGACCGGCTGCTCGGCGTCGTGCAACTGCCATGCGAAGGCCGCGAGATCGAATCGGTCGCTCATGTCAGAGCGGAACGCGTCGTCATCGCAACGGGTGTATTCGAAGCCCCTCTGCTATTCGAGAACAACGACCTCGTTGGGGTGATGCTCAGCAGCGGCGTTGAACGCTTGATCGGGCTCTATGGGATCGTTCCCGGCAGCCGCACAGTCATCGTCGGCGAGGGGCCGCGTGCCGAACGAATCGCAGCGCTGCTGCGGGACGCCGGCTCGGAAGTGGCCGCGACGGTTCGGCCCGATCAAGTGGTGTCCGCGAGCGGCTCAGGTCGCGTGAACGGTTTGCGAACAGCGGATGCGCGCATCGCGTGCGATCTGATTGTGGTTTGCGGTCACCGCGTTCCGAACGCCGGGTTGCTGCACCAGGCGGGAGCAGGCCTGGAGTGGACCGACGAGAAGGGCGCCTTTCTGCCAACTCGTTTGCCCCCGAACGTAGAGGCTGTGGGCGATGTGACCGGGGACGATCTTAGTCCCGCCGTAGCGGCGCCCCCGGCTTACCCCGTCTCGAAGCGCTGCTACACATGCTATTGCGAAGATGTCACGACAGCGGATCTCAGCGCAGCGATCGGAGAGGGCTTCAACGAAATCGAAACCCTCAAGCGCTATACAACGGTGTCGATGGGGCCGTGCCAGGGGCGCATGTGTCAGATCTCGGCGATCGGGGTTTGCGCCAACGAGACGGGCCGCTCGATGGGCGAGACGGGCGTTACGACCAGCCGTCCCCCGAACCCGTCGGTTTCGCTCGGAGCGCTGGCCGGTGGGGCGCATACGCCCGTCAGGCGAAGTCCGCTGCACCACGAGCATGAGGCACTCGGCGTGGTTTGGATGAATATGGGCGAATGGAAGCGCCCACGTTACTACGCGTCCGACCCCAGCCTCGGCGAGCGCGAATGCATCGAGCGTGAGTACCGCGCTGTGAGGGAGAGAGCGGGCGTTGTCGATGTCGGCCCGTTGGGCAAGATCGAGGTCACGGGCCGCGACGCCGGCAGGCTTCTTGACAAGGTTTACACGCACCGCTTCGGCAATTTGCCAATCGGCCGCGTGCGCTATGCCGTGATCTGTGACGAGACGGGAACGATCCTGGACGATGGCACGATTTCGCGGCTCGCTGACGAGCACTACTTCCTGACGACGACGACGGGGAATCTCGAATTCGTCGTGCAGTGGCTCGAATGGTGGCTGATCGATACCGGATGGGACGTCCACATCGCGAACGTGACGGGCGGTCGGTCGTCGATCAACGTGGCGGGACCGAAGGCGAGAGAAGTCCTCTCGGCTTTGACCGACATCGACCTCGGTACAGATGCCTTCAAGTACATGGCGTGCCGCCAGGGCGAAGTTGCGGGTGTGCCGGCCATCTTGCTTCGGATCGGTTTCACCGGCGAGATGGGTTGGGAAGTCCACGTGCCCGCGGACTACGGCGCGCATGTATGGAAGAGTGTACTCGAAGCCGGACGGCCTTACGACATTCGCCCCTTCGGCGTGGAAACGCAGCGCGTGCTGCGGCTCGAGAAGAAACACGTCATTATCGGCGTCGATACCGATGCGCTCAGCAATCCGTACGAAGCCGATATGCCGTGGGTGACGAAACTCGACAAGCCGGACTTCATCGGCAAGGCTTCGCTCGAAACCCTACAATCGACGCCGGCCGGTGAGCGGCTAATCGGATTCACGATGCTCGACGCCGGCCGTATCCCCGAAGACGGCGCCTCGATTGTTCGCGACGGCGAACCCGTCGGCAGAGTAACGAGCGCCCGCTATTCGTTCGTGAACAAGACCGGCGTCGGACTCGGTTGGGTCAAGGCCGAGTTGGCCCAAGAGGGGCAGGAAATCATGGTTCGAGTGGACGGCGAACCCGTGCGAGCCCGCGTGCAACACGCCGCGTTTTACGACCCCGCCGGCGACCGCCTGCGCATGTAATGACGATGAGCAACTCTTCCGCCGTTCAGAATCCGGTCCGCCGCCGAAGTCCGCTCGCCGAGACGCTTGAAGCGCTGGGCGCAAAGCTGGGCGACGCGCATGACTGGGATGTTGCCTTGTCGTTCGGCTCGCCCAACGAGGAGGCCGAAGCGGTTCGTCAATCGGTTGGCTTGACCGATTTGAGTCGAATACCCAAGTTTGACCTGCGAGCTAGAAACCTCGATCCAGCTTTCGCGTTGGATGGTGACGCTCGCGTATGGCGCCAACGCCGGGGGCAATCCCTCGTGACGTGTTCGCCGGAATCTCGCGCGAGTGTCGCCGCGCAGCTCGATCACTATGCCGCCAGCGCCGCGGAATCGTCGCCGGTCTACGTCAGTGACGTCACGCCTGTATACGCGGCGCTGCTGCTGGCGGGTCCTCGCGGCGCGGCCGTCATCAGGAAGCTTGCTGACCTCGATCTTTCTGGTGAAGCGCTGCCGAATCTTGCCTGCACACAAACTGGAATCCACCATGTGTATGCGCTCGTCGCGCGGGAAGACTTGCCGTCGTTGCGTGCCTACCTGATCTTTACGGGCCGCGAGTACGCCGAGTGGCTTTGGGAAACCGTGATGCACGCGGGCCATGAGTTCGGCATGCAGCCTTTCGGGTCGCAAGCCCACGAAATCCTGGGAGCTTCGTAAGCGCCATGCAACTGTTCAGCAATGGCCAAATGTGGCGCTCTCACGAACTGAAGCCGTCCTACGATGTCGCCATCGTCGGCGCGGGTGTTCACGGACTGGCGACGGCTTACTACCTGGGGCGGCTCTTCGGTATTCGCAAAATCGCGCTGCTTGATAAGGGCTATTTGGGATATGGCGCGAGCGGCAGAAACACCGCCATTTTGCGCTCGAACTACCGCACGCCTGAGGGAGTCAGGTTCTACAACGCGGCTCTCAAGCTCTACGAAGGCCTGTCGGCTGAGCTTGAGTGGAACCTGATGTTCAGCCAATGTGGACACCTGACGCTCGGTCACACCGACACAGCCGTCGCCGGGCTGCGGGTGCGCGCGGAGACGAATCAACTGCTGGGAGTCGACAGCCGCATCATCGGCCCTGACGAAATCCAAAAGCTGGTGCCTCACATCGATTGTAGCAGCGCGCCGCGCTACCCGATAATGGCGGCCCTGTATCATCCGCCAGGCGGCATCATTCGCCACGACGCGGTTGTCTGGGGTTTGGCCCGCGCCTGTGACCGCATGGGCATCGAGATCCACACGCGAACCGAGGTGACCGGCTTTCGCGTTTCCGGCCGCAAGGTGGAAAGCGTCATCACCAATCGCGGTGAAGTCGCGGCGGACACCGTGGTGAATGCGACTGCCGGCTGGGCGTCGACGATCTGCAAGATGGCGGGCGTCTCAATGCCGATCGTCTCGCATCCGCTGCAGGCCTGTGTCACCGAGCCGCTCAAACCTTTCCTGAACGCGGTGATCGTCTCGGCGAGCCTGCATGTCTACGTGAACCAGACGGGCCGGGGCGAGCTGGTGATCGGTTCGGAGATCGATCCTTACCAGTCTTACAGCATGAAGGGAACGCTGCCGACGCTGGAGCAGATGGCCTCGTCAGCGCTGGAGTTGTTCCCGCAATTGCACCACATTCGCGTCCTGCGGCAGTGGGCCGGTATTTGCGATATGACCCCCGACTTCGCGCCCATCATCGGGCGTTGCGAAGAACTCGATAACTTCCAGGTCGATGTCGGCTGGGGGACTTACGGATTCAAGGCGGCACCGGCTGCCGGCCGCTATCTGGCCGAAGCAATCGCAACCGGAAAGACGCCTGATATCATCGCGCCGTTCGCGCCGGATCGATTCCGGCGACGCCAACTCGTCGGCGAAAAGGCTGCCGCGGCGGTATCGCACTAAACGCTTGGGGGAAAGACATGAGAGCAGAGGAAGTGAGATCGAAGATCGAGAGCGATGACATCGAGTACCTCTTGTGCTCATTCGTCGAGATGGGCGGCGCCCCGAAGGCAAAGCTGATCCCTGCGACGCACTTCGATGAGATGTGTACCGACGGCGCCGGTTTCGCGGGTTTCGCCGCGGGCCATCTCGGCCAAGGACCTCATGACAGCGACATTATCAGCATCCCGGATTTGCGCTCGCTCTCGGTGCTGCCTTGGCGCAAGAACGTAGCCTGGCTGGCCGGTAACCTCCACGTCGATGGTCAGCCCTGGCCCTACTGTCCGCGCACCATTCTGTGCCGACAGCTCGAGCGTGCGAAAGAAAAGGGGTACATCCTGAACGTCGGCGTCGAACCCGAGTTCATGCTGCTCAAGCAAGTCGAGGGCGAGTACCTGCCCTGGGATACCCATGATCGCTTGGAGAAGCCTTGCTACGACCTGCGCGCTCTGCATCGCAATCTCGACTTGATGACCACCCTGATCGGATACATGCAGCAACTCGGCTGGGGCCCCTACGCCAACGATCACGAGGATGCGAACTGCCAGTTTGAAATCAACTGGGCTTACAGCGACGCCCTCACGACCGCCGACCGCAACACTTTCTACAAATGGATGGTGCGAACCGTCGCCGAGCAGCACGGGTTGTGGGCGACTTTCATGCCGAAGCCTTTTGCCCACCTGACGGGTAACGGCACGCACTATCACCTCAGTTTGTGGGACGCCGATGGGAAAGAGAATCTCTTTCTCGACAAGAGTGACGAGCTCGGACTGTCTCAAATAGCGCGCTGGTTCATGGGTGGACTGTTGCATCACGCCAAGGCGTTGGCGGCGGTCACTTCGCCCATTGTCAACAGTTACAAGCGGCTGGTGCGTTCCGAGCCGCACTCGGGCGCCACCTGGGCCCCGGTTTACGTTACCTACGGACCTTCAAATCGCACCCAGATGATCCGCGTCCCCGGCCCGGGGCGGATTGAGAATCGAACCGCGGACGGCGCCTCGAATCCTTACCTGGCGTGCGCCGCTACGCTGGCCGCGGGTCTCGACGGTATCGAGAAGCAGATCGATCCCGGCAAGCCGAACAACGAGAACCTGTACGAAATGCCGCTTGCCGAGTTACGAAGGCAGGGCATCGGCTTTCTGCCGGACACGCTTCAGGAAGCGATCAATGAACTCGAAAAAGACGATGTCATCAAGGCGGCGCTGGGCGAAACCTACGCCGACTACTACATCAAAGTAAAGCGCGAGGAGTGGGCGCGCTATCACCGAAGCGTCAGCCAGTGGGAGACCGACAACTACCTACTGGTGCACTGATCGTTACGAATCGCTTCGGTCTCGTCCCCGGCCTTCGAATCGATACGAGGCCACGATAAACCACACGACAGCCGCCAGCACCAGGAAGCAAATACCTTTGATGACCCATGGGCTGTCAAAAAAGGTGTAGATCGCCCCCGTGTCCCTCGATGTGAACTGTTCCCAGGATTGAATCGGGCTTGAATTCATTGGTCGCGATCTCCAAGTGAAAAGCGATTGACGCGAATTGGCGTGAAGGGCCGGCTAGTTGTTGGAGTGAATCATAGCACCGGCCGGAACGACGCCTTCGATTCCGAGTTCCGCAATATCGAGGCCGAGAAGTTCGTCTTCTTCGGAGACTCGCAACAGATTCTTCTTTTTAAGCACGAAGCTCAGAAGATAGCCCGGCACAAACCCCAGACCGGCCATGACGGCAATGCCGAGAAGCTGCGCGCTCAAAGAAGTAAACAGCCCATGCTGTGGGTAGCCGCTGGCGAAAATACCCATGGCCAACATCGACCACACGCCGCACCCCCCGTGGACCGCGAACGCCCCGACGGCATCATCAATGCCGTTGCGCTCCAGAAAGTTCCCTAGAAAAACCGCGATGATGCCACCGGCGAAGCCGATCAGGTAGCCCAGCCCGGGATGGTAGACGTCTACTCCCGAAGCAATGGAAATCATACCGGCCAGCCCCCCGCTGATCGTCCAATACGGTTCCCCCCGCGATGCGAGGAACGCCCCCATCGTTCCCCCCGCAAACCCCATCGTGACCGTAAACGCAAGGGAACTGAGAGTCATGGGAGTGAGATAGATACTCAGCCAAGGTCCGCTAGGCTGCAGGACGGCACAGGCTGCGTAGAAGGCGTAGAAACCGGCGAAGATCAGCATCAAACCCAACATCGTCAGCGGCAGGTTGTGGGGCAGAATGACTTGCGGCTTTCCCGCAGCGTCGTACTTGCCGAGGCGCGGACCGAGGTTCAGCAGCACCCCCAGCGTGAAGAACGCGGCCACGGTATGCACGCAGCCGCCGGCGCCCCAATCGTGAAAGCCGAACTTCGTGTACAACCAGCCCGAGTCGCTCCAGCCCCAGGCCGCGGCCAGTATCCACACAACCGAACCGAGCACGGCCGCCAGAAACAAATAGGCGCCGAGGTGAATCCTCTCGACGACCGCCCCCGACATGATCGACGCCGTCGTAAACGAAAACAACAGGAAGGCAAACCAGAAGACGCCTGTGATGTTGTCTTGCAGGTTCGGCCCCATGTGAGCACTCCAGGGCAGCGCCGCGCTTGCGGCCTCCGTCATCACCGGCGTGAAGCCGTCTCGGAACGCATAGTAGATCCACCACCCAAACAAGAAAAACGTCGGCGTCACCACGGCGCAGGTGAGCAGGTTTTTCATCATCGTCATCAGGACGTTCTTGCGTCTCGTTACGCCGGCTTCGTAGGCCATGAACCCGGCGTGGATCAGCC
The DNA here is from genome assembly GCA_027624045.1 of Acidobacteriota bacterium. Classification (GTDB taxonomy): domain Bacteria; phylum Acidobacteriota; class Terriglobia; order Bryobacterales; family UBA6623; genus JAPPLB01. Next base: position 21,273 of record JAQBUE010000072.1, read on the forward strand.
ACATCAGCACGCCAGTCCAGAAATAGAACGTTTCGATTGTTTTATCGGCGAACAGTTTGATGTCGTCGGGGCTCACAGTGGTCGGGCCTCCCTGCTACAAGTCCTCGCAGTCGCTTCGAGGAGCCACCATGATAGTCCCGCCGCACGCCGACTGCAATCACGCTAGCCCGCGATGGCCAAGAATGTGCTTGCTGGGAACACCGGCTCAGGCGAGCACGGCCTCTAAGAGACGGCTACTCGTATCTAACCGACTGGCCCGTCGAGGTAACGGGGCTGTACCAAGCGCCGTCGTCGCAATTTCTTTGGCTCCAGCAAACAAAGGTCCAGCGGGCCGATACATCCGGCACTAGCGAGCAAGCCAATCTCGCAGAGCCGCCGCGCTGAGTGGTTCGTTCGTAACAGTCAGGCCTTGGCTGCTCGCAAGTCGTTCCAGCCGCCGGAAAAGCGGTTCGCCGTCCTGTGTCTTGCCGTCTTTCGGATTCGCAAACAAGACTTTGCGGTCGGCGAGCAAAGATACGATCTCGGGCACATCACCGTAGTGGAGTATCGATGGAACCACGGAGGCCAGGTCGATCCTGTAGTCCGCGCCGTTGATCTGACCGCGGCGCATCAGCGACTGGTTCCACTCACGGAACACCTGTTGGTGGGTCGGCAAGTGCGCGGGAATCATCTGCGAGACGAAGCTAGAAACGAATCGGTCGGCGACAACGCGCGCGATGCGCGGATCGACAACCGCCGCCAGCAACGCGGGCAGGGCGTCGTCTCCGCGGCCGAGCACCGTCAGGTTGTCGAGAGGCAGATCATCACGGCGCGCCACGAAGTCTACCGCCCGCGTCAGATCGAAAGCCCGCCGGCCGGCAAGCGGTCGCCCAGCCATCATCGAGATCGAAATAAGCTGGTAATTGTTAGTGCGCTTGCCCATATGCCCGAGCGTTTCGCCGCGGCCACGCAGATCAATGGCGAGAACAGCGCTGCCCGCGCGGCGTAGTGCTTCAACCAGATCCGACTCCGCCACAGCTCCCTTCCCTTCCTCGTCGACAACAATGACGGTTCGTTGCGCCCGCGTCCCCGCTGGCGGGACCCAAAGCAGACCCGGAATGTGCTGACCGATTTCGCTCAGAAAGTAGACTTTCTCCGGCTCGCCGTCACGCGGGCTTGGCTCGATACGGATCGGCATCAGATTGTGCGATTCGGCGTCAGGCGGCGCCGTCAGATCTTTGACGAACGCACGGAGCGCATCGCGCGACTCAGCGCTCGGCGCGGCGGAGAGATCATCGGCCGCCACTTGCCCGGCCCGGCGAGCTAGCTCAACCGTCGAAGGCGCGGCGAGCATGAGTCGCTCATCTGGATCACAGAGCAAGCGCGGGTCGTCCTCGGCAATCGTCTCGACTGAGCCCTCATCGATCGGTCCGCCATCACCCTCGTTCAACAGATGCCGGGACATCCAACCGTACATCTGCTCCCGATACGGCCGCGAGTAAGCGTGCCCCTGCTTCGGAACCGCATAGAACCGCGCCAGATCGCCGTGGCCGAGCACTGAGTACACGGCCTTCGTGTTATTGGAAGCTTTGCGCGCGCCGCTCACAGGAAAGATCGCGTCGCGTTCACCGTTCAGCATCAGCAGCGGACGCGGAGCAATCAGTCCTGCAACTTCAAACCATTCCATCTCGCTGAACAGCCCGGGTATGTAGGAGCATGTGCCGTGCGCGCCACCGTACTTGATCCAGTTATTGAACTCGAATGTATAACCCACAACAACGGCGACATTTATCCGATCATCGAGCGCCGCCGTGTAGAGTGCGTTCAGCCCACCGCCCGAGTTGCCCGTGATCCCGATGCGCGACGAATCGACGTCCTCACGGCTGAGCAGGTAGTCGATGCCGCGCATGCTATCCCACACCATCCAGCCCGTGATGTGTTCACCGAGCGGCATGAGCGCGTAGCCGCCCTCGTGGTGGTTGTTGCCCGACGTCATCCGCTCACCGTGGCCGATCGCGTCGTAGCTGAGAACAATGAAGCCCATCCGGGCCAGCTTGATCGAGCGCGCCTGCACTTCGGTGTTGCGCTTGCCGTCATCAAGCAAGTGCCCGATCGGAGACAAGATGGCGGACAGCCGCCCAGCCGCCGCCGTTTTGGGCCGATACAGATTGGCCGTGACGGGAAAGCCCGGTCGGCTATCGAAGATCAGGTTGTCAACGATGTAGTCGCCGCGGTCATCGCTGGCGACGGTGCGGACGTTGAGCGGCGTACGCGGCGGCAGAGTTTCGAGTCCTAGTGACTTTCTCAGCGCCCTCTCGACATGAGGACGCCGAACATGCCAGTCCTCGGCGCTGCCGGGCGCCTTCCAGCGCAGTACATATTCGGCCGCGTCGCCGATGGCCTTGGCGATCGCCGGAGAGTTGGGTTGTACGTTCCAGTCATCCAGATCATTAATATTCGGGACGACGGCCCAACGCGCGTCCTCCTGGCCGGACGCGGTAAAACTGGCGCCGACCATCAGGCAAAACAAAACGAGAATACGGTTCGCGGTTGTCATCATGTTTGAGGAGAGTCTCGCTTCAAGATAGCGTGCTCGAAAGGGCCGGGGGGGGGGACGGCGTCCGCTGTACGGGATACAGGGCGTCAAGTGATATTCTGGTTTCACCATGTCAGAGCCACTGCTTTTGACGAACACCAATGGGCCTATTGCAACGATTCGGCTGAATCGTCCGCGCCAGCGCAATGCGCTGTCGCTGGAGCTGATGCGCGAACTCATACGGGCGTTCGAAAGCATCGGCGCGTCTCGCGAAATCGCGGTGGTAATTCTATCCGGTAACGGACCGGCGTTCAGCGCCGGACACGACCTCAGCGAAATGATTGGGCGTGACATGAGCGCCTACCGCGAGATCTTCGATGTCTGCACCGACCTGATGACAACGCTACAGCGGATACCGCAGCCGGTCATCGCCGAAGTCGACGGCATCGCGACCGCCGCCGGTTGTCAGCTCGTAGCCGCTTGCGACTTGGGTATCGCCTCAGACCTGTCGCAATTCGCGACCCCCGGCGTGAAGATCGGACTTTTCTGTAGCACGCCGATGGTGCCGCTGACGCGGGCCATCGGCCGCAAACGCGCCCTTGAAATGCTGTTAACCGGCAAGGCCATCGATACGGCGACCGCTTGCGATTGGGGTCTCATCAATCGCGTTGTTCCCCGCGACCAGTTAACAGCCTGTGGCAGAATACCCTGTTTTCAGGCGGCGAGAAGCAGCGGGGTGGCCAGCGGCGCGCC
>JAQBUE010000073.1 GCA_027624045.1 Acidobacteriota bacterium
ATCCCGCTTCACACCTCTTGGGTTGCCCATACATATATAGACGCTCCAACATGTCAAAAGGTGTCATAAGATTTTGCGGGACTCAATAACTCGACGCCTTGAAGATAGCGTTCGTGGCCGACTTTCTGGTAGTGCCTCTCGACGGCGTAGTCTGTGCGGGAACTCAGCCAGTGCCCCAAATGGCGAAACAACTCCTCCACTGCCTTACGAAGCGAAGGTTCGGGAAGCTGGTGGTACGACTTGGTTCGGATGTCGTTTCGAATCGCGGCCAGCACTTCTTGGGCGAGCCGCCCGGAGTGATCTTCGATTTGCTCTACAAGTTCCCTGGAAATCATATATGCCTTCCCACCTCCGATCAATCGGAGGGTCGAAGCAGCGATACTGCGCCCATTTTACACGAGGCGCAGAGCCCTCTGGGACAGCGTCTACCGAGCCTACTCGGCTTTCACCTTCAGGATCAGATACGTAATCGTCTTTCCACTTGGGACCACGACTTGGTGCGGCGTTTTCGGGGGGATATTGACCGTGTCGCCCGGCTTAAGAGAGCGTTTCGTTCCACCCATTACCGATGTGCCGCGAATCTCTCCGGGCTCGGTTTCCTTGGCATCAACGAGTTCTCCGCCCGTGAGCAGCGTCCCTTCGCCGCTCTGCACAACATAAAAATCGGTGTACTGATCGTGGATCTCCGAAGGGCCATTCCCTTCGCGGTGGACCATCAAGGCATAGTGGCTGCCCCAGTCGCCGAGACGATCCAGCGCAAAGTGCTGCTCGTTGATCTTGGGCGCCATCTTTTTGGCCGCGGCCTTCAGTTCGGCATTGGTCCAGTAGCCGACGCCTTGGGCCGCCACGGGCTGCGCGACAGCGGCGGCGAGCGCCAGTGAGAATACAAACATCAAGGTCTTGCGGATCATAGTTTGCTCCTTGTTTTCTGAAATTACCTAGTTTCCGCGGCGACGGCTTGCTCGACTTCCAACTCGATGCGAAGCTTTTTCCATGGCGGGAATGAGGCCAGCGTGCCGAGCGACATCAGGTCGGCCTCGATCTCTCTCGACTCCTGTGGGGCGAGTTCGCTGTCGAGCACAATCACGAAACTCGCGAGCGGCGGTGACGTCAGCGGCGCTTCCTCGGGGCTCAGGTGCGCTAGCAAGCGCACACCCGACTGAGCCTTCTCGCCATGATTAATGACGACCGCGCGAACCTTGGCCTTCACGTCTTCGGTATAGAACGTCCGAATTCCGGCCACTTGCAGGTCTCCGAAGGCCGCGGCGGCGAGTCCGATCTCGTCCGCGTTGGGCACGTCTTCCAGTTGCAACTCAGGTGCGCCACGGAAGGAATCGGGGCGCGCCAAGTAGACAGCGCCCCCGACGGCCACGAGAAGCACAACCACGACCATGATGAGATGTTTTCCCTGAATGCCGGCGGGCGCAGTGGGACGGGCGACCGGCGCACTTGGGGGCGTGAACTGCTGGGGCGCGGGCGCGGGTTCCCGGAGCGGGGGTGGACTTGGCCTTGTAACGGCCGGAGGCTGAGGAGCGGGGCTTGCCGGCGTTACTGCCTGCACCGGCGGGGGCGTTGCTAGAGGTGCGAGCTCGGGGCTTTGCGGCGGCGGAGTGACCTGCTCAGCCGTTTCCAGGGCGCCGAACTGCTCGCCGCATCTGGGACAACTCCGCGCGTCCACGTCCAGTTCTTTTCCGCATTTTGGACATTCCCACGTGAACATGAAACGCGCCTCCAGCGCATTGTATCACCGCGATTCGCGCGCTCCCGAGCGAGATGTATCATTGGCATGAGCGCCCTTGAGTCGGCAGGTCCAAGGCGAAGCGGACGCCGGTTCATCGTACATGGCCGCAAAGCTACGGCGAGCTAACAGTCATGCGCGATCTCCCCCCTTCGAGTCTCTAACGATCGAGCGGCGGCGGAGGAAGGCCTGGAGTGCGCTCTTGCGCGAGCATGGCGACTTTCCTTTACTCTCTCGATTAGGGCTTGTTACCGCTGTGGGCCATCGAGGATTGCCTGGACTCTTCGTTGATACTCTGGCGGCCCGTTGAGCAACTTCGCCAGACAGGTTTCCAGAAAAGCTCGATCGAGATACCTCGCGGCCAAGCAAGCTTCGCTGCGAACCGCGGCGCTCGGATGCTCCAGGAGGGCTTCCAGGTATTTGCCGCCTTCATCCTCGCCGATCAGTGCGTGAGCTATGGCGAAGGAGCCTTCCAGATTCTCGGCGAACTCGGTTTCATGATGCCCAGGAGCCGGTGTGAGCAGGATGCCAGCCAGTAGATGCTCCAACGATTCGATGCTTCCAGGTAGAGTATCGTGCATTCCGCTCCGAACTCTGAATCCTGTTTCTGTGATGTCAAGATGGACCCTATAGGTGCCGTTCTCTTTCGCGAGGAAGAGTATGTAACGGCCCTTGCCAAACGCGCTGCTGCCTAGCGAATCGCTGAATGGCTGATGCAGGTCCAGTAGTAACTTCTGATGGCTTTGACTGAGCTCAACCCATTGATAGAATCCGAGACGTTCAGGTAAGGCCGAGCCTCGTAGTCGGTGCTCGACCGACAGTTCGATCCATCGTCGCCTGAAGTCGCGAACGGCGCCCTCGTCAGTGCGAACGAATGTCGGCCACCAGCCCTCACTCGTGTCGGTGACGGTCCCGATGACCACGATCGGCGCCGACTGGGAACACTCCCGCCACTTTGGTTGCTCCGAGCGGTGGAATCTCAGATCTTCTATCTCGGCCAACGGGCGCACCGTCGTCCGAAGGATGTAGGGAAGGGCGAAGGCAGCGATCGCGACGAGGGTGAGGAAAAAGGCGACGAACTTGGTGGAACTACCAAGGGTTATTCTCTCGGCCTCCCGGGATGCGCGGGTGCTGGACGCTTCTTCGTATTGGGTGCTCCAATGCGCCCGTGCGACAAACCAGAGCGTGGCTCCCGCTGAGTAAAGAAATAGATCAACGAAAAGACCGGGGATCACAGAATGGCCGATGAACAAATCCCATCCTGGGACTGCTTGTACGAGTGCCACACCCGGATAGAGCAGGTACGCCAACAGACTAATGTCTCCCTGGCCGAATAGCTCGCGGCTCAGTTCAACGAGGAGCATGCCGACGACGACCGCCGATCCAACGATGACGCCCTTGCGGAGGGCGCGGTGTGTCCGGGTTGCCAATGGTGACGAAGATAACACGATGATTCGCGGGCTTGGGGTAGAATGGGGTTAGTTCTCTCACCACCATGCGGAAAATCATCGTCAGCGGCTTGTTGCTCGGGATTGGCGTCCTGGGAGCGCAGGAGGCCGCAACCACCGAGAGCGACCTGATTAAGGTCGACGTGAACGTTGTGAACGTTCCTGTCTCGGTGACGGACAAAGACGGCCGTTTTCTTGTCGACCTCAGCAAGGACGACTTCAAGGTTTGGGAAAACGGCAAGCGGGTGGAAATCCGCTACCTGACGACCGGGGAGGACGAGGAGAATACGCCTCCGCTGCGTGCGGGCATCCTGCTTGATCTGAGCAATGCGGCTCGCCTCTACTACAAAACCTACAAGGAGTCCATCGGAGACCTGGCCTATCAGCTCGTTCCCGAGGATGGCAGAGATCAGGGTTTCCTGATGGGCTACCACTCGGAAGTGGATCTGCTTGTCCCGATGACGAATGATCCTTATCTGATCGACGTGAGGCTCGGGGCAGTTAAACACGGCGGTGGCAGCGCCATGCTCGACGCCATCCACTTGGCCTGCACGAATCAGCTTGCCGTGCAGGACTATCAGGGTCTCGGCGAGCCGCGCAAGGTGATCGTGATCATTGGCGATGGCCATGACACCGCGAGCAAACACTCGCTGGATGAAGTGCTCTACGAAGCGCAGCGCAGCCAGGTTACGATCCACGCCCTTAGCACCGTCGCCTGGGGCTTTCACGAGCCGGGAGAAGAGAATCTCGTCAAGCTAACCGAGGAAACCGGCGGCCGTATTGTGCAACCGCTGGAGAACCCCCACAAAGACGTTTCCGGGTACCTGTCAAAACCGCAGGACGCGGGGAACTTCGTATACACGGTGGGAACCGGAGAATACAACGCCGCGCAATTGCAGGCCTTGTTTGACGCCATCAAAGACATTGTCGGCGGCATCCGGAAGCAGTATGTGTTGGGGTACGCACCACCAACTCCCTTCAGCGACGGCCAGTTCCGCAGCATCCGTGTTGAGATGGGACTTACGAAATACGTCGACCTGAAGATTCGGCATCGCGCTGGGTATTACCCTCCGCGGGTGACGACGCCCTAACGCGGGAGCGCGACCTCGGTGGGCCCCTTCCGGGGCTTGGGGGCGTGAGTGCCGGTCGCTACTGTGGCGAGGACGACGCCCTAGTCGGCACGCCCCTACCGGGGTACGGCATTCGGCGCACCTACTCCTCTTAGGTTTCGAGGATCACGGGCAGGATCAGCGGGCGGCTTGAGGTTTCGCGGCTGAGGTAGCGCCGCAGATCGGAGCGAACTTTCTCTTCGATCACGCCCGAGTCTGTCTTCTCTTCATTGGACGAGCCGGCGAGGGTGCGGATCACGACTTCACGGGCGCCGTCGATCAGCGAAGGGTCGTCCTCGCGAATCACGAAACCTCGTGTGATGATCTCGGGCCCGCTCTCGATCTCACCGGTGCGGCGGTTGAGAGCGACAATCGGCACGACGATACCGAACTCGGACAGGTGCCGCCGGTCGCGAATTACCATCTCTTCCACGATCTCGTCACCGGTTCCCGAGTCAATGCATACGCGGCCGACGGGCACGGCATCCCGGCGGCGAGCGCCGGCCTCGCTGATCTCAAGAACGTCACCGCTTTGGAGTAGAAACGTTTCTTGGATGCCTGCACCGCGGAGCTGTTCAGCCAACGCGATGTGCTGCGAAAGCTGGCGGTACTCGCCATGCACCGGCACGAAATACTTCGGCCGAACCAGGTTGAGCATCAGCAGTAAATCCTGCCGGCTGGCATGCCCGGAGACATGCAGCGGCGGACTCATCGCTCCGTACACCACTTCGGCGCCGCGCCGATAGACATGGTCGATCATGCGGTAGATCGCCTTCTCGTTTCCCGGGATGACACGCGTGCTGAGCACCACCTTGTCGCCCGGTTCGATGACGGCCTGACGATGCTTGCCGACCGACGCCCGAGAGAGGGAAGAGAGTGGCTCGCCTTGGCTTCCCGCGATCAGCACCGTTCTTTGCTTGCGCGGGAGTTTCTGCAGGTCGCCTGGCCGCAGCAGCAAGCCATCGGGAATGCGCAGCAAGCCCAGCCCGTGAGCGATCTCAGAAGTACTCTGCAGGCTGCGGCCCACCAGGGCTACCTTGCGGCCGCATTGCAGTGATAGATCGAGAACCTGCTGGATGCGGTGCGTCGAGGACGAGAAACAACTTAGAAAGACGGCGCCTTCGCTTCGCCCCAGCAGGTCTTCGAGGCGGGGCCGTACGGTACGTTCCGACGGCGTATAGCCCTCGACTTCGATATTAGTTGAATCCGACAGCAGCAAGAGCACGCCGCGGCGGCCGTATTCAGCGAAACGATGCAGGTCGAACAGGCGGTTGTCGATGGGAGTCCCATCGATCTTGAAATCACCGGTATGAATGACGGCGCCGAGGGGCGTTTGTATCGCGACCGCGTTGCAGTCAGCGGTACTGTGGGTTACTTGAATAAACTCGACCTGAAAGCAGCCCAGTTCGACCGTTTCGCCTGGTCGAGCATCGTGAAACGTCGGCTCTTCATCGAGCTCATGTTCCTGAAGGCGGCGCTCGACCAACGCCCGCGCCAGCGGCGGCGCGTAGATCGGCACGTCGATCTGCGACAGGATGTAGGGCACCCCGCCGATGTGGTCTTCGTGGCAGTGCGTCAGGATTAGGCCGCGCACCTTTTCGCGGTTATCCAGCAGGTAGCTGATGTCGGGAACGACAATGTCGACGCCGAGTAGTTCGCCGCCGGGGAACATCATGCCGGCGTCGATGATGATGATGTCGTCACCGCAACGCAGGGCGAGCATGTTCATGCCGAACTCGCCGAGTCCGCCGAGAGGAACGACGTGGAGCTTTTGATCAGACAGAGTAGGACCTCCGGGCGTTTCGCCCGCTGGCGCTGAGAGCGCCGGAGAAGTTAGCGGCGGTTTTCATACCACACCACATTGTTACTGGCTTGACCCGCGATAAGGACATCGAGGTCGCTGTCGCGGTCCATATCGACGAGACGAATGTCATAGGCTGCTTGATCTTCATTGATGTGATGGGTTGTGAAGTTGCCTTTGCCGTCGTTTTCGAACCAAGCGGCGATGAAACTATCTTTAGCGCACGTGATAGCGTCGGTGTCGCCGTCACCGTCGATATCGCCAACGGCGAGGCTATGCGGCCCTTCGAGGTTTGGGTTGATCTCGTGCAACTCGAAATTTGGGGCGTCAAACCACAGAATACCCTTACCGTGGCCGCGCGACGCGATGAAATCGGCCTTGCCGTCTCCATTCAACTCAGCAATGAGGATGTTGGTCGCGCCTTCCTGTTCGGTGGCGAGGACGTGTTTCTTCCAGGGCTCGCCGCCGGCGGACGGCTGTGCCCACCAAGCGAACCAGTTGCCGCCTTCGGGGATCTTCGCCGCCGCCGAGATATCGGCCCTGCCGTCGCCCGTAACGTCGCCCACTCCCATGTAGTGGCTCAGCCCCGGGGCGTCGCTCTTCGCGAAGACGTGACGTATCCAGTGTGGGGCCTCGCGCGGGTTCTTTGGAATCTCGTACCAGGCGATGGACTCGGCATAGGGGCCTGTGGGCTGAGCGCTGTTCGCGATCAGGTCGGGCCTGCCGTCTCCGTTAACATCACCTGTGATGAGACCGTGCGTGCCGTCAATCTCGTCATCGACCAAGTGATAGGGCCAAGGCGTTTGCAGCGGGTCATCAGGACGTTCGAGCCAGAAGACCGGGCCCGGGCTGTAAACGGCGCCGATGTAGTCGGGGTCGCCGTCGGCGTCGACGTCGATCACCTCGCTGTGAATCGCGGTGGCTTTGGGTTGCTCGGATCCGATGACAACTTCCTTCCAGTCGGGCGCTATGTAGAGGCGCGTTTTCCCTTCAGCGTTGACGATGACGTCCGGCAAACCATCGGCGGTGAAATCGGCCGCGATCGCCGTTTGATTTGAGTAGCCCTCGGCGATGACGTGTTTCGGCCAATTGGTTTTCCATGAAGCTATAGCGGCCTCGGCCTCGGCCCCAACTGTCTCGGAGCCGCTGTAGGCACAACCGGCGGATAGGAGAATCACGCTCAGCAGAAGCGGCGTGGCGGTGTAGTTTGTTATTGACATTTGCTCTGATCCCTCGAAGTTTTCAGTATGCCGTGGCGCGGGGCAATACGCTCGTTCCATGGACTTGGGCGCGCCACCGGAGCGGCTAGGGCTCCTTCGAGGATATACCCAACGCTTTCATCTTGCGGTAGAGGTGGCTGCGTTCGAGGCCGAGGGCGGCGGCGGTGTGTGTGACGTTGCCTCCCATGCTCTCGAGCGTCTTGAGAACGTAGTCCTTTTCGTATGCCTTGCGAGCTTCGTCGAGCGACCCGAAGCGTCTCATCGCCTGGCGGTCAAACCTGGCTGCGTTGCCGTCATCGGGCAGCGGCAGATCGGCGGCGTCGATTCGCGGGCGCGGGTTCATGATAACGATTCGCTCCATCAGATTGCGCAGCTCCCGCACGTTACCGGGCCAGGAATACTTGCGCAAAGCCGCGCGCGCGGCGTCGGTCAACGTCTTCGGCTTGCGGCCATACTCGGCGGAAAACTCGCGGAGGAAGTAATCGGCAAGTAGCGGAATGTCCTCGGCGCGCTCCCGCAGCGGTGGGACGTGAAACGGAATCACGTTGAGGCGGTAAAAGAGATCGTCGCGAAAGTTCCCGCGCAAGATCTCGTTTTCGAGGTTCTTATTCGTGGCGGCGATGACCCTGACGTCCACTTGGACCGTCTTGCCGGAGCCAACCGGCTCGAACCTCTGCTCCTCGAGTACACGCAGCACTTTGGCCTGCGTGTTCAGGCTCATGTCGCCGACTTCATCGAGGAACAGGGTTCCGCCGTCAGCCTGTTGAAATTTTCCGGTCTTGCTTTCGTGAGCGCCGGTGAACGATCCCTTGACGTGCCCCAGTAGCTCGCTTTCGATCAACTCTTCAGGAATGGCGGCGCAATTGACTTCCACGAACCCTGCTTGGGCGCGCTGGCTTTGGGCGTGGATCGCGGATGCGATCAGCTCCTTGCCCGTCCCGCTCTCTCCGTATATCAGAACGCGGCCGTTCGTCGGTGCCATCAATTTCAATTGCTGCCGCAGGGCCTTCATGGGAACGCTGTCGCCGATGATTCTGAACTTCGACGAAACCTGTTCACGCAACGAGAGGTTCTCGATCAGCAGCCGCCGATGATCGACGGCGTTCTTGACGCTGAGCGTAACCTTATCGAGCGAAAGGGGCTTTTCGAGGAAATCGAGAGCGCCAAGCTTTGTGGCGCGCACGGCGGTTTCGATTGTGCCGTGACCAGAGATCACGACGACCACCGGACGCCGATTCGGATCAATTTTCTGAATGCGTTCGAGCGTCTCGATGCCGTCGATGGTGGGCAGCCAGATATCGAGGAGGACGACGTGAAAGGTCTTCTCATCAAGCAGCGCGAGACATTCCTCACCGGTTGCAACGGCCTCTGCTTCATAGCCCTCATCCTCGAAAATGTCGGTGAGGGACTCGCGGATACCGGGCTCGTCGTCCACGACGAGAATACGACTGCGCTTCACCCGGAAACTCCGACTTCAAGCGCCGCGCGACTGTCGGCTGTGGGTACTTCGATGATGAAACGGCTGCCGGACGGGCGGTTATCTTCGACGCGAATGCTGACTTGATGCTCGCTCAAAATTCGGCTGACGATCGCCAGCCCCAGCCCCGTGCCGCGCTTCTTCGTTGAGAAATAGGGCAGGAATAGTTTTTCTTTATCTTCCGCCGAGATGCCGGACCCGGAATCAGCGATGACGAGTTCAACGGTATCGGGCAATGGGCCGGGAGCCGTGGTGATGACGATCTGCTTGACCCAGGATTCTTGAATCGCTTCGGCGGCGTTGTCGATCAAGTTGACGACCACGCGCTTGAACTGCTCGGGGTCGACGAATACTTCAGGCAGATCCTCGCAAAGATTGCGGTGGATGACTACCTTGTCGAGCCGCCCCTGGAATACGTCGAGCGCCTTTCGGATGACGCCGTTCAGGTCGGCGCGCGTGGGGTTGGCCGCCGGGAAACGCGCGAACTGTGAGAACTCATCGACGAGCGCGCGCAGTGTGTCGACCTCGTGAATAATCGTATCGGTACACTTCTCGAAGTGCTCGCGGAGTTTGCGGCGCTCGGGAGAATCGTCCAGGCCTGAGTAGCGCTTGAGCAAGCGGCTCATGCGCTCGGCCGAAAGGGCGATGGGCGTCAACGGGTTTTTGATCTCGTGGGCGACGCGGCGGGCCACCTCGTTCCAAGCGGCGGATTTCTGAGCCCGTAGCAGTTCCGTCGTGTCCTCCAGGACTACCACGAAACGGGCAGGCTCGAGCTCGGCCTGCTCGTCCTTCTCGAGCGACGACACGGTCACGGCGACGTGGTGAATCTGCCCGTCCCGCTCGAGCTCTAGCTCGCGTGTCGCCAAACCCGTTCGCCGGGCGCGATTGAGCATATAGGAGAGATCCTGTAGATCCTCGCCGGCGAAGAGTTCGCCGAGGCGTTGAGGAACAGCGTCGGCGGGCAGACCAAATAGCTTCCGCAGGGAGGAGTTTACCTTCAGAATCTCGCCGTTCGATGCCACTGAGATCACGCCGGGGGTGATGCTTTCCAAAATGGCGTCGATCAAGCGCCGCCGCGATTCGAGCTCGACGTTCGCATGGGCAAGGCTCTCATTGCTCAATTGCAGTTGCTGCGTCTTGCCTTCGAGCTGCTGCGTCATACGGTTGAACGATTCGACCAGCGCTCCCAGTTCATCGCTGGCGCGTGCTTGAATGCGGAAATCAAGATGGCCGCTCGATAATTCTGCAGTAGCCTCGAGTAGCGCTTCGATCGGAACGATAATCTGCCTTGACAGGAAGAGCGCCAGCCACGTCGCGACAAACAGCACAAAAATCGCGATCAGTGAAAGCATGCCGAGATAGAAATAGCGGAAGTGGCGGTAACCGCTGTTGATCGCGACGTAGGCCTCGTACTCACCACGCATGACAGCGAGCCGCTGCAGGAGTTTGTGCTCGAACTCCCACCCGACAACCACGTAGCCCATGTCATCCGGACCAACGCGAACCGGTGCCACCGAGTAGAGATACGTGTCGTTGACCGTCGAAAACACGGTCTGATCGCCACCGTATTCAGCGGGACGGCCGAGTCGCCTCCACTCCATCGGTCCTTGGAATAGATCGCCCCGGTAGGCCTCGAAGAGCGGGCGGTGTTGGCCCACAGGCACCAACGCCACATAGTGGCCTGTTTCGCCGTCCACGAAGGCGGCCAAGCGTTCCCGCAGTGACTCGTCGACGACTTCGTCAGAGAACGCGGCAACGACCGCGGGCATCATGGCGATGCGCCGGGCATCCGCCTCGGACTTATTCGGAACAACTTGCTGCCACAGCCCCTCGGCGTGATCGAAAATGACGCGCGTTGGCTGCGTGAACCACCTGTCGAGAGTGCGGTTGAGAAAACTGAAGTTGAAGATCACCAAGCAGACGACGGGCACGATCGACAGGGCCAGTGCGCCGACCACGAGTTTCGTCTTGATACGGGAGCCGAGCCTGTTTTGTTGGTTGTCGACATAGAGCCGCAACAGGTTTCGGAAGACGATGAAGCTCAGCACCAGAACGCCGATGACGACCAACGTCGAGGTCCCCCACAGGACGATGGTTTCGGTCGCGCCGCCGGGCCGGAAGTCGCCGAAATCGAGCGAAGTCTGCCAGAATGTCAGCGTGGCCAGCAGCAGCAGGAGCACGCTGGATGCGATGAGGGAGTTTCGCTGGCTTTTTCTCTCCACTGAGTAAGTCCGGGATGGGGCGTTCGAACGCGCCTATACCGCCCGGAAACGATTATAACAACGGGACTTAGTTCGAATCGCCGGCGGGCGGCGGACTGTAGCGGGGACTAGCCGCCGCTACAGGGGAAAACGGCCGTTACCAGCGCCACTGTTGTTGCGATTGCGATTCGGGTCAGGTCCATTGCCGACATCCACGGGGCGTCCCGTGACGGGGTTCTCAAAGTTCACTTCCGCGTCGCTGAAGAAGAGGTCGCGGTCAAGCACCATATCAAGCTGAGTTCCACGCTCCAGAAGTACATCGGGACCGCGTGTCAGGAAGACGCCCGCGAGTCCGGCGGCGGCGCCTGCGGCGGCGCCCAGACCCAATCCCATGCCCGCGTTATTGGCGGCGGCGCCGGCTATCACACCGATCGAGGCACCGGTGGCGGTGGTCTGAGCTACCTTTCCGGCGTCTTCACCTTTGCTGCCCTCGCTGCTGATTTTGCCCTCTTCGCGTTCGAGCCCTTCCGGCGAGCGTCCGTCGAGCTGCCCGATACGTCCGGTGAAATCCCGAATCGTGCCGTTCGGCAGAATCATCTGCTCGAAGCGCAGGAACATCTCGCCCTTGCCCTTCACGCGGCCGGGACGTTTCGTGCGCGTGACGCTGCCCGAGACGTAGGTGCCGGGGGGGATGAGGATGCGCCCGTCGATGGCAACCGGGTAGACGGACTCCAGGTAAATCCGGTCCCCAGGCAGGGCGTGCTTTGTGCTGACGCTGTTGATCAGAGAGAGGGGAATTCGCGTCCCACGCGGGATCGTGATCTCGCCCTCGGCGGCTTCACGCATCCTAAGAGCGCGAGCGGGCTCTTCGGGTTTAACCGCGTCTTTGGCCGGGTCGGCCTGCGCGAAAGACACCGTGCTTACCGCCAAGGCCAGCATGACCGCCATCACCAAGGGTTTCATCGTGTTGTCTCCCATGCTTATTTTATCTCCAAAACACCGCTGTGCCTGGGCGTCGGTCGTCTTATATACATAAACTCCTCAAAACTAGAAAAAGTTTCGCTGAATTGACGAGGCGGTTTGTCGATTCCGCATCGTGAACTCTAGGGCTTGACTAGGGACGTCATGTGATTGCCGCACCATGGCCTCATGAGCCGAACGCGCCAATGCTACGCTAGTCGCTTCGGAGATTTGCGCCGCCTGATGATGTCGCCGAGCAACGAATGAAAGAAGCCACCGAGTGGTTGGCCGCGAATTGGATCCCAGCGGGGGTTCTGAGCGGATTCGTTGTGCTCATGATCCTATCGGCCTGGTACGCCAACAGACGCCGTGAGCGACGGCCCGGCCCGATCGTGATCGCTCTCTCCTTCTACGCGACGTTTCTCAGCACGAATACCTTCCTGGGCCAGGCCGGGTTCGGCTACAAGGTCGGGATCGCCTGGATGCTGGGCGCTCTGGTATTTGTGCTGTGCGGCTGGGTTGCCTGGTTTGTCGTCGCCCCGCGCATGATTGTCGACGCGCGCCGGACGCTCGGCGACGATGTCGCGCTCGACCAAGTGACGGTACCGGGTTACTTACGCAGAAAGTACAACAGTCCGTTGGCCGGCTATATGAGCGCCGTCATTGTTCTCGGTGCCTCACTGCTCTACATCCTGGCCGTGTTCAAGGGGATCGGTCATATCTTCGCCGAGATCCTGAACGTTTCCTACGAGACGGCGGTCATCGCCGTGTTTCTGCTGGTAGTTTTCTACACCTGTTGGGGCATGATTGGGGCCATCCTTCATACCGATACGGTGCAGGGCATACTGATGGCCATTGGAGCGGTGTTGCTTTTCGGGGTGGTGCTCTGGGGCGCTGATTGGGAGTTGATCCGCGCCAGCCCCGATCTCGACGCCAATGGGCGCGCGCTGGGATCGGACCTGCTTTCCTGGGGCGCGCTGATGTCGCCGGGCTACATCTTGGGCCTCTCGCTGGGAACGGGCATCAAGCTCGTGGTGGCGCCGCGCCTGGTCGTCCGCTTCCTGCTGTTTCGTCATGCCGAGCGCAGGGCGCTACGGACCGCGCAATGGCTCTCATTCGGCTTGATGGCGCTGACGATTCCTATGCTTTTCTCGCTCGGCATTCTGGCGCATGGCGTCATCCCCGCCGCGCAGTCTGCCCATTTCTTTCAGAACACCGACGAACTTGTTCCGTTTCTTGTCAAGGAAATGTTCGGCCCGGCGTTGGGAGCGGTCATCCTGGGCTCGTTTCTGTGCGCGGCGCTATCCTCGATCGATTCGGTGCTTCATGTCGCTGGAGCCGCCCTCGCCGTAGATCTGTGGGCGCAGTGGAGGAAGGATGTTCCACTGCAAACCGTGGAGCGCCTGCAACGCGCTTCGATTTTCGCGGTGGCCGCGCTGCCTGCCTGGGCCGCGCTCGATCCACCGGCCGACGTTGTTCCTCTCACGGCCTTCTCGGGCGCTCTTTTTGGAGGCTGTTTCTTTCCGGCGCTGGTCGTCGGACTGTGGCGGAAAGAAGCGCACCGCGCCCCGGTTACGGCATCGATTCTGGCCGGCGCGATCGCTGTCATGGGATGGTTCTCCGCTCAGCAGTGGCAATGGGTCGGCACGGACATTCACCCCGTCGTCGCCGGCCTCGCCGCCTCGCTATTGGCCTACTTCCTCGCCTGGGAGTGGGTACGTGGCGGCTACAGCCGCAGCGCTTGTTCAACTGGCGAAATCCGCGAGCAGCAGCACGATTCCTGAGCGGGCTGTCTCACACTGCATCGTCGTTGTGTGAGTACGATGAGGGCATGACGATCTCAGCGACGTGGCGGCAAGCCTTGCTTGTGGCTCTCCTAGTCATCCCCTCGGCCGGCCAGACAATTCCCGAAACGCTCACTCTGCCGCAAGCGATCGACATCGCGCTCTCGCAACGAGCCGAGATGGATGAGGCTCGGGAGGCGATCAACGCAAGAATCGGCGCGGCCACCCAAGCGGATAGATCGCCGAACCCTACGCTCTTCCTGCAGTCGGAAAACTGGCGCTTTCACGGTACGCCGGGATTTTCCGCCGGCAGGGATCTTGATCTATTTGCCTTCGTTTCGCAGCCACTGGAGACGGCCGGCAAAAAGACCCGCCGGGTGGCGCTCGCCGGTGAAGATCGCCGCATTGCCGAACTGCGGCGAGAGGCGGCTGCGTGGAGCATCCGGCAGGAAGTCAAGCTGGCTTACTGGAACGCGGTTTCAGCCGGCCGATACGAAACGGTGCTGGCCGAGCGGCGGGAAGCGGTGACGCGGCTCGTTGACTACCATGAAGTCCGCGTTCGCCTGGGCGCCGCGGCGAAACTGGACTTGATCAAAGTCCAGCTGGAGAGCGAGAAACTCGAGATGCAATACATCACTGCCCAGACGCAAGCCGAGCAATTTCGGCTGGAGCTGGCCGGCGCGATGGGGACGCCAAGCGCTGCATCCAACATCGTTCTGCGCGACCCGGACCTGCCGGACCAAACAAAGACGCCGCAGCTTGAGGATCTTATCGAAACCGCGCTCCGCAGCCGCATCGAAGTGCGTCTGGCCCGAGCGATGATCGAGCGGGCGCGTGCCCAGCTTAACGTCCAGCAAGCTTCCGCCAAACCCGACGTGACGCCGTACTTCGGGTACAAACGGACCGGCGGTTTCAATACGCTGATCGGCGGCGTATCGGTGCCGCTCGCGGTGTTTGACAAGCGATCAGGCGCGATCGAAGAAGCCGCTTCCGAAGTTCGTGAGATCGAGGCCTCGCTGCGGTCGGCTGAGGCGCGCGTGCGGGCCGAGGTGACGACAGCTGCGACGCTGCTGCGCAGGCGGGCCGATATGCTCAGCCGCATCAATGATCGTATGCTGGGTAGGGCGGATGAGACGGCGCGGGTTGCCTTGGCGGCTTACGAAGAGGGTGGCACCGGGTTACTGAGTCTGATCGACGCCCAACGGACGCGGAACGAGGTGGGTTTATTGTTCGCTCAGGCATCACGGGACTACGCGCTGGGCTGGGTCGATCTCGAAAGCGCGGTCGGGGCCGAAGAACTCTTGCAGGTGTCTGACGCCTCACGGACGGTCGCGTTGACGGCGGGTGGGCGCGAATGATGATGACGACAATTTCTGGGGACGCCCAAGACGGGAAGCAGCTGGCGCGGCTTGCGCCTCCGCCGTGCATGTTCCTGCTGGGCGCCCTGCTTGCGCTCAGTGCGTGTCAGGGTCCGCCGGTCGAATCCGCCGCTGTCGCCTCGCCGCCGAAGATGGAGACGCCGTCAAACGAAGTCGTCCTCAGCACCGAGACGATAGAACTGGCGCGCATCCGTTCCGCCGCCGTCGAAACCGCCCAGTTAGGTGAGACCATCGAAGTTCCCGCCCGCATCATGCTCGACGAAGACCGAACCGTCCGTGTCGGATCGTTCGTCGAAGGGGTGATCCGAGAGTGCTGTCTTGGCGTCGGCTCCGCGGTGAAGAAGGACCAGGTTCTCGCCCGCTTGCACAGCCATTCCGGCCACGATGCCGAATCGGACTATTTGCAGGCCCTGGCCGAAGTGCAGCGCCGGGTGGCCGAACGCGAGTACGCCGAACAAGCGCACAACCGTGCATCGCGCCTGCACGAGCTAAAAGCCGGTTCGCTTCAAGATCTACAGGAAGCCAGCGCCGAATTGGAGCGTGCTGAAACCGCCGTCACGCATGCCCACGCCGAGGTACAGCGGACCGAGCACCATTTGAACTTTCTCGGGCTGCCGCTTCCTGATGTGACTGCCGGGGCGACTCCCGCGTCCGGGTCCGCCGCCAGCGAGAATGACGGTGACGACCACGACCATCTGATCGCCATCCGCTCACCGCAAGACGGCACGGTCATGGAACGCCTCACGAGCGAGGGCGCTGTTGTTACTCCTTCTGACGCCGTCTATGTAATTAGCGACCTTAGCCGGTTGTGGGCCATCGCGCAAGTCCCCGAACGCCACCTGCGATCAGTGCGCGGCGGCATGCAGGCCGAACTACGGGTCGAGGCCTACCCCGGCCGCGTGTTCCCCGCGCGGATTACGCGAATCGCCGACTCGCTCGACCCAGAATCCCGCACCGTTCAAGTCCGCTGCGTGGTCTCGAACCCCAGACGGGAACTGAAAACAGAAATGTTCGCCACTGTCTCGATCCCTGTCGGCGAGACCGCCCCGGTTACGGCCGTCCCGCTAGCTGCTTTGCAACCTATCGATGGCGTCGACACAGTTTTTGTTGAACTCTCAGCGGGCCGGTTTGAAGCACGGCCCATTGCGGTCGGACGGCGCTCCGCCACTCTCGCGGAGGTAACCGGCGGCCTCGATGTTGGCGAGCGTATCGTCGTCGAAGGTGCGTTTCACGTTAAGTCAGAACATCTGAAGAGCCGTATGTCGGAAGAGTAAGCGCGCTTTCTCCCAGCCCCAAGCAATGCTGAAACGTATCATCGACTACCCGCTCGACCATCCCTGGATTGTCGTCTTCGGTTTGATCACGCTGATTGCCGCCGGACTACAAGCCCTAAGAACGCTGCCCATTGATGCGTTTCCCGACCTGACGAATAATCAGGTCACCGTCATCACCGAAGCGCCCGGGCTGGCGCCGGTCGAAGTCGAGCAACTCGTCACATTCCCCATCGAATCGGCCATGATGGGGCTGCCCGATACGGAAGAAGTTCGCTCCATCTCGAAGTTCAGCCTCTCGATCGTAACGATTGTCTTCGCGGACAGCGTCGACACCTACTTTGCACGCCAACTCGTCAACGAGCGTTTAATCGAAGCCCGCAACCGTATTCCGCAAGGGATTGAGCCCCAGATGGGTCCTGTCGCGACGGCCTTCGGCGAAGTCTACCAGTACACCCTGGAAGGTGAAGGCTACTCCGCGATGGAGCTGAAAACACTCCACGACTGGGACGTCAAGTACCAGTTGCGAGCCGTGCCCGGAGTCGCTGACGTCAACACCTGGGGCGGCTTGTCTCAGCAGTTTGAAATCGTGATCGATCCTCACCGGCTCCAAAGTTACGGCCTGACCCTGAGAGACGTCTTCGAACGCGTCCGCGACAACAACACCAACTTCGGAGGCGGCTTCGTCGAGCACGGATCGGAGCAATACACGGTGCGCGGCCTTGGCCGGGTGGCCGACATGCAAGAGATCGAATCGATCGTGCTTGACTCCCATCGCGGCATTCCCATCGCCATCCGCGATGTCGCCGAAGTTCGCATCGGAAGCATGCCGCGGCAGGGCGCTGTCACGCGCGACGGCGATGGTGAACGCGTCTCCGGCATGGTCATCATGCTCAAGGGACAGAACAGCAAGACTGTCATCGAACGTGTAAAGGTCGCTCTCGAAAACATGCGGGCGTCGCTGCCCGAAGGCGTTAGCGTGGAACCGTTCTACGATCAAGCGGACGTCATCGACGGCACGATCCGCACCGTTCGTGACAACCTGCTTAAAGGCGGCGCGCTCGTCGCCCTCGTCCTGTATCTCTTCCTGGGGAAGGCGCGCGCCGCGCTCATCGTCGCCGCCGTGATCCCGCTTTCGATGCTTGTAGCATTCCTTGGCATGCAGGCCTTCGGCATCTCGGCCAACTTGATGAGCCTCGGCGCGGTTGACTTTGGCATGGTCGTCGATGGCTCGGTGATCATGGTGGAAAACTGCGTTCGCCGCCTGAGGAACCACCGAGGCAATCCGTCAAATTCGTCAATCAGCCGCTTCGACGAAATCCGCTCCGCCGCCCATGAAGTGGCCCGCCCCATCCTGATGGGTGTCGCCATCATTATTGCTGTCTATGTACCGCTTCTGACCTTGCAAGACCTCGAAGGGCGCATGTTCCGGCCCATGGCCGTCACCGTTTGTTCGGCCTTGCTTGGTTCGCTGGCGGTGACCCTGCTGGTCGTACCGGCTGCGTCATGGCTGTTACTGCGGGATGTGAAAGAAGCGCCCGAACCCATTCTCGATCGCATCCGAGGCGTCTATACGCGTCTGCTTGAAAGCCTTCTCAAGCGGCCCGTGCTTGTCGTCGCGCCGGCCCTTCTACTTGTCGTTGCGGCGATCAGCTCGCTGGGGCTGATCGGAACTGAGTTCATGCCGCGGCTCGATGAGGGCTCCATTCTGATTCAGACTTTCAAGCTGCCCAGCATCTCGCTCACCGAATCCGCCCACATCGGCCTTGATGTCGAGCGTACGCTGAAGCGGTTACCGGAAGTGACAAGCGTCGTCACCAAGATCGGCCGTCCCGACCTCGCGATCGAGGCGATGGGCATCTACGAAAGCGATGTCTACGTCATTCTTAAGCCCCGCGACGAGTGGACAACCGCGTCCACCAAAGAGGGTCTGATCGAAGCCATGTCTAAGGAACTGTCGAGTATTCCCGGCGTCGTCTATAACTTTACGCAGCCCATGGCGATGCGCCTCGACGAAACTATTTCCGGCATCAAGGCCGACGTCGCGGTGAAGATCTTCGGCGAAGAGGAGGCCGTCCTCGACCGCACCGCCGACCAGGTGCTGCGGGTGCTCGCCCGAGTTCCGGGCGCGGCGGATGCGCGAAAACAAATCTTCTCCGGTGCCGCCGAGTGGCAGGTCGACATCAAGCGCGCCGAACTGGCCCGGTATGGATTAAACGTCACCGACGTGCGGGACTTGGTGCAATCCGCCATCGCGGGTAAGCCCGTCACCGAACTCGTTGAAGGACGCCGCCGCTTCCCGATCGCCGTGCGACTGCCGGAAGCCTACCGCGGCAACCACGAGAAACTCGGCGAACTTCTTCTGCGCGCGCCTGACGGCGAGCAGGTTCCTCTGGCCCGCGTGGCGGACATCCGTCCGGCCACCGGCCCTGAAGTCGTCGAGCGCGAGGACAGCCAGCGGCGCATCGTCGTGCAGTCCAATGTGCGCGGCCGGGACTTGGGAAGCTTTGTCGCCGAAGCTCAAAGACGCATTGAAGCCGAGGTTAAGCTGCCGACCGGCTATTTCATTCGCTGGGGCGGACAGTTCGAGAATCAAGAGCGCGCCATGAAGCGCTTCGCGCTCGTCATCCCCGCCGTTCTGGCGCTCATTTTCTTCCTGCTCTTTTCGGCTTTCGGATCGATGCGGCAGTCGCTGCTCGTGCTGATGATCGTTCCATTTGCGACCGTTGGCGGCATCGGCGCTTTGTGGCTGCGCGGCATGAACCTAAACGTCTCGGCGTCGATCGGATTCATCGCTGTCTTCGGCGTCGCCATTCTCGACGGCGTCGTTCTGGTTTCGACCACGAACACCCTCCTCGCGGAAGGCCGGGCCGTAAAACAGGCCGTCGTTGAGGCGGCATCAATGCGGCTGCGGCCCGTCATCATGACCTCGGTCGTGGCCGCACTCGGATTTCTGCCGATGGCGATCGCAACCTCGATCGGAGCCGAAGTCCAACGTCCCCTAGCCACCGTCGTCATCGGCGGTCTGGTTTCCTCGACGCTGCTCACGCTGCTGCTACTGCCGCTGATGTTCCCGTGGTTCCGAGGCACCCCGGCCGTCAATCAGGACTAGAAAGCGCGGGGAAGGCGACAGTCGAGAACACAGTTTGACCGGGAACAAAAGTTCGTTGCAGTAGCCGACTGGTGAGTAGTGTGGATTGGGGCAGGATTCGCCCTGTTTGGTTAGGCGCCCGGACTGGGCGCGGCGCGATGTCCCGCTTGGTACATCTCGTAGCTGCGGATGAGCTGGGTTAGCGCCTGCACGTCGATCTGTTCTTCCGGTGGATCCGCAGTGTTGAGCAGAGCTGACCGGCTGAGGGCGCTCGCGCCCAGCCCCAGAATGAGCAATCCAAAGGCGGCAACGACGCTGAAGTTCGCGATCGCCGTCCAGAATTCGGTCACAGATAGAGCCAGCGCCGAGGCGAGGCTCTCAACCAGATTGAGTCCCCAGCCCCGCACCCGCATCATCTCCATAGACATGAAGAGCAGTCCAAGAACGAGAGCCGAGCGCCCGACGATACTCGTTGCTTGGCGAACTACGGATGGCTTCAATTTGAGTAGAAGTGGCATTTTATGTTCTTCCGAACCAGCCACCTGCGGAGTGGCAGGCACCAGCCGATGTTGATTCAGTGAATCACTGTACGCCGCTATTGTATACCGTTTTAGTACCCTATGGGGTCCTAGTAGTAATATCGGTAGGGATTCACTCTATGCCTGTTGCGGCAACCAGCGTCTCCATCGGAGTCAGCTGGGCCTCGACGAGATACTCCGGGTTCCGCCGTGCTCGATGCGGTTTCCCTTGAAGCTTGGCCGGCGAAGGACTCTCTTCCGGCGGGGGGATCGAGGGCGCTTGCTACGCACGGTGAAACTCCATCCCCGTAAAACTCACAACGGATTGCTCGTCGATATTCCACTGCTCGTAGCGCAGAACCGTGCCCCGGAATCGCTTGAGCGACGCCATGAATGTGTAAACGGGTGAGTATCCGCACCAGCGCAGATCGTCGTAATCCGGCTTCACAAGCTCGAAAAAGCCCTCGGTGTCAGCGGCGCAAACTCTCGCGAGTCGCTCCTCATCGCGACGCCGGGTTTCGAGCAGCGGCCCCTGTTCGGCTTCCGCGTGGAACTCATCGCCATAGCGTGCGCCGATGTGTGCCAGGTCGATTCCCAGGACCCAAACAAGTCGCTCGCCGAACTTGGCGTCGAGCTCGGACAGGGCGTCGAAAAACCGCCGCACGTCGTCGTTCGTTTCTGGCGCGCGTCCCGTGATCAGACTTTCCGCGAAGGGGCCGCACAGAATCGGCACGGCCTTCACGTCGGCGCGGCCCAGTACGTGTTGCAGGAAAACGCACTGAAACTCGATCGAGTGCTCGCTGGCGTGACAGTAGTCTTCCATCGTGACTGCCGAGGGGGCCTGAGCGGCGAGTTGATCGACGATCTGAGTATCGGTCGGCAGCGGCCCAAAAGGCGTTACGTACGGCTTGCGAGTCAGTCCGAACTTCTCGGGCGCTCCGTAGTGCGACGTGCCGAGGATCACGAATGTCTTGTCGGCATAGCTCGGGTTCAATCGCCGATACGCGGCCGCATAGCTTTGATAGCCACCTTCGGGACTGACGTGCGGAGCGGCTATCGCCAGCAGCCGATCGTCGCCGGGTGCATCTGGATCGGCCCCATATTCCGATAGCTGCAAGCGCAGGGGTTCGGGCTCGTCCGGGTAGCCCGTCCCGGAGTGTGACGGAACCCGCTCTTGCGCTTCCGCGAACTCTCTGTGCTTGCGGTCGCGCATCTCGTGGAACTCCTCTGACTCGAGGAAACCGCCCTTGCGGAGCGTGTCGACGAGATGGCGTACGGTCTCGGCAACCCGAAGGTCACCATTCGTCAGCCGCACGAAGAATTCCTTCAGATCCAGTTCAGTCCTTTCGCCGTCAAGCATCGAGAGCCCCTGCACAAGCGCCGGTGGCACGATGACCATCTGGTCGGTGTAGCGGAAAGGGTCGCGGATGAGCAGCCCCGGTTGGTCGGGAACTGGCGACGGCATGATGTCGAGTTCCCGGCGCAGGAGAGGCAGCGTCTTGGTCATGTCGAGCAGGGCTTGCTTACTGGATCAGTTCTTAGTTGCCCGCCGTTTTCCAATCCGGAAACGCCAAGCCGTCGAGATCGAACACAATCTCTCCGTCGCGGAGCGTCATCACCGCTTCGAGCTTCTTGTCCCCGAGCTTCTTCGTGCCCCAAGCGTCCTTGTAGGCGAACACACCCTGTTCCAATCGCAGCACCGTGACGTCGGCCACTTTACTCTCGCCGAGCGTCCCGATTTCTGGAAACTTGCCGATGGCCTTGGCAGGGTTCTTGGTCGAGCGCATGACGGCGTCTTCAAGCGACATGCCGAGGGCCATCATCTTCGAAATACAGTTCGGCATATCAGGCTGCGGGCCGCGGATACTCGAATGATGCAGGTCGGTGCTGATCGTGTCGGGCGGGAAACCATGTTCCATCGCCTTTGTTGCCACCGGCCACACGAAGCTGCCGCCACCGTGCCCGAGATCGAACAGCACGCCGCGTCGGCGCGCCTCTCGTGCATAGTCATGAACCTTGCCCGAGAAGCGGCTGATGATCTCGATCTGCCGGTCGTTGTAGCAGTGCGTGTGCATGTCGCCCGGCCGCATGTAGTCGAGAAGCTTCTCGCGGGAATTACGGCCGCTGTTCGTGAAGATCTTGTCGTCGAACATGACGGGAACTTCGGCCAACCCGCCGGCCTTGATCGCGCGCTGAATGGCGTCCCAGCCGGAATGCGGGTAGTGGGCGTGCTTGATACCGACGATCACGTCGCGGTGCTTCTTGATCATTGCGGCGGTTTTCTCCGGGTCCATGTCGTCGAGGTCGCCCTCCGATGCCGGCACCATACCGCTGCCCACGATGTTAATCAGCGCAAGTACGCGAGTCTTAGAATGGTCGATGATCTTCTCGCGGAACTTCTCGAAGGTGCGCCAACCCGCACCCCCGGCGTCGACCAGGGTGGTGGTTCCGGTGAGAAGCGCCGTGTCGTCGGGGTAGAGCGCGCCGCTGTAACCGGTTACGTGTCCGTGAAGGTCGATCAGTCCCGGCGTAACGTACAGGCCTTCGACGTGGACAACTTTCTTGGCGTCGGATTCGGGAATCGCGGCGGCCACCTTCCGTATCGAGTTCCCCTGAACGGCCACATCCATGACGGAGTCGATCTCGTTGGCCGCATCGATGACGTGGCCACCCTTGAGCAGAATGTCGTACGGCTGCGCCCCGGCGGGCGGCATGAGCAGGCTCAGAATGGCGATGACGAAAACGGAAAAACTTGAGTGACGAAATCCGGACATGAGGCGACCCCGCGAGTGGCCTTCTATTCTAGTCGAACTCCCAAGCTCCCAGTGATTCGCGGTCTACGACGATTCAGCGCGGTGCCTGTCCTATATAATAAGCCTTGGCTGGCTGTGCCTGTCAGGTGGCTGCGGGTGGCCGGTCAAGACGGTCTGCGATGCCGTTACCGGTTCGTCAGGGAGCCGATATTTTTGTAAGGATAGGCCCGCATCCGCGGGTAGTGGTGGTCACGGAATGGTGTTCGACTTTGTTGAGAGACTCGAAGAAGAAGTACGGAAGCTCGAGTACGAACTGAAGCACGAACTGCCCAAAGAAATTCAGCGGGCGCGCGAGTTGGGCGACCTCAGCGAGAACGCTGAGTATGCCGCGGCGAAAGAGCGGCAGGACTACGTCGGCGCCCTGCTGGCCAAGAAGAAAAAGCGCCTCGCCGACATGCGCATGATCGATCTCACGAAGATCCCGCGCGGGATCGTGGCGTTCGGTTCTGTCGTGCTAGTCTATGACATCAATTTGGACAAAAAAGTAGAGTACTTTCTGGTGGCGTCGGAGGATACGGACGCCGCTAAGGGCAGGGTTTCAATCACGTCTCCGATCGGCCGGGCATTGATGGGCAAGGTCGAGGGTGATGTCGCAGAGTTCCCGACGCCCGGCGGCGTGCGCGAGATGGAAATCCTCAAGCTGACGACGATCCACGATCAGAAGACGTGACGGGTTTCGCGGCCATCCGTAACGGCCAACAATTGACCAAATCATGGGTGTAACCCACAAGATCGGAAGCGCGGCGGGTTATCTGCTTAACCTGATCGTCAAGCTGCTGATCGGCGCCAGAGTCCACCCGAATCTGCTGACCGTGATCGGTCTCGGCATCAACGGCGTCGCGGCTTGGCTGTTCGCGCGCGGCGAATTTTTCTCGGCCGGCATTATCGTCTTGCTCGGCGCGGTGTTCGATCTGATCGACGGGCCCGTGGCGCGGCAAAGCAATCAGGTCACGCGATTCGGCGGATTTCTCGATTCCGTTCTCGACCGCTATTCCGACCTCATCCTGCTGATGGGGCTGCTGGTCTACTACGCCAGCATTAATCGCTTCTTCTATATCATCCTGACCGCGGTCGTGATGACGGGGTCGGTGTTGACCAGTTATGCCCGCTCGCGCGCGGAGAATTGTATCCCAAGCTGCAAGGTCGGATTTCTCGAACGGCCCGAGCGCATTGTCCTTATCATCATCGGCGCGCTGTTCAATCACATGGCGCCTGTGCTGTGGGTGATCGCCGTTCTCTCGAACATCACTGTCGTTCACCGCATCGCGCACACCTGGACTGCGACACGTCAACTCGACGAGGCCGATAAGGCCGCGCGCGCTTCGGCCGCTGGCAGCGGCGCACCAAGCGATGCCCGTCCCGGGACGGACCCGGAAGAGTTGCGGCAAGGGTCCATCGTTTAGCCTCAATCCTGCGCCTGAATCTGTGTGGCCGGTTGCCGCGCCACGAGCACGTCTGCCGCGACGGCGGCGCCTGAACGCAAAAGAGCGGCCTGTGGCTCGATCAACAACGTTTCGATCAGGCCCAGCCAATGTCCGAAAAAGTCTCCGCGAGCGGCGAGTTTTGGGACGTTTGGCGGTCTCTTGTGGCGCGAGTTGGGCCGGTGGGTTCGTTTGGTAAAAAGGTGAGTGGAGCTTTGCAGGTCGCCGCGGCGGGAGTGGGGATGCC
>JAQBUE010000074.1 GCA_027624045.1 Acidobacteriota bacterium
GTCCTGGCCAGGCGCGGCGGGTTGGTTGGATGAGCAATCCGTACCGGCCTTGGCTGGAGAGTAGCATGGAGTGTCAAGCTTTTTAGGTGCTTGTGGGGATCGTGGGCAGGTAAGTTGCTGTGGGGATTGGGCGGAACAAATTCGCGGGGCTTGTGACTGGCTGTCGCTCGTGATTCGTATTTCGTTCAATGTTTTGAGCGGTTGAGCTGGTGGCGACGGGCGCAGGTATGGGAAGAAGCCTCACTGGCGTTTGGTGTTCGGATTGGTTGTGGGAGTTGGCGGCGTTTTGGGTGCGTCCGCGGATGGGGCGGGGCTTGCACCGCTTGCTTTGCGCGCGGCTCGGCTAGTGGTTGGGTGGACGGGGCGGGTTGAGCGTCGGTTCGCGCCGGCCGGGGTGGGTTTGTTTGGTATTTTGTGATGCCGCAGTCCGGCAACGCGTCGCTGGGGCTTGGGCAAGGGTGTCCTCTTGCGGTGGGTTCGTTTGGTTCGGCGGGTCGTCGGGTTGCAGGATGTCGGCCTGGACGGCGCTCTGGATGGTGGGATGGGTTCGTTTCGTATTGCTTGGGTGATGCAGGCGCTGAAGGCGGGGCCGGCTGAATGGAGAACTGCATAAGTTGTGATTTGACAACGTGATAGGCCCGGTTTCGCGACTTCCGGCCAGGTTGCAGGCCGTGCGCTACGCCTGCACGCCCAGGAAGAGAGCTGTTACTTGGGGACGAGGCGAAGAGGGTGAACCTTCCTTGCAGGATTGCCAGGTGTAAGGCAACGGGCTACAGTGTACAGGTGAAGATACGGAACTTCATTCACAAGGGCTTGAAGAAGCTCTACTTCGAGGACAGCGCCGAAGGCCTGCCACGGACGCCGTGGTGAAGCTTCGTGCGATGCTGACCTTCCTTGCAGGACATGCAGGACCCGGAGAAACTGCGCGCTTTCCCGCTCTGGAAGGCTCACCAGCTCAGCGGGGGGCGCAAAGGGGCCTGGAGCCTGCATGTTACCCGCAACTGGCGGCTGACGTTCCAGATCAAGGACGGCGATATTTTGGACGTTGATTATGAAGACTACCACTGAGGAGAAGCCATGCGGATGCTGAACCCCGTTCATCCGGGCCGCTTTCTGCGGACTGAAATCATTGAGGCCCACGACCTTACCGTGACGGCGGCGGCGAAGATTTTGCGCGTCTCGAGGCCAACTCTCTCCAGTCTGCTCAATGCCAAGGCCAACCTTTCCGGCGACATGGCGCTACGCTTTGAAAAGGCCTTCGGCGCCGATATGGACACGCTGATGCGAATGCAGAATTCCTACGACATCTCCCAGACACGCACCCGGGCTGAGAAGATCCACGTCGAGCGCTATGAGCCACGGCCCGCGGCGTAAAGCAGTATGAGCGTCAATGCATACTAAATTTCTGGAGCAGCCATGCCAACCCTTCAACAGCAGATAGCAGAACAGTTTCTGGCGCAGCTCGCGGAGTCCAAGGACATCGATGCCGAGAAGATCGAGCAGCTTCGAGCCTTGCTGGCGAGCAACAAGAAGCCGAAGGCTGACGACTTCGTAAAGATTTTTTCCCAACCTGTAGGCGGTGACTTGACGTGATCAAACTCGAAGCCGCACACATTGAAGAGGTCCGAGGCATTCGAAAGCTGGACATCGACTTTGGGAAATCAACCTTCGCGATTTCAGGTCCGAATGGATCGGGCAAGAGCGGGGTCATCGATGCGATAGAGTTTGGGCTCACCGGCGAAATCGGCCGCCTGACCGGCCGGGGAACGAAGGGCCTCTCCCTTTCAGAGCATGGCCCACATGTCGACAAGACGAAATTTCCTGACGCGGCATTCGTCGATCTCCGGGTCTTCCTTACAGCCCTCGGGAAATCGGTCACAATTACGCGGAAGGTCGCGTCTCCCAAGAAGCCCAAGATTGTGCCAGCCGACGACGACGTAAAAAGCGCGCTCGCGGAGATCGCAGACCACCCCGAGGTTACGCTTTCCCGGCGCGAGATTCTGCGCTTTATCCTGGTCGAGCCCACCAAGCGCTCGGAAGAAATTCAGACCATTCTCAAGCTTGATGAGATTGGACAGACGCGCGGCGCATTGAACACCGCGCAGAACAAGCTTCAAACAACACTGCGCACGACCGGCGCGCAGGTGCAGGCCGACCGAACCACTTTGCAACAGCATCTTCAGATTGCGACGTTGCTGTCGGCTGATGTTTCGGAGGCAGTTAACAAACGACGAAAGGCGCTCGGTTTGCCGGAGATTGCGGAACTGACGGCAGATACGAAGCTCGACATTGGCCTTTCAGAAAGCGCCAAGACACCGGAATTCAACAAATTATCGGCCCTCCGTGATCTTACGGCGCTCTCGGAGGCGGGTAAGGGCTTTTCCGATCTGGCTAAAGCGGAAGCATCTGCGATCGTGGTTGACCTGGAAAAGCTGGAGGCCGATCCGGCCCTGCTGGCCGCGTTGCAGCGCCGCTCTTTCATCGAAAAGGGACTTGATCTTATAGACGGCCCCGAGTGCCCCCTCTGCGATACGCCGTGGAAGAATGAACAGCATCTACGGGATCACCTTAAAGCAAAGCTGGCGAAATCAGAAGAGGCCAGAAAGCTTCAAGAAGCGCTGCTCAAGAACGCTACAGCCATCGCTGAGCACACCATACGGGTCGTTGGGTTCCTAGTCCCTGTCTTGAGGCTCGCGGAAGGACTGAGCGCCGGTGGGTTTGCGAAGCTGATGAGCGCGTGGAGGACCGATCTCGAAGCCCTCAAGGGCAAGCTGGCGACCGTGGAAGGAGTCATGGGTCTTAAGGATCGGCTTACGACTGGATGGCTGGAGATACCGGAAGCGTTTCTGACAAGCCTTGCGGCTCTCACGAAAAAGCTAGAAGAAAAGCCTGACCAATCGGCGACCCTTGATGCGCAGACCTTCCTCGCGGCAGCGCAACTGCGCCTCGGTGACTACCGGGAAGCAATGAGGAAAAACAAGGCGGCAGAGATCGCATCGGCCGCGGCAAAGGCAGCCTACGACAGCTACTGTAACGTGCTGGAAGAGGAGCTGAATATCCTCTATGACGAAGTGGAAAAAGACTTCAGTAAATTCTATCGGGCACTTAACGAAGAGGACGAGTCAACATTTACGGCGAAGCTCACTCCCACGGAAGGCAGTCTCGGCCTCGACGTAAACTTCTACGATCGCGGCCTGTACCCACCCGCCGCGTACCACAGCGAAGGGCATCAGGATGGCATGGGTGTGTGCCTTTATCTCGCGCTCATGAAACGGCTCTTTGGGTCGAGATTCACATTTGCGCTCCTCGACGACGTGGTTATGTCGGTGGATTCCGGTCATCGCTATCAGTTCTGCAAACTCCTAAAGACGAGCTTTCCCGATACGCAGTTTGTTATCACCACCCACGACCGCCTGTGGGCGGAGCAGATGAAATCGGCCGGTCTTGTGAGCGGCAAGACCTCGATCGCCTTCCATAGCTGGACGATCGATACCGGCCCCTCAGTTGAGTCGAACGTGGAGATTTGGGACGAGATCGCCGCAGCGCCGGCAAAGGGAAAGGTTGAGGTCGCCGCCGCCGCACTCCGCCACCATCTTGAGTACGTTTCTAGGCACCTGGCCGACCAGCTCGGTGCGACTCCTCAGTTTCGCGCCGATGCTAACTATGAACTCGGAGACCTTCTCCCGAGCGTGGTTGGACGGCTGAAGGAGTTGTATGGCAAAGCCGCAACTGCAGCGCAGTCATGGGCAAACAATGCTGCTAAGGAAGAGGTCGCGAAACGCAAGACCTCCCTGTCTTTAGCAGCCGGGGCATCGAATGTTGAACAATGGGCGGTCAACAAGGCGGTTCATTACAACGCGTGGGCGAATTTCGGGAAGAAGGACTTCGAGCCGGTCGTTGCCGCCTACAAGGATCTTCTCAATTGCTTTCGATGCGAGACCTGCGAAGCCTGGATACACGTAATCCCACGTATAAGTTCCGAGTCTCTGCGTTGCTTCTGCAACGACATCAGTCTCAATCTGAAACCTAAACCCAAGATATCGGCTGCTGGGATGGGCCTGCCGACCGATTAAAGGACCTCAAATCGAAATCCGCTCCACGACGTTGCGCGTCACGCGCCGCCTTCGCCTATCGTAAATCTCTGTCGTCTTGGGGTTCGAGTGCCCCGCGAAAGAAGCGGGACAGCCTCGATTTAGATAGACGGCCGCCGATCATATTGTCAAATCATTGATTCAAGCGAGTTACCTACATCAACGCGAATACCTACTATTGGTGCGCGGGAGGCTTTGTCTCGCCGTGAGTGGTTGACATGTCAAGGCTTGCAGCGATCATCGCCTCGATGGAGCGGTCTTCATTGAGGCTATGGACGCTGCCCCATTTTCTGTGTTTTCCCGTTTCTTTCCAATTGGAGTACGTTGGCAGTACGATGGAAATGGAGGGAAGCAATGGCCGTTTCTACACCTGGACAACCTCGTGACCGCCGATTCCAGCTTCGGGCCACCGCGTCGGAAGAAGAACTCATCAAAGTCGCCGCGGACCGCGAAGGGGTCAACATCACCGAGTTCATCCTTCGCAGTGCCCGCGAGAAGGCTGAGCAGTCGCTCGCCGACCAGACACGCTTCGTCCTCGATGACAAGCAGTGGAAGGCCTTCATGACCGCGCTGGATCGTCCCGCGAAGGACAAACCGCGTCTGCGCCAACTGTTCAAAGAGCAGCACGTCGCCAAGCGCCGGTCATGAGCGCAGCAGCCAAGTCTGAGTATGTCCAAGCCTGAGTACGTCATTGACAAGCTCAGCCGCAAGCATGACCTGAGTCCGTTCGATTGCGCCAACGCCACGCTGAACGAATGGCTGAGGAAGTTTGCGTGGCCGAACCAACAAGCGGACTCCGTCAAGACCTACGTGGCGCGCGAAGGCAATCGGGTCGTCGGATACTACGCTCTGACGACGGGCTCTGTTTACAAGCACGAGAGCCCGCGGCGGATTGCCAAGGGCCTGGCCAAACATCCGACTGGCGCGGTACTGCTCGCTAGATTGGCTGTTGATCAAGCGCGGCAAGGGAAGGGACTTGGCAAAGCTCTGCTCTTTGACGCGCTGTCCCGTATCGAAGAAGCCGCCGACATAGTTGGCGTCCGGGCCGTCCTGGTACACGCGATTGACGAAGCGGCACGCCGTTTCTATTTGCACTTCGAGTTCGAGGAGTCGCCCGTCGATCCCTACCAGCTATCGTTGCTCCTCAAAGACCTTAGAGAATCGATCCAGCAAGCGTCGTAGTTTCAAGTGTCAACGATCAATCCGGACCTTTCCCCGCTGCGGAGAACAACCATGTCAACCGCGGCTCAGCAACAAGCCAACAAAGAAACCGCCCAACACTCCAGCGGCCCGTGGACAGAGGAAGGCCGCCGCGGGGCAGCCCAAAACAACTCAGGCTTCCGCCCCGAGCTTCCCTCCAGTCAATCCGGCCCGGCGAATGAAGCGCGGCTCCAGATCGCAATGCCGGCTTACGATCCTACAATCCGCGGAGCTGGCCTATAATCTGGTCAAGCTCTAAACGGCTGGAGCGGCCGCGGAGGATCCAACGTGACAACAGCGCAGACTCTATTGCCCGGGTTGCCCGGCAGCTCAGCTTCAGCCGGCCTACATCCGCCGGAACGGCCAGAACGGAAACTGCGGTCATGAACCAGGCGCGCGGGCAAGTGCTGAGACTCCTCCTCTTAACAGGGTTGGCGATTGCGTGCGCGTTCGCCCAACACGACCACGGCGGAGAATTGCCGAAGAACTTTGACGAGCCGATGCCACTCTATGCGAAGGCTCTCGGCGAGTTCAAGCGGCCGATCTCGTCGGAAAACAAGGAGGCCCAGGCGTACTTCGACCAGGGCTTTCAGATGATGTACGCCTTCGCCACGCGTGATGCGACGCGGTCGTTTCGCGAGGCGCAAAAGCGCGACCCTGACTGTGCGATTTGCTACTGGGCGGAAGCTTGGTCGTGGGGCTCGTATCTGAACGGGCCGATGTCGAAGGACGACGCGCCGCGTGCGTACGCCGCCATGCAGAAGGCGCTGGAGCTGGCGCCGGCGCATGCCGACGAGCGCGAGCGGGCGTTCATCGAGGCACTGGCTGTGCGCTATGTAGAGGATTTCGACCCCGACAAGCGACGCGAGCAGGATGAAGTCTACGCCGAGGCGATGCGCCAGGTCTACGAGCGCTATCCCGACGATCTGGACGCCGGCACGCTCTATGCCGAGGCGCTGTTTCTGCTCGAGCCTCGGCGTGGCGAGCGCGACATCAATAGCCCGAACGTCAAACGGCTCCACGGTGTGCTTGAGGGCGTTCTCGACAAAGACATCCGCCATGTAGGCGCTTGCCATCTCTATATCCACGCGACCGAGTCGACCGTCGATCCCGGCAAGGCCGAAGCCTGCTCGGAGTTCATCGGCACTTCGATCCCTGGGGCGAGCCACATCAACCACATGCCTTCTCACACCTGGAATGAGATCGGCCGCTGGGGTGATTCCGTGCGCGCCAATCTGATGGCCTGGCACTCGGATCTGAAGGCCGAGATCGACGAAGGTTTTGCGATCTACCCGTCGCACAATCTGCACATGCTACTGTTCGCGGCCTCGATGGATGGGCAAGGTGGCATCGCGATCCAGGCCGGTAAGGACTACGCCAAGCTGACAGATAGCAACATCTACCACTTGCTCACACTCGTACGTTTCGGACGCTTTGATGAGGTCTTGGAACTAACCGAGCGTCCCAAGGACGAGATCGGCGCAGGCGTCTGGGACTTCGCGCACGGCTACGCGCAACTGCGGCAGGGCGAGCCGGACTTCGCCCGTGCCCACCTGAAGAGGCTCTTCAAGGCGACCAACTCGACCGAGCAGTTCCGCCAGCACAGCGCTTGCGAGTTACTGGGATCGCTGGCCTGGATACTCGAAGGCGAGATCCGCCGCGGCGCCGGCGATCTGGAAGGTGCGATTCGAGCGCTTAAGGTGGCGGTCGCCTTCTACGACGGTCTGGAGTACGATGAGCCCGAGCCGCTGCCCTTTGCCGCCGGCCACTGGCTAGGCGCGGCGCTGCTGGAAGCCGAGCGGCACGACGAGGCGGAAGAAGTCTATCGTGAAGAACTGCGCGACCACCCACACAACGGCTGGTCGTTATTCGGGCTGAAGCAAGCAATCGAGGCGCAGGGCAGGACCGACGCCGCGGTCGATGCCGAATTCGAGCGGAGCTGGGCGCGTTCCGATACCTGGATTCGCGGTTCGCGCTTCTAGCCCTGTTCTTTAGCCGGAACGGATTTATGTGAGTCGTTGGCTACACTGGGGATTCTGGAGGCAGATTCATGAATTCAGTCGAGAAAGTGGCGATGGTAACAGGCACCGGCAGTGGCGTAGGCCGGGCGACAGCGGTGGCTTTGGCCGGCGCTGGTTTCTCGCTGGTTTTGGTGGGGCGGCGGTTGGAGGCTCTGGAGCAGACGGCTTCGTTGATTGGGGCGGACGGGCCGGGGACTCTTGTTGTTTCGGCGGATTTGGGCGATCCGGCGGCGGTGCATGATGTATTCGCTCAGACAGAGGCGCGGTTCGGGCGGTTGGATGTCTTGTTTAATAACGCTGGGATCGGCGCGCCGGGTATTCCGTTCGAAGATCTGACCTATGAGCAGTGGAAGGCCGTGGTGGATGTCAATTTGACAGGGGTATTTCTGTGCATGCAGCAGGCGTTTCGGCTGATGAAGATTCAGACGCCGCGGGGTGGGCGAATCATCAACAACGGCTCGATTTCGGCGACGACGCCGCGCCCGAACTCAGCGCCTTATACGGCGACGAAACATGCTGTCACTGGTTTGACGAAGTCGGCGGCGCTGGACGGGCGACCGTTTGATATTGCTTGCGGCCAGATCGATATAGGGAACGCCGCGACACCGATGACGGCTCGCATGGCGACGGGTGTCCTTCAGGCGGATGGCTCGATGGCCGCGGAGCCGCGGATTGATGTGAATCACATCGCGCAGGCGGTGGTGTATATGGCGAGCCTGCCATTGGACGCAAACGTGCTGACGATGACGGTGATGGCTACGAAGATGCCGTTTGTGGGCCGGGGATGACGGGCTTGTTGGGGTCGATGCCGAACCAGAATAGCGAGCCGATCAGATAGACGGCGGCGACGCCGTAGAGCGGGACGTCCCAGCCATAGGCGTCGATGGCGTATCCGATGGCGGTGGAAGCGATGGTGCCGCCGATTTGTCCGGCGGTGTTCATGGCGCCGCTGACGGAACCGACATAGTCGCGTCCGACATCGAGACAGACGGCCCAGGAATTGGGCAGCCCGAATTGGATCGCGGAATAGCCGAGCGTTAGCAGAAGCATGACTAGCATGATGTCCTGAACGTGAATCGAGATGAGGATGCAGGTGGCGCTGACAATGCCGGCGCTGAGGCCGACGCCGCGGCGGGCCCAGGTGAGGCCGATTTTCTTCACGAGGACGTCGACGGTATGCCCGCCGAGGTAGTTGAAGACGGCGCCGAGCACGAACGGCATGGCGACATAGGGCGCGAAGTCGACGAGTCCCTTAGATTCGACTAGATAGCTGGGCAGCCAGAAAATGTACCAATAAGAACCGTAAACGCTGATGTGGTACATGGCGATGATGTACCACATGTTCGGGCTGCGGAGCATGCGCAGGAAATTGCCGTGCGGGGTGACGGGGGCGGGCGGCCCGATGCGCTCGAGTTCGGCGGCGTTGACGCCTGTTTTGTGGCGCGGATTGTCGCGGAACCAGCGCTGCCAGAAGACGGCCCAGACGATTCCGAACAGGCTGAAGATGTAGAACACGGCGCGCCAGCCGTAGTGGTTCATGATGGGCTGCACGATGAACGGCGTGAGCGCGCCGCCGACGCTGGCGGCCATCCAGATGACGCCTTGGCCGCGTCCGCGCTCGTCGGGCGGGAACCAGCTTCGGATGACGCAGGTGGCGTTGGGGTAAGCGCCGGCTTGGAGTCCGCCGAAGAAAAAGCGGACGACGAGCAGCCAGATGAAGTTGCCGACGACGCCCGTGAGAGCGGTCAAGACGGACCACCAGACGACCAGGTGGGTCAGTACGATGCGCGGTCCGAAGCGGTCGCCGAGGTAGCCGGCCGGGATTTCGAACAGGCCATAGGCGAGGGTGAAAATGCTGAAGACATATCCCATCTCGGTGTTCGACAGGCCGAGTTCCTCGCTCATCGGAGTTTTGACGTTGCCGATGGCGACGCGGTCAAGGTACGTCATCACCGAAAAGAGGAAGAGAGCGCCGAGAACGGACCAGCGCATCCGAGTGGGCTGCATAGGGTTGAGATTATGGCAGAAAGCGGGCGACGGAAGCGAATGCGGGGTGTAAGCCGAGTTGGATTGAGTCCGGCGAAAGAGTTGTCATCCCCGTGAGCGGTGGAGGCGATCGCGGCCACGCGAGTGAGATACTAGGCAGTCGGCCGGATGCGATCGAGCAGCCTGGGCTGCGGCGCAAGATGCTTGTATTTTTTACCACAGGTCCGCGGCGGCCCGTGGCGGGGACGAAATTGACGCGCGGGATGTAGGTATGGCGACGCTCGAAATGCACATTCCTCGGTCGACCGAAGTCGAGATTCTGATGGACGGCGAGACGGTCGACGCTCGTCGGCTGTTCATGGGCGACAACGTTCGGCTGCTGGTCCGCGCTTACCCCGAGGCCATCCGGCTGTTTGAGCGGATTCGTGACCCGGACCGGCTGACGGCGGCGCTTAGATCGTCGGCGGAAATCAGCCGGTTTTACGAAATCTCTTGCAGCGACGGCAAAGTTGCCATCCTGTTGCGGGATTCGGTTTTTCGGGAAGCGGGCCCACGATCGGTTGACGAGCTGACGCTTTCGATGCGGTTCGAGGGGCATTCGCTCGCGATGCCGCTGCCACTGGGGAGGTTGCGCGCGCTGGGGCGTTTGTTGCCTTTGCTGCTGAAGGGATGCGAGGCGGAAGCAGTGGAGAATCTCCTGGAGGAACGGCTCGAACGGGAGGGGGCTGACTGGGCCATGGAGTTGTTTGGCCGCATGCAGGCGGCGGGGCTGCTTGCCCAGGGCGCGCCCCCGGTGAATCGTTTCGACGGCGGCCCGAGGCCGGGGCTGACGTTCTTGGGCCATACCGGCTTGGTATTTCAGTCGCATGGCGGCGGCGTGGCGATTGACCCGCTGCTGTGGCGCGAGACGGGCATCAGCCCCGAAACGTTTGACGTCGCCCGTACGCGGCTATCGGCGCTGGCTTGCACCCACGCGCACTGGGATCATTTCTTTCCGGCCGCGCTGCTGTGGTTTGACAAGGATCTGCCCATCATCGTTCCGAAAGTGATTCGCCCGACGGCCTTTGACCCTCCCATTGCCGAACCGTTGCGACTGCTGGGTTTCACGGACGTTCGGGAGGCCGAGCACTGGAGTCCAATCAGGCTTGGGGACATCGAGTTTATTCCGGTTCCGTTTCACGGTGAGCAGGATGAGCCCGAGGCCGAAATCGATCACTATACCTATGTGCTGCGCAGCGACGGTTTTTGCGTCTACGGCGGGGTGGATTGCTTTCAGGATACGTACGGCGAGATGAGCGGCGTGCTCGAGAGGGTGCGTAACGAGTACAAGCCCCAAGTTGCGGCGTTACCGGTATCGAGGCTGACCTACGAATACCGCTGGGGTGGCGTCAACGGTTTTTCCCGTTACCTGGATACGGACCTGTTGGACAAGACGTTTCAATACACGGCCGGCCCCGCGGAAGGCGCAGCGTGGACACGGACATTGGGAGTCGACTGGGTCGTGCCATACGCACTTTTCGTCATGAAACGCTGGATGAGCCACGAGCATGCGCAACAGTTCCGCGAGGAGTTGAGTAGGCTTGGTTTAGAGCACAAGCTATATCCATTAAGGCCGCTCGATTCATTCGGGCCCGGCGACCTTGCCCGAACTCTTGGCTCGCGGCTGCGACGCCGGTTGCTGCTCACGCTCTACTCCAGCGCCAAGATAGGCCGTTTGATCGACAGGCGACTCTCGAAGATTCGTGCGTACCGCGGGCTACGCTGGGTGTTAAGACGTGTGTTCCCTTCGAGCAGCGTCGAGCATCACTAGAAAGCTCAGTGAATTCCGATAGAATGGGGCAGCTTGCGGCTTGCCGTATCGGCGGGCGCAGGTGATGCGAGCCGCGTTCTTGCAGAGCTGAAGCGAGCCGCATGGCATAGGGCGGCTTGTACGGTTGCCCGCGACGGGTTCCATGTCGACTTCTACTCAACCTGATATGGCTCGATCGTTTGACGGAGGCTATGAGCGGAAGCTCCGCAACGAGCAGGAGCACTTTCGCGATCAATCGAACGTGCATGACCTGCCGCCGATCTTTCACTACTGGGCGCACACGTATGTTCGCCCGATGGCCGCCGAGTATGGGTTTGCGAACGCCGAAGAGCTCTACGTCAAGTATCTGGCGCTCAGCGCTCAGGCCGCGCCGGGTGAAGCCGCTGTCTTCCTAAGCCTAGGGGCGGGGAATTGCGATGCCGAGGTACGCGTGGCGCGGACGCTTCGAGACGGTGGCCTGTCTGACTTCGTGATTGAATGCCTTGACTTGAACCCGGTCATGCTCGAGCGGGGCAGGACTCTGGCCGAAGAAGCCGGCGTCGCCGATCATTTGGCGTTTCTGGAAGGAGACTTCAATAAGTGGACCGCGCGGCGGCCTTACACAGCTGTCATCGCGAACCAGGCTTTGCATCACATTCTTGAGCTTGAGCACGTTTATGACGAGGTCAACAAATGCCTCCTTCCACACGGCTATTTCGTTACGAGCGATATGATTGGCCGCAACGGCCACCTCAGGTGGCCCGAGGCGTTACGCGAAGTGCAGCGGTTTTGGCGCGAGTTGCCGATTGAATACCGCTGGAATCGGGCGCTCGAGCGCTACGAGGAGGAGTACGTCGACCATGACTGCTCGACCGATGGCTTCGAAGGTGTGCGAGCTCAGGATGTGCTGCCGCTGCTGATCGAGCGTTTCGACTTCCCTCTATTCGTCGCTTTCGGGAACGTGATCAACATGTTCGTCGATAGAAATTTCGGTTTCCACTTCGACGACAATGCCGCCTGGGACCGTGGCTTTATTGACCGCGTTCATGCCTTCGATGAGCAGGCGATTCTGAGCGGCGCGCTGACTCCCACGCAGATGTTCGCGGTGATGACGAGCAAGCCGTGCGCCGAGCATCACTATGCGCGCGGACTTTCGCCGCGGCAGAGCGTGAGGAGGGAGTCACACGCGCCGGCGCCGCTGACGGGCGTCGCGATCGCGGTGACATCGTTACGGCCTGCCGAAGAAGGTTCGGTCGAGTATCGGCAGCAACTGGCGGCGTCTGGAGGCCAAGGTCCGTATGAGTAGTCGGCGCACGGGTTGCCGCGCGGGCTCGAATTGAGTCCGGCGGGTTTTCTGCGCGGAAGGGTGAGGGCTTGCGGCGTTTTCACGCCCGCGATCACGGTCGCCGATGTTTCCGCTTCGGATGG
Source organism: Acidobacteriota bacterium (assembly GCA_027624045.1). GTDB lineage: Bacteria > Acidobacteriota > Terriglobia > Bryobacterales > UBA6623 > JAPPLB01. The sequence goes on from JAQBUE010000074.1 coordinate 12,516, forward strand.
CTCCGCGGCCGGACTCTCGGTGACGCAACGCTACACGATTCTGGTGCGAAAGGACCAGGTATCACCTGAGCTGGTGATAACGATGGGGGGGTGGTTGCGGAATGGCCGCGTCGGCTGCGCCTATCAGCAGCGGATTGAGGCGCGGGGCGGAAGGCCGCCGTACTGCTGGTCGGTTGTCGCGGGCATGCTGCCGCCGGGCTTGGGGATTGATGCGGGAAGCGGCGTCATCTCAGGCGCTTCAGCGGTGCGAGGGATGTCGCGTTTTTCCGTGCAGGTGATGGACGCGGCTTCCGAGGCGGCCACAGCGGAGTTTGAACTGTCGATTGACACTGAGCGCGGAACGAGCTGGTTCGTGCTTCCGCAAGTGGCTTGCGGGGCCGGCTGGAAAACGCAATTGCATCTCGTGAATCCTTCGTCGTCAGCGGTGCAAGTAAGTATTGTCTTCCGGAGCGACGACGGTCGTTCGCTCCAACTGCCGGTGAAAGCGGGCGTCGCGGGATGGGCGCAAGATCAGATGGTTGACAAGGTTGTGTTGACCTTGCAACCCAGCTCCGGCTTGCATATCGAAATCGCTGATCAAGATGGGCCCCAGCGCGCCGGCTGGGCCGAGATCCTGTGCTCAGGACCGCTGACGGGATACGCGGAGTTCGAGTTCTTGTCGGCTGGAAAGGCGACGGCGGAGTTCGTATCGATATGTGGGCCGTCGTTTCTGCTGCCCTACGACAATACGGAGGGCCGCCAGGTCGGCGTCGCGCTTGTCAATCCGGATGGCTCGGCGGCGGCGGTCATGGCGACGATCTGGGACAGCGGCTGGGCGGAACTCGACGGCGAAGACATCGTGCTGCCCGCGAAGGGGCACCAGTCGTTCATGCTGGCCGATCGATTTCCGGTAACACAGGGAAAACGCGGTGTGATCGAGTTTCGCGCCGGTCCAGAGAGCGAGATCAGCGGGCTGGGTTTGCAGTTCGATACCGAGGGGCGCTTTGCGGTGAGTCCACGGCTTGTTGCGCCGCAGCGCTAGCCGCGGGCTAGAAGAAGGGCGGTTGACCGCCGAGAGTGCCGGTTGGTGGCTGCTGAGGTTGCTGAGCGCCCGCGGGGATTCGCAGCGCCTCTTCCCGCAGGCCCACAAGTTCAGCCCGAGGGTAGAAGGCCAGCAGGGCAAATGCATAGTAGATGCCGTGCTCGATCGAGTCGAGTTGCTTGCCCGCCAGCGGGCCGTCAATGGCCTTGCCGAAGATGTCCCAGCTACTCTTGGTGCCCTTGTCGATCGTCTTGCCGTTCTTGAACTGGAACTTGAGCTTCTCGCCGTCAAGCATCGGTGAGAATACGCCCGCTGATCCAACCGCGCGTGAGTCGGCGATCGTCCGCGCGTCCATTGTCGATAGGGCGGTCGGCTCGTAGAAGACGACGTACGGGCGGTCGTTGAGCTTGCCTTCGGTCACCTTGTTTCGGCGGAGATGCTCGAACGGATAGGCACGTACATTCCCCGCCAGTATCAACGTCAACATGCGTTCCATCGGGCGCACGTCAGCTTTACGAGTGGCGGTTACGGGAAACATCAGCCGATTGGAGAACTCGTACCCTCCGTAGGGTGTGGTGCCGTAGCGGTTTTCATATCCCGTGTCGCGGCTGAGCACTTTGGCATCGCGGAAGTTTTCGGCGAAGTGGTTCCAAGGCACGACCTGGCTCGATATCAGCTTGAGTTGTTTGCCGGTGTGCTCGCCGACGAGGGAATCTCCGGTGAGTTGCTGCCAAAGGGAATCGGTTTGGTGGTCGTACATCACCATGTCGCTGTTGCGCAACATGCCGGATACGCCAAACGTGTGCGTCTGGCCGTCGATGCGGCGATCGAAGGTGATTGCGCTGTTGCACAGAGGACAGTAGCTCACTAGGATGGGCAGGTCCGCGATCTGATCGTTGGCGAGCTCGTGAAAGATCAAGATCTGCAGCGGATAGGCGCGCGCCTCGCCGGCGTGTTTCACCATCAGCACAGGCTCACTCGGGGCGAGCCAGCCGTTCGCTTCTTCGACGCTGACGAACTTCGGGTTGAGAATGGCCGGGATGCCGTCTTTGGGTGGGCCGCCGGATAGCAGTTCGCTCAGATCGATCGACTTCTTCGAAAGATCGGTTTTCCAGGTTCCCCGCGCGAACTGCCCCCAGAGGGCAACAGCGGACACCAAAAACACGGCAATAACACGGACCATGGCAAACCTCCTACATCTGAACTTCGGTCGAACAGCGAGATTAGTCACGGGAACTTTGGCTGGCATTCACGCCGTGCCGGCGTGACATGCCAGCGCAAGTGCGCTTGACTTGGCTACCGCTGGCCCACATACTGTGACGTTTCTCTCATGCATTGGTTGGACTGGATCGTTGTCGCCGGTTATATCGGCGCGCTGGTGCTCATCACCGTCAAAGCGCGCAGAACGCGGCTGCTCGAAGACTTCACCGTCGCGTCGCGCGATATGCCACGGGCGATGGTCTTCGCCACTCTTAGCGCCACCTACATCGGACCCGCTTATACGCTCGGCATCGCCGGCAACGCCGCCGAGAGGGGCTACGTCTGGTACTTGATTGCGCTGATGGTGCCGCTCCAAACGGTCCTCGTCGGCAAATGGATTGCGCCGCGCCTGCGCGAGTATTCGCAGTGCCACAGCGTCGGGCACGTGATGGGCGAAATCTACGGAACGCCCGTGCGTTGGATCACCGGCGTCCTCTCGTTCCTCTTTAACTCGTTTGTCGTCGGGCTCATCGCGCGCGCTTTCGGCGAGGTTGTTTCGAACTTCACCGGCATCCCGGCTGAGACGGTGATCATCGTCGGCACGCTCCCTGTGATCTTCTATGCCGCGTGGGGCGGTGTGAAAACCGTCACGCTCACCGACGCCATCCAATTCGCGGTGCTGGCCGTCGCGATTCCCGGCGTGGTGTTCTACTCGGGGTACCTGTTCGACTTTCAGGCGTTGGCGGGCAAGGTATCGGAGTTGCACTTCACGTGGCATGGCGGTTACCCGCCGGGCGAGTTGTGGGGATTGATTATTTCGTTCTTCTTTGGAGAAATCCTGCTGCCGCCTTACTGTGTGCGAGCCCTGGCCGCGCGCGACCCCGAACAGGCGAGCAGCGGCTTCATGTCGGCGGGCCTGTTCGGCTTCCCCTGGATGTTCGTTGTCGTCACGATCGGGGTTATCGGCGGCGCGTCACTGCCGGGTATGGCGGGTGACACGATCTTTCTCGAGACGATGAAGATGTACCTGCCCGTCGGAATGCTTGGTCTCGTGCTGGCGGGGATTTTCGGCATCATCATGAGTTCGCAGGACAGTTGCCTGCACAGCGCGTCGGTGGCGTTCTCGATCGATATCTACCAATTGATTCGTCCCAAGGCGAGCGACGAGACGCTGCTGAAATATAGCCAGTATGCCGTTGCCGTCATCGGCGTTATCGCGATCATCTTCGCGCTGCTTGTGCCGGGTCTCGTGCAGGCCTTGCTCATCGTTTACACCATGTGGGCACCTACCGTCGTCGCGCCGCTTGTCATCGGACTCTTGTGGAAAGGCGTGCCGAAGGCCAGCGGACTCGCGGGCATTATCGCCGGGGCCGCGGGCGCCGCTGTCTGGGAATGGGGTTTAGGCATCCCCTACGGCATACCGTCGCTGGTGGCCGGGTTGGTGGCGAACCAGTTGGCGTTCTGGACGGTGGCCTACACCCATCGTCAAAGGAGGACAGCCTGATGCTGGCAGCAGCCCTTATCGTGTCGTGCGGGATCTGCGTGGCGGCGGGTCTCTACGTCGGCGTCATGATCTTCCGCGAGTTTCCGCGTCTGCGGAACAAGCTTTAGCAATCCGCAGCGCCCATCGTGGCGCGCGCCAAGTCGTCTCCATGGCGACCAAAGCCCCTTCCGGTCTGCTTTGCGACTCGCTACACTTGAGGCGAATCAGTTCCCCTCAAGGAGAGACATCCCATGAACCGCAACACTTTCTCTCGCCGCTATCTTATTGGAGCCGCTGGGGCTGCCGCCGCTGGGGCCGCCACCGGCTGCACCACGCTTCCAGAAAACGCCGTCGGTAAAACCGACCGTTTGAAGATCACCAAGATCGACATGTTTCAGGTTGCCGTCCCGATGCAGGACGACATCATCTACAGCCCCGAGTATGTCGAAACACCGCTGTTCTCCATGGTCCCCAAGTGGATCTTGAAGATGCACACCGACGCCGGCATCATTGGCATCGGTGAAAGCAACCGCGGTGCTGACGGCGCCAAGATTCGTGCCACAGCCGATGCCATTACGGGCAGGAATGTTTTTGACTTCAACCTCACTAACCTTGATCTGCCCGATGGCCACGGCTACGAAGTCTTCGAATCCGCCCTCTACGACATCGTCGGCAAGGCTGTTGGCTGGCCGGTGTATCGCCTGCTGGGCGGCCTAGCGCAGCGAAAAGTACTGGTCGGCTACTGGTGCGGCCGAAAGAACGCCGAGGATATGCGCCGTGTCGCGCAACGCGCCAAGGAGGGCAAGTTCACCACGATCAAGATCAAATGCACGCTCGAAGATCCGGTGGTCGACGTCATCCAGGCCATCGCCGACGAGGCCCCCGGCATCAAAGCCATCGTCGATCCCAACGAGCGCTTCTACACCTACGAGCAGTGTTTACCGCTCGCCAAGCAACTGGACGAGATCGGCAACATGATGGTGCTAGAGGATCCCTTCCCGAAGAAGGATCACGAGGGTTATCGCAAGCTCAAAGACCAGGTCAGCTACATGGTCTGCCATCACCAGAGCGATCCGCTGGAGATGATCAAGGCTTACTCAGCGGGTGCGGTCGACATGTTCAACACCTCGCCAGCGAGCATGCCGCGCTTCGTGTCGAATTGCTATATCGCGAGGGCGATGGGCTACGACGTATGGCATGGCTCGTCGCACGATATGGGGATCCGCGATGCGACGTACCTGCATGCCTGCTCGGCGGCCGCCAATTGCACTTACCCCAGCGACATTTTGAGTTACCAGCGTGTTGATGACCTGATTGTCGAGCCGATCGAAATCAAGGATAGCTACGCGATCGTGTCCGATAGGCCGGGGTTGGGTGTTGAGCTGGATGAAGATGCGGTGAAGAAATACACGGTGGCGGGTTAGGAATCTATTAATTGATCCACCGGTCCGCCCCGGCGCTGCCGCATGGGCCTAGAATGGATACAGAAGCAGCGGAGGCTGGCATGAGTGTAACGATAGCCCCGGAAACAGAGCAGCTTCTGAGGGAGCAGGTGGAGGCTGGCCGTTACTCGTCCACCGAGGAAGCCCTCACCGAAGCGGTGCGTCTTCTGGTCGAGCGTGAGCGCCGCAAGGCCGAGCTAGGCGACCAAGTGCAGGCGAGTATCGACCAGATCGAGCGTGGCGAGTTCACCGAATACACCGAGCACGAAATAGACAAACTTTTCGATGAGATTCAAGAAGAGGCCATGGAAAGGCTTCGCACCGAACAGTAGGGCGTTATACGGTGGCAAGGCTGCGGATCTCGAAGCAGGCGCGGGCGGAACTGCTGGAGATCACCATACACATCGCACGCGATAGCCTTGCGAGCGCTCGCAGATTTGACTCATTCCTGCGAGAAAAGTTTCGCCGGTTGGCCCGTACACCCGGTATCGGCCGATCCAGAGATGAACTCAGCCCTGGATGCCGGAGTTTTCCGGTCGGCCGCTACATCATCTTGTATCGGCATCAACGGGGCATCGTCGAGATTCTCAATGTCATCCACGGCGCTCGCGATCTCGGTAGTATCTTTGGCTCAGAGTCCGACTAAGCGTTGTCTCAAGCCAGCAGCTTCTCGGCCACATTCCCCGCCACATCGGTCAAGCGGAAATTCCGCCCGCCGTGGAAGTGAGTAAGCTTCTTGTGGTCGAGGCCGAGGATGTGTAGCACCGTCGCATGCAAGTCATGAATATGCATGCGGTCTTCTACGGCGTGATACCCAAACTCATCCGTCGCGCCGTAGATGAAGCCGTGCTTCACGCCCGCGCCGGCCATCCATGAAGTGTAGCCGTAGGGGTTGTGGTCGCGGCCATCGCCTGATTGCGCGATCGGCGTTCGCCCGAACTCGCCGCTCCAGACGATCAACGTGTCGTCGAGCAATCCGCGCGCCTTCAGATCCGTAAGCAGCGCCGAAATCGGCTGGTCAACCTGCTTGGCCCGCCCGACATGGTTCGGAACCAGGTTTGAATGGGCATCCCAGCCGACCGGGTTGCCGACGCGGTAGGTATGCGATGCCTGCACGAACCGCACGCCGCGCTCCGAGAGCCGCCGCGCCACGAGACACTGCCAACCAAAGTCGCGCGTCTCATCGTTGTCAAGACCGTAGAGCTTCTTGGTGGCCTCCGACTCCTTTGTGAGATCGAACGCCTCCGGAGCCTCGGTCTGCATGCGCGCCGCCAACTCAAAAGCCTGAATCCGCCCATCGAGTTGCGGATCGAATTGCGCCTGCTCGGCGTTGCGGCGATTCAGCTTCTGCAGCATGTCGAGTTCGAAGCGCTGTAAGTCGGCAGGCATGCCCGGACGCTCCAAATACTGGATGGGCTCTTTCAGGTCGTCCGGCCCCAGGGCCGCATAGCCGATGGGGGTGCCTTCATAAGCTGCCGGCAGAAAGCCCGCTGAATAGTTCTTCGCGCCGCCATGGAATAGCGTGGGCTTGATGGTGATGAACCCCGGCAGGTTTTGATTTTCCGTGCCGAGCCCGTATACGACCCACGAGCCCCAACTCGGCCTCGTAAATGTGTTCGTCCCGGTGTGAAGCTGCATCAGCGCGCCGCCATGCGCCACGCTATCACCCACCATCGAGCGAACGATGCACATTTCGTCGACGTGATTCGCCAGATTCGGGAACAACTCGCTGAGCGGGATGCCGCTCTGGCCGTGCCGCTTAAACGCGAACGGCGATTTCAGCAACCCGCCCACCTGCTCTTCGGCAAACGTTAGCGGACGCGCGAACGGCAGCGGCTTGCCGTGGTCGCGTTCGAGGCGCGGCTTGGGATCGTAGATATCGAGATGCGAGGGCCCGCCGTGCATGAAGAGAAAAATCACACGCTTGGCCCGCGCCCGGATGTGCGGCTGCTTTGGCGAGAGCGGATTGCGTGCTTCCTCGGCTGCCAGCAGTCCTCGCAGGCCCAGCATCCCGAACCCGCAGGCGGACTGCCGCAACAGAGCGCGGCGCGACATTGGTGATCTTCTGAATGGGGTCATTGGATGTAGATGAAGTCGTTTGAAGCTAACAGGACGCGACAGTAGCTGCGCCACGCGGCGAGCGTCGGCTCCCCATAGTAATAGCTGGGGGTGTCGGGCGAGGGATCATCCGGACCCTGTTGCGGCGAACTCCCAATATCCTGCGCGTCTTTCGTGGCGGCCTGTTTACGGAACGCCCGCATGTAATCCAGCGCTTCGGAAACCTCAGCCGCGGCCGGTTCCTTTGCCAGCGCGGTCAGCCAGGCGCGGCGCACTCGTTCTTCATCCGGCATCCTCCGCTCGGCCAGCAGGCGCCGCGCAAAGCCTTCGGCAACGCGTGAGACGAACTCGCTGTTCATCATGAACAGAGCCTGCGGGGCGACATTGGTGCTCGCGCGCGCGCCGGTGCTTGTCGTAGCGTCACCGAAGTCAAACAGGGTGAGCAGTTTTGGAATATTGGCCCGCCGCAGGGGCAGATACAGCGTGCGCCGGTAGCTCTTCGACACGTCGAACGGCGGAAGCTGGTCCGTCGTCGTCATCCCCTGACCAACGCCTGTCTGCAACGTTCCGCCCATGCCGTAGTCAATCGCCCCTTCGATCGCCAGCAGCGTATCGCGGATTTCCTCGGCATCCATCCGCCGGCGAGTGAAGTGCGACAACAGTTGGTTCTCCGGATCCTTCTCGTGGGCTTGCTCTGTCGTATCCGCGCTCATGCGGTAGGTGCTCGAAAGCACGATCAGCCGGTGCATCGCCTTGACCGACCATCCCCGTTGCACAAACTCCGAAGCGAGATAGTCGAGCAGCTCGGGATGCGTTGGCTGGGCGCCCACCTTGCCGAAGTTGTTTGGTGTTCCCACGAGCCCTTCGCCGAAGTGCCACAGCCAGATGCGGTTCGCCATCACGCGCGCTGTCAGCGGATTGTCGGCGCTCGAAAGCCAGCGAGCCAGTTCCAGCCGGCCACTCACACTCTTGATCTCAGGCTGCTCGTTGTGAGTGAGGATGGCGGGGAATGCCTTGGGCACTTCGTCGCCCAACGCCCGCACGTTGCCGCCCACGAAGACGTTTTGCTGGTGGGGTGCTTCCTCAGCAACCGCGTTCGCCATCGGCGGCTTGGGCGGAAGGGTCTTCTCCAGTTCCTTCTGCTCGATCTCTAGGCGCGCGAGTTGTTCAAGGGCCTCCGAGGAGAAAAGCTTTTCGCGATTCTCTTTCGTAACACTGAGCGGCCCGTTTCCAGCGCTTGTCTCGGTGAAAAAGCGATTCTCACCGGCGAAGAAAAACGGTTTCTCAGGGGGGGTCTCATCCTTCGCAAGAGCCTCGGCGAACTTGGTGCGCCATTCCGCCAGTTCGCCGTAACGTTTCGAGGCCGTCTGTTCGAACTCCGCGCGGTATTGCTCCGCTACCGTCGGCAGGTCCGCTTGGTTGGCTTGCAGCAGGCGGTCGAGATGTGGCCGCACCTCGTCGGTCGGCTTGAGGTAGTCAAACCACTTGCCAAGCAGACCTGCATCGAGCCCGTACTTCGAGGCGGTTTCAGCGACAACGGCATCCGCTTCGTGTCCGGGTGTGGCTTCTGCTGTAGCGGTCGGGGCGGACATTCGTGGTTTCGGCGCGTTCAATAGTTCCCGCGCAGGCGCGAGGTATTTGGGAACCTCGTGCAGCGAACGCATCACGTGAGCCGCTGTCTGCTCATCGACGATGTTGGAGATCCGCTGCTTCTTGCGCTCGATCTTCTTCTGATGCGAAAAATACAGGTCTGCTTCGTCATCCGGAACCAGCGGCGCGAAGTAAAGCTCGGAAACATGTGACTGCCAGTCAGTCACTTGCTTCGTGCTACGAAAGATCGACGCCATCGAGTAGTAATCCCGCTGCCGGATCGGATCGAACTTGTGATCGTGACAGCGCGCGCATTGCAGCGTCAGCCCGAGCACGGCCTTGCCTACGACTTCGATCTGCTCATCGATCATGTCGTAGAGCATCTTCTTCTTGTCCTGTTCGGCGATTAGTTTCGGCCCCAGCGCCATGAAACCCGTCGCGATGATGCCGCGCGTATTCAGCGCCCCCGGGTTATCGGCCGGCAGCAAGTCGCCGGCAATCTGCTCCCGCAAAAGACGGTCGAACGGCACATCGTCGTTGAACGCATCGACAATATAGTCGCGGTACTTCCAGGCATAAGGATACTTGTGGTCTTCGTCAACGCCCGTCGAATCCGCATAACGCGCCACGTCGAGCCAATGCCGTCCCCAGCGTTCGCCGTAGCGCGACGAATCGAGCAGCCGCTCAACGATGTTCTCGTATGCTTTGGGCGAGTCATCGGCCAGGAAATCCGCGATCTCGCGCTCCGTCGGCGGCAACCCCGTCAGGTCGTACGTCACGCGCCGCAGCAGCGTCAGCTTGTCCACTTCCGGAGCCGGCTCGAAGCCCTCTTTTTCGAGCCGCGCCAGGATGAAGTTGTCGATCGGCGACCGCGCCCAGTCCGCTTTGCGAACCGCGGGCGGCTCAGGCCGCTTCACCGGCTGGAACGACCACCACGACTTTTCTTCTTCCGTGAACTCACTGCCTGCTCCGCTTGACTGCTGGGATACCTTCGGTTCGGGCCAAGGCGCGCCCATGCGCACCCACTCGGTCAAATCCGCAATCTCGCCGTCGGACAGTTTGCCCGTTGGCGGCATCTTGATCTTCGAGTCGTAGCGGATGGCGTGAATCAGCGGACTGGCGTCGGGATCTCCCGCGACAACGATGGAGCCCGCCGCGCCATTGCGATCGAGGCCCTGCTTGCGGCTGAGATCGATGTCGCCCATCTGCTGCTTGTCGCCGTGACACACTTGGCACTGCGCAACAAACAGTGGCCGCACCTTCGTTTCGAAAAACTCGTCGGGCTCGTTTGCGCGAAGCACGCCAACGGACGGACCCGCGGCAAGCCCCAGCAACAAAGCCACCGTCCCAGCCACGCGTAGCCGATCAAGCGAGCGCATAACGACCCAGTCCATAACGACTAGGGTACTCGAAATTGCGCCGCAGTTCGAGTGCGAATCCGAAATTCGACTCGCCAACGCTCTTTCTGATGCACTCTGCTAGATTCATCACAACAACTCTCGGACAGAGAACTCTAACGTTATGACCACGCCACGGAATCATCTATCCCAATTTTCCCGACGATCTTTCCTGCAAGACGCTGCCGCCGTTCTCGCGCTGGCAGCCGCTCAACCTCTGGCCGCGCAAGGGGACGACTTTGACTTGATCGTCAGTGGCGGTACCGTCATCGATCCGTATAACGCGTTGAACAAAGTAGTGGATGTTGGCATCAAGGCCGGGAAAATTACTCAGGTAGCCGGCGGCTTGAAGCCAGGCGCCGGAACGCGCGTTCTCGACGCCCAGGGCCTGTACGTGTCGCCTGGTTGGATCGACCTCCACACGCACGTCTTCGCCGCGGGGGACAGTGCCGAGGCCGTACATCCCGACCGCGACGCGGGCGTCTACACCGGGGTGACGACGATCGCCGACCCGGGCGGCTTCCGCTCGGATGAGTTCGATGCCTTCCGCCGCGATGTCATCGACAAGTCCGTTACGCGCGTGCTGGGATTCACAAACGTTGCCGCTCACCGCCAGAAGCCTGGCGAGCCAATGCAGGGCGAATGGTCGGTCTTCGATCAGGAACTGACCATCAATACGATTGCTAAGAACAAGGACGTCCTGATGGGCGTCAAGGTGCTTTCGTCCAACCGCCATGCCGGAAACCTTGCCCTCACGCCGACCAAACTGGCCGTTCAGGCAGCGCGCGAGACCGGCACCCACGTCATGGCGCATATCGGCATGGCGCCGCCGCTGATTCAGGAAGTCCTGAATCAGCTCGGCCCTGGCGACATTGTCACGCACTGCTTCAAAGGGTTCCCGATGGGCATCTTCCACAGTGACGGACGGCCCGTCCCCGAAGCTTGGAAGGCGCTCGAACACGGCGTCCGCTTCGATCTCGGTCACGGAGCGGGCAGCTTTGCCTGGATCGCGGCGCGCAACGCGCTGAAGCACAACTTTCCGCTGCACTCGCTCTCGACCGACATTCATCGAGGCAGCATCAAAGGTCCTGTCTGGAGCTATGGCCGCACCATGGCCAAGTTGCTGCACTTGGGATTCACAGTGCCCGAGATGGTCAAGGTTTCAACACTCGGTCCGGCTGAGTTGATCGATCGGGGCAGGGAACTCGGATCGCTCTCCGCCGGGACGGTTGCGGACCTCACCTTGTTCCGGGTTGTCGACCAGAAAACGACTCTGACCGACAGCCTCCGCAATAGTGAAACCGGCGACCGCGACGTCCAGCCGGTGCACTGCATCCGCGCCGGGAAAGTGATCAGCGAAATGAAGATTCCGGCGGCGACGTAGGGCCGGGTCAGGCCTGAGGAAAGCACCGGTCGGCGATGCTACAATGAACGCTTGCCGGGGCGGATTCGGCTGTCCGGATCGGCCCCAAGCCGGTGAATTTCCCTCCCGGGCGCGTAGCTCAATTGGCAGAGCAAGTGACTCTTAATCACTAGGTTGAAGGTTCGATTCCTTCCGCGCTCACCACCTAACTTCAATAAATAGAGCAACTTAAGGGCTATTTCCTCCAGTGGCCTTGTGGCCTCATTTGCACGTGGAAGAGCATTTTCCAATCCAAGAATGATCCTGAAATGCGGTAGGTCGAGGCCGGGGACGAAATAGGGTGT
>JAQBUE010000305.1 GCA_027624045.1 Acidobacteriota bacterium
GGATCTTTCTAAATTGCGTTGACATTTTGGAAGGGGGGACGCCGCCGCCGCTCAACCGGTCTTCTCAAGCACGCCCTGAAAAACGGTGATGCGGTCTTCCGACAGGTTCCTGCCGACGTTCGCAAATTTGTCCGCGGCTGTATCGCCTAGAAGCAGGTGCAGTCCCAACGGGGGAGCCCCTGATTCCTGGCGGCGCTGGAGTGCAGCCAGGAACCATTCGCGGGAGATCGCTGTCGTGTCACGCCAGGTGAGCACCCGGAATCCGCTGCGCTCGAGTAGAGCCAGCAAGTCGTGCGGTGCGATCAGAAAACTCATCTCAGGTACGCCGGCCCAATGCACCGGGAAGTGAGGCGGCCCGCCCGGTCCGGCTAGAATGTCGTGGAATGCGAACCGTCCGCCCGGCCGCAGAACACGTGCGATTTCGCGGTAGAACCCCGGCTTATCGGCGATGTTCATCTGGACATGCTGGGTCCAAGCCAAGTCGAACGTGGCATCCTCGAAGGGCATCTCCAGCGCGGACGCGCAATGAAACTCCGTTAGCTGTTCGAGGCCGACCAGTTTCGATAGCGCCTGCGCGGTTTCGCAGTACTCCGGAGTGATGTCTACACCCACGATCCGGCAGCCGAACTCAGCCGCGAGAAAGCGCGTCGAACCGCCCAATCCCGAACCGACATCGAGCACTTTCGAGTTGTTGCGGACCTCGGACATTTCGGCTAACTCGACCGTGGCTTCGCGTCCGCGAATGTGAAACTCATCGATCGCCGCCAAGTCATCGGCGGTCAGATTGTCGAGGCTCTTGCCCTGCGCCTCGAGAGCATTGAGGATCGTGGACAGCAGGTCGGGCAATCCGTAATGTCCAGCGACGGACGACATGGGGCCATCATACCGTGCTGAAATGAATTTATTCGAGCCCGTAGAAACTGTTTGCGAGTTAACATGGAAGGACGCACGAACCGGAACCGCGCTTGACTCCATTGCCGCGTCCCCGCCATATAGGTCTAGCCCGCACGCTGGGAACCCTGCTTGCAGCGGCCGCTTTCGTTCACGCAGCGCCCCAGAACGCCCCCAGTTACTCACTCGCTGAAATCGAGTTTTTCGAAAACCGCATCCGCCCCGTCCTCGCCGAGAAGTGCGATGTCTGCCATAGTGGCGACCGGCCACAAGGCAATCTCCGGCTCGACTTCCGGGGCGGCTGGGAACAGGGCGGCAAGTCAGGCCCCGCGGTCGTTCGCGGTGAACCGGAGAAGAGCCCGCTGATCCTGGCGATTCGTCACGAAGGCGCCACATCCCCAATGCCGCTCGGCGGCGGCAAACTCGACGCCGACGTCATTGCAGCCTTCGAGGACTGGATACGCATGGGCGCACCCGACCCTCGCGATGAGGCTGCTGCTGCGCCTAGGCAGGAAAAGACCTGGAGCGAGATCTTCGAGGAGCGCAGCCACTGGTGGAGTCTCCAGCCGGTCAAGAAGACTCGCGTCCCAGGCGTCAAGCACACTCAGTGGTCCGATCAGCCTGTCGACCGCTTCATCCTGGCCCGGCTTGAATCCGAGGGGCTCACGCCCGCCCCGCAAGCCGAACGCTACGTCCTGCTGCGGCGGCTTAGCTTCACGCTCACCGGGCTGCCCCCGACGCCCGAAGAAATCAGCGTCTTCCTCGAAGACCGGCAGCCCGGAGCCTACGAGCGCGCCGTCGATCGCCTGCTCGCGTCGCCACACTTTGGCGAACGTTGGGCGCGCCACTGGATGGACGTCGTTCGCTACAGCGACACCTACGGCTACGAGTGGGACATCCCCGCTAAAGGCGCTTGGCGTTACCGCGACTATCTCATCCGGGCTTTCAACCAGGACGTCCCATACGATCAGCTCGCGCGCGAACAGATCGCTGGTGACCTGCTCCCGGCGCCGCGCATCAACCCCACTGAACAGATCAACGAATCGCTGATCGGCCCGATGTTCTACCAGATGGGCGAAAATCGCCACGGCGACAGCCTGCAATTCAACGGTATCTCGCAGGAGATGCTCAATAACAAGATCGACGCTTTCTCGAAAGCCTTTCAGGCGATGACCGTCGCCTGCGCGCGCTGCCACGATCACAAGCTCGACGCCATCTCGCAAAAGGATTACTACGCCCTGGGCGGTGTCTTCATGAGTTCGCGCTGGGTCTCGAACACACTCGATACCGGTGACCGTAACCGTGAGACGCTCGAGCGGCTCTCGGCGCTGAAGCCGAAGCTGCGCGAAGCCGTATCGAAGTGGTGGCTCGAAGACGCCCCCAATATTCCGCGATACCTGCGAGCCGCGCTTGCCTGCGTTAACTCAGATCGGAACGCCGCCGAACTTGCGCAGGGCCTCGACCCGATCCGCCTTGCCGCATGGAACGAGGTTGTCCTTGATGCCGACGCGGCTAGCGAGCCTGCGCTCGGGAATCTCGTCTACCCCTGGCTCCAACTGAATCGCTCCGTGAAGGAGGGCGAGACCGTCAGCGCTGCCTGGCAACGTCTCGCCGAACAGTACCGTCAGGCCTCCGGTGAGCGCACCTCGAATAATGCGCGCGAGTTCGAGGTCATCGCCGATTTCAGCAAGGGCGTCCCTGACGGCTGGTCAATCGACGGCGTTGGCCTGCAGCAGGTGAACAATGGCGACTTTGTGGTGGATTTGGATGGCCGCAAAGCACTCAAACTGCTTCTGCCCGCGGGGCTCTACACCAACTCGCTGTCGCCGCGCCTCAACGGCGCGATCCGCACGCCGTATCTGAATCACAGCGGCCGCGAGCACTTGAGCATGCAGGTTGCGGGCGGCGACTTCAGCGCGCATCGCTTGATCGTCGACAACGCCTTCCTCACCGAGCGCCAGCAATACCTTAAGAACGCCGAGCCGTATTGGGTGCGGCTGTCAACAACAGCGGCCGAGAAGACGAATCGGCCTCAGACGGATGTCGAGGTCCAGGAGACAAGGGTTTACGTCGAGGTCGCGACAAAGACGTCGAACCCCAACTTCCCGCCGCGCGTCGGGCTGGGCGGCAAGTGCACGGACGAGCAAGCGGCCGATCCGAGAAGCTGGTTCGGCATCACGAAGGCGCTGCTCCATGACAAAGAGGAAGAGCCAGCCGATGAGCTAACTCGCTTCGAGTCCCTGTTTGGCGGCGACGCCCCCGTCGACTTGGCTGCTGCCGCCGCCCGCTACGAGCAATGGCTCGCGAACTCAATCGAAGCTTGGGCCAACGACCGCGCCTCGGAAGACGACGTCCACCTCATCAACTGGATGCTCACGAACCGGCTGCTTCCCAACGAGCTGGCGATGCACAAGCCGGTGAGAACACTTGTCACCACCTACCAGGAAACCGAGCGGCAGTTAGCCAACCCTTGGACTGTCAACGGCATGGCCGACCTCGACGCGGGCAACAACTACCGGCTGAACGAGCGCGGCGTCTACGAAGACCTCGGCGACAGCGTGCCGCGCGGTTATGTCGAGGTACTGGCAGGCAAGCGCGACGCGGCGAACCTCACTGGCAGCGGCCGCCTCGAGCTGGCGGAAGCCGTCGCCAACCCCGCCAACCCGCTCACCGCTCGGGTCTTCGTGAATCGAGTCTGGCACTGGGTCTTCGGTGCGGGTCTGGTCACCACCCCCGACGACTTCGGCCATTTGGGCGAGCGCCCATCGCATCCGGAGCTTCTTGATTACCTGGCCGGCTGGTTCGTCGAAAACGACTGGTCGACCAAGAAGCTCGTGCGGCTGCTCGTAACGAGCGAAACGTTCCGGCAATCGAATGAGGTCTCCGCTCGCGGACGTGACGCCGATCCCGACAACCGGCTGCTGCACTACTATCGGCCGCGTCGGCTTGACGCTG
>JAQBUE010000306.1 GCA_027624045.1 Acidobacteriota bacterium
CCAAGCGCAAGCTCGTTCAGGAGAAACTCATCAAGTTTGCGACGCGCATTCCGGCGTTCATGTACCTGACCGACTTCCGCGAGAACACGTTGCAGGATGCCATCACCAAGCTCGAACCGGAGCTGTTCCTCGCTGTCACCGGCCTGACGGTGAAGGACTTCCACCTGCTTGTACGGCTCAAGGTGTTCAACACCGAGCAGATGAACCAGGCCGTGTTCGCGTTCCGGCGCTACGAAGACGCGTCGCTCCGTTACACCGGCATAGATAGCCACCCGGGTCTGACCCATTACGGGCTGTACGACACCGTGGTGGCGAGGGAGTGAAAGGGCGGCGAAGCCATCGTCGTGCATTTCATCGCTGCGAGCCAATCAAATTTGGCAATGCTTTTCTTCACGCCAAGTAGCCGACCGCAAGCGTAGCTCTCTCTCCTGACCACTCGCAACATGCCCGCATGTTGAGCCCCTTCCACGAGGCTCCGTACCTTGACTCTTTCAGCCACAGTGCTATGCTTCACCTGCCGGCGCCTCAGCTATAGCTGAGCCCCGGCTTCCCTTCCCTGCCATACTCAGTTCGCCAAACCAATTCACCGTGCCTCCACTCCTTCCCTCATTGGCAGCATGTGGCTCTGTCGCTCGCCCCATCGGGTGAAGTAGCCGCTTCTTCCCGAGACGGATTTTCTGGCGGGCCGAGCCTCTCTCCCCAAACCGCAAAAACTAGGTTATTATTTTGCGTTGTCCTGGCACCGCGAGCGCAGCAGAAGCGCGGGTTCCGATGCAAGGATAACAGATGTTCCGACGGCGCCGGACAGGGCTCCAATTCGTCAGCGGAGCAGACCACCAGGCGGTGTAACGATTGGTCGTTCCAGGGTGGCCAATCGCGGCTCAAACCGTCAACACGCCAACAGCCTGACGAGTGGAGCGCCCGACCCTTCCGGTGCGAGTCCCGAGACGCCTCCAGTTGGACTGAATCCGTGCGCCGAGAAAATTATCCTCGACGCTGGATGAGGCTCCAACTCGGAATTGGGTTCATACCCCCCTCGGTGTAACGATTGGTGTAACTATTCGGTGCGTCTAGGTGCGCTTCTATGCACCATGACCTGAACGAGATGTGCCCCGATTCAACGACTTGCGCCCCAGTGCAACACGGTCGTCCGAATTCACACGCAGGAGGTCCGGAGTTCGAGTCTCCGCGCGCCCACCATTGCTTTCAACAGGTTACGAGCGTCCGCTCGTGCCCAGCCCGCGAATTGTGACGTAAATTGTGACGTAACCGCTTCGCGGCCACCGGCGCTAGTTCACCTTTCGGGCCGGGTCGACTTCGTCCTTCTTTTCGGCCACGGGCCTGTCCATCAGCCCCGAACTGAGTTTTCCCACCGCTTCGCGCTTCGCCGCCATCCGCACGTGGCTGTAGTGTGTCAAGGGCGGAGAGAAATTAGACCACTTCGGCGGAGTAAAAATAGACCAGTTGGGGGAGTGGTAGCGGTTTTCGTGGGACGGCTGGAACGGAGCCTGAGGGCGCCCCAACCCCAGAAGTTTTTTCGGATTTTTTTCTGACACAGAGACTCTCGGCTAGTACGCCTCCTGCACGTCCCCCCGGCACTGCTTTCGATTGACCCGCCCCCCCCCCGGTCGGAGATCCGACGAGTCCTCGGTGAGCCGCACGTTCTAGCACCACAGGAACACAGACCACCAAGAGCAAAGCTGGGCAAAGCAAAGTGTTCTAGTAGGCTGCGGTTGGGCGGGTACGGCTACGGTGGGCTTCAAGAGGGAGAAACTCCCCCGCCCCTTGCGGAGGGCCTCTGGGACGATTTCGGGCAGCGAACGCGGGTCTATGTGGACATCTGTGTGGACATGGGCTAACCGGGCGGCTGCCGACAACACCTAACTCGTTGAAAAGATTGGTGGGCGGTCCGAGACTCGAACTCGGGACCTCCTGCTTGTAAGTTCGTACGACCGCGCTGCACCGGGGCGCAAGTCGTTGAATTTGGGCACATCAGGCTCAGGTTGGGGCGCACAGAAGCGCACCTAGACGCACCGAATAGTTACAGCAATCGTTACAGTCGTAAGGACCCGCCATCCCCCCACGCTCTTTCAAACCATTGGCGGGCAGACCGGACAAGGGCGAAAGAAGTGCCACGTTGGCAACTCGGTCGCTGACGCCAGACGGCCCGAGCGTGTCCGCAAGCCAGAACTGCAAAAGCCGCCGACTTTGCGCGGTTTTCAGTGCGTTGGTCCCACTCTGCGGCCCTACCACTCTCACATATGTTAGAACGGCAACAGCAGGCCAAGAAAGCGAGTAAAGACTAGGGTAGCTTCCCACCGTGTTCGCGAAAAAAGAGGCCCTTGTCGAATTCGCAGAGCGTGTGAATCCCGCCGCGAGAACCGGCTCCGATCGTCGGCACAGGGACGAGACTAAGTGGAGTTTTCCACAAGGATCATCCAACCTACAATGCTTGACCTTCAGCGGTCCCTCTCACCCGATCATTTGGGGTCCTTGCGGTCTTCGCGTAGCCGATCGAGACGAAGGATTTGCGGCTTGGACAACCTTTTCGCGGCTCGGTTGGTGTCACCAACACCTTTCCCGAGCGTACGGAATGTGGTACAGGTACTCCTAGGCTCGATTTAGGGAGGTGGAACATGCTTACTAGTAGGAGCGCTATCCCCTGCCGTGCTGCGGCTGTACTCTGCCTCATCGCTCTCTCCTGCGTCAGTACAAGAGCGGAAGACCCACCCAAAGACGTTGGAGGCTGGCGAGATGCGAAATGGGGCATGACCGAAGAACAGTTGCAGGAACTGTTCGAGACGGAAGTGACGCGTTTGGATCACGAGAGACGCGGGACAAAATACCACTGCAACCTCGTCATCCCGGCCTACGACATCGAAGGTGCGAAATTTGAAGTTGCTTTCAACCTGGACAACGTGACGAACACTCTTTCCACCGTCAGCTTGACGCCGACGCAGGAGCTTTTTCTCCGATTCCCGCACGTTCTTCTCAAGCGCCTCGAACCGCTGTTGACCGAGAAGTACGGAAGCCCGACGCATCGCACTCGGCCAGAGGAGATGCAGGACACCTCTCGAAGCGCCTCTTTCGAGGCGGTGTGGAAGTTTCCATCCACCACGATCGCACTCTATTACACCGATTACTCACAGCCCACGATGAAAGACCTCAACAGCTTCAGATTACACTACGAGAAGTCCTCCCAAGCAGGCTTGAATCGCATTTGACTTCCCGCTCTCTTTATGACAGCAGGCGCGGCGTGACCGTTGTTCCGGCGGGTTGTTGCGCCCGGTAGGGCATGGGCCACACCTTGGGTTGTCTTTCGTGCCAGCGGTTGCTGTGGGGCCTTCCTGGAGCGTTCTTGCGGTACTACTTGGAGGTCGAATCGTCGGATTTCCTGAGCCAGCGGTCGGGAGGAAAGAGGCCGTCTGGAAGTCTAGTGCTTTCATCGCTGTGGGCTGATTCGATCTGTTCTTGGGTGAGGCCTTCCGCCAGGCTCAGGTCCGTGCCCTGGAGTCGTCGGGTTCAGGTAGAACTGAATGTGACGTCCGCGTCAGCTACTACATCGTCGATGCGCTTGAGGTGACGTTCAACCGTATCTGTAGCGGACACGTTGACATCATCGAAAAAGTAGTGCTGCTCGGCCTCCTCGGTACTCTCACTGATCTTGATCACCTGGTTGAGCTTCAGTGGTCCCTCCTTCAAGCCCGCATTTCCAATTTGATTTCGTCATCCCGACCTTCCAGCGGCCTTCAGCGTCTTTATTCATAGGGGTTCAAGCCCTGTCAGGACGCACGGAGGCCAACACCCAATGGGTGAAAAAGAAAACAAGCCGTTTTAGCTTTCG
>JAQBUE010000307.1 GCA_027624045.1 Acidobacteriota bacterium
TGCCTCCATCGGCCCCGGTTGGCTCCTTTCATCCAACTAGATCCAGCCCATGCTGGGCACACTGGCGCAAGCCTCCCGGCTTGCCGAGAACCGAGTCTTCGGTTCTCAGGCTCTACTGGGCCCGTAGCTTGCTCGCGGGCCTGGATCGCGAAGACTCGCGACCCGGCAAGGCTGGAGCCTTGCGCCACAACGGTGCGGTCATCGAGGGTGGCGCAACCGCGACTAGAGTCTACAATGGAAGCGCGGCGGCGGAAGCCGCTTCGGTCCGGGGGAAACATGAATTTCGAGTGCTGTCCGAGTATGCGTTTGTTCTCGCGAATCGCTGGCGTGGTGCTGCTGGCGGCGGGCTTGATGTGGTTCTGGACGGTCGCTTCATCGGCGGACGATGGGCTCCAAACATTTGCTCTACATGACGGTTCAAACGAAACAGCACGGTTCGCGGTTGAGAAATCGCAAGCATACGGACTGTTGATCTCCGCCCCCGACATCTCTGCTTTCGCTGAGAACGACACTCTGAAAGTTACCTACCGCGACCCGGCCGGCCGCCAGATCACAAAGCAACTGCACGCTGGTGACGCGGATCTCTACGCGACCGTTCGTCCCGAGCAAGCGGGAACGGCAACGGTCATTCTGGAAGCGGTGCGGATCGGCGAGGGCCGCTCGATTCAAGTCGAGGCCGAACTGAAGGCGATCTCCGGCGGGCCGGCAGGCGGGGCGGATCTGGGCGTGGGGACACATACCGGCTGGAGAGACGCTCAGCGAATCGAGATCGGTTCGACGATTTACGGCAGCGCCGACGACCGGGCTTACATTCCTACCCTAAGCACGCCTCGCGAGCAGTTTGAGCAGATGCTCGGGGGAATCCACTGGTACACGTTCGACTACGCGGGGCCGGGCGACAAGCTGGTCCACATCAATGTAGAGATGCTCGATCGCGACGTCCCGGTGGACGTGGCGTTGTTCACGGTGAAGGATGGCGAACCTGTCGAGTACAAGCGCGGCATTGAGCGCTTCGAGCCGGAGAAGTCAACTATTCTGCACGGGCTGCATAAGTTTCAGCCGCGCGTGATCGCGCCGGGGACATACTACGTGCGCGTGATGGGGAACCACCCGGCGTATCAACTGCAGACCGAGCTTTATGATGTGCCGCCGTACGACGATCCGCGGCAGGCGGTTCGCACGGCGATGGATTACATCGTTCGCAAAGGGGATAGCTGGCACGCGAACGTCCCGCGCAAGGGCGTGGTGGCGCTGAGGACGACGAATCCGGTGCAGGAGACCCGGCTGTGCATCGCGTGTCACCCGACACATTTTTCGACACGCAGCGAGATGATCGCGGTCGAGAACGGTTATCCGGTGCGGGCGCGTCCGAGCTTGCAGTTTCTGATCGAGCGGCTGTCGAATAATCCGCGGCCGCTGTACGGCAAGACCGATGCCTCGTGGGCGCGCATGATTCACGCGCCGGGCAATGTACTGAGCCGGCTGGCTTACATTGTCGACAAGTTCGATAAGCAAATTTCGGGCGAGCGCCGCGAGGAACTCTATCGCGGGATTCGCGAGTTCATGGAGATGTATTGGCCCGGTGTCGTAGCGCCGCAACCGGAATCGAACGGCAATCTGCCGCGCATTTCCGGCTACGAGGTAGCGCACCATAGCGGCGTGCTGTTCGAGCACTACTACAAGGCGACGGGCGATCCCAAGTACAAGGCCTTACGCGAACAGACTGAGCAGGTGGCGCTGGCGGGCGAGTCGGCCGACATGCTTGACCTTTCCTGGCAGACCGTTGCGCTGGTCGAGTTGGGCGGCGGGAAGTATCGCGACAAGATCAACGAGAACATCGAGCGCATCTTCAGCTATCAGAAGAAGGATGGAAGCTGGGCGATGCCGTTCGCGATGGAGATCGTCGAGTACAACTGGAGCAAGCACATCGTCACGAAGGAGAAAATCCCGCAGCGGCCGGGCGAAGACGGTCCGCCGACGTCGGAATTTCAGACGTATCATGCCATCTACGCGCTGGCCAAGGCGGGTGTGGGGATTGATGACCCGCGGCTTCGCAAGGCAGTCGATTTCTGTCTCGCTCAGCAGACGGCATCGGGCGCCTGGCAAGGGTCGCCGGAGTACAAGAATTTCGATACGCCGTTCCGCGACACGCAGTACGCCATCATGGCGCTGTCGGAAGTGTTCCCGGGGCCGAAGGGGGTTGGGGGCGCCAAGGGTTGGAACGTAGGGTTCCCGACACCGCCGGCAAGGTTTGATCCCCGCAACGTTGTCGCCACCATCAACGCGCTTGACCAGCATTGGGACCGGCCGCCGGACGACACCGTAGCGGCGATTCGTGAATTGCTGGATTCCGAGCACGTGCTGGTGCGCTTTCAGGCGGCCGTCGCGCTGGGCCGGTTCGCGGATATTGAATCGATCGAGGGGCTGGTTAGGCGCCTCGGGGATCGCAGCAAGATTGTGCAACGCGGTGCGGCCTGGTCGCTGCGGCAAATCGGCTCGCGGAGGATGGAAGCGCGGGAGCAGTTCGCGGCGGCGGTTCGGCGGGCGATGCGTTCTTCTGACGCCAGGGCTCGCTGGGGTGCGGCGCGCATTTTCAATCAGCATTTCAAGTACATCTCCGAAGAGTGGAAGCTGGGAGGCGAACTCGTGCGGATGGCCTGGCATGAGCCGGTCCCAGCCGTCCAGATGCAGGCGCTGCAGGGCCTCTACCAGTGGTGGTTCTGGGACCGCGACGTCGAGCACAAGAAGGAAATCGAGATCGCGCTGGCGAACGGCCTGGGGCGCGAGAACCACCCCTGGGTGCGCCGGAATTTCATCGAGGCGTACTACAACACGCTCAACGATAATTTGCGGTATCTCTACGGCTCGTGGATGGAACGCGTCAAGCGGGATGAAGACCGCGCAGCGATCGGCGAAGCTCACAAGACCAATGTGCGTGAGCAGGCGGCACGATTCCGCGACGCCATGCTCAAGGGGAATGAGCGGGCTCGAGATGGGCTATTGCGGGTGTTCTTTACGCACGTTCTACGAGAAGGACTTGGAGACATCGACTCGCTGGCCGGGGCGCCGCTGCCGGAGACAGTAGCCGGTCCGTGGGTGAACGGATACAAGTGGTTCGCGATTCACGACCCGCTGAAGGGCGGGACGGGAGCGCGGGCCAAGACGGGCAACGACAGCGACCCGCCGACCTTCTATGAGGATTCGTCGCCCTTGATGAACGAGGCGATGCTTGCCACGTTGTCGGCGGAAACGCCCAACTTGGCCGAGGAGACGCTGCGCGCGATGCGGTTCCTAAATCCGTTTCGGATTGAAGTCAACCTAGCGGAGCGGATGCTGGAGCTGGCGTCAAAGCCATCATCGATTCGCGCCGCCATCGTCAAGGAAGCGAAGAGCCTGCTGCCCTCGGCGTCGCTCGATGATCCCAAGATCATTGCGCGGCTCGACAGTATGCTGCGGAGCGGTGATGCGGTTTCCGCTGAAGTTGCCAGCGCGATTCTTACGCACGAGAAGCAGAAATCGCTTGCTTCAAACGCCGAGTTACAGGACGCGGTAGCGGCAGCGTTCGGCGAGGTGTCACGCGCCGATGGACGGTTTGCGTCGCTCGTGGACGTGTTGGCGGTGATGCCGAAGCTGCATGGCAACGAAGCGATCCTGCAGAAAGTAGCAGCGGGCTTCGCGGGCGACGGGAACGGCGGCCAGGTTGCTTCATTGCGTTTCGCACTCGGAGCCCCGGAGACGATGAAGTTCGCGGCGATGCGTCAGAGCATTTTCCAATCCAAGAATGATCCTGAAATGCGGTAGGTCGAGGCCGGGGACGAAATAGGGTG